>JAYQPD010000052.1:0-1769 GCA_038145135.1 bacterium | reverse complement strand
GCCACCGCGCACTCATTTTGGGCGACGATTCATCCCCACCGCAAAGCGGATGGGGCATTCTCGTCGTCCACTAGTAACAACAAAAACAGCGCGCCAAAGGTGCGCTGTTTTTATAGTTGGAATATACCCTAAAGTGAGAAGTTCCTTACTGCGTACAGGTCTGGATCTTCTGCTGACTTATTCTGTTCGTCAGTACTTCGATCATCGATCGGTGCATCAACCGCTTCTTGTTCGGTATGCCCATCGATCTCTGAATCAACCAGCTCCGTTACTGTAGGGTTCGGCTCTGCTGCATGCGCAACTGCGTCTTGTTCAGGCACTGTCTCGCGCACTGAGTCTACCGGTGTAGGTGCCGGTGAAGAGACAGAGGCATCAATCACAGCGGGAGATGGAACAGCTTGGGGAACTTCCTGAGGGACAGTTGCCAACTCATGTGGCTCGACTGCAACGGATGGGAGTGGGTGTTCTTTAGGAATATCGGGCATTGCGAAATTTGCGTCAGGCACATGTTGCTTCCCTTCTGCAATGACATCCAATATCTTCCGGAGGTCTTCCTGAGAGAAGTAGTCGATGGTGAGTTTGCCACCAAAGTCGGTCCGGGAGATCTGCACGCGCGTACCAAGAGTAGTGGTGAACTGTTTCTCTATCTCGATAAGCTCTGGGTCAATTCCCTGCCAGGTCTTCTTACGCACTTTGTCGGTCGCGATCTTTCGTGAGATGCGTTCTACTTCGCGCACTGAGAGACGCTTCAATAGCACTTCCCTAAAGAGTGTGTTCTGCTCCTCGGGACGGTCATTCAACATAAGAAGCGCGCGTCCATGCCCTTCGGTGATCTGTCCCTTCTTCATCGCCTCTACGATCGTTTCAGGCAGGAGGAGGAGACGGAGTGTGTTCGATACATACTCTCGTGAGCGACCTACTTTCTTTGCTACCTGCGAGTGAGAAAGCGAGAATTGATCAGCGAGCTGTCGGAACGCAAAGGCGCGGTCGACAGGGTTGAGGTCTTCACGTTGAAGGTTCTCAATGATAGCGAGCTCGAGTTTGATTCGGTCACTCTCTTCACTTGTCCTGATGATGACCGGCACCTGAGAGAGACCCGCGAGCTTCGATGCACGGAGGCGACGCTCACCAGCGATGAGCTCATACTCAGACGACCACCCTCCATCTTCTTTCTGCACCTCACGACGAGTTACGGTAAGGGGCTGCATGACTCCGTACATACGGATCGAGTCAGCAAGCTCACGTAAACGAGCCTCATCGAAATCACGACGCGGTTGGAATGGGTTGGGGCTGATCTTATCGATCTCTACCCAGAAGATGGAACTACTCTCAAATGGCATGACAAAATCGCGGTCAAACGTATAAGAAACCCACCCGGCATATATGCCTCCACAGGGGTTTCCCTTATACTACCACGCTTCCTATTTGAGCCAGGTGTGGAATACTGGTATGCTCGTAGGACGCCTTGTCTACAGGGCAGATTACTGCTGGAGTGGTGGAATGGTATACACGGAGAAACAGTCCCCCAGACTGTTTCTCCTCAGGAAATCGCAGCCTACTTGTATACTTACAATCGGAGCAGAGACAATTAAATATTCATGCTGGAGTGGTGGAATGGTATACACGTGCGACTCAAAATCGCATGCCGCAAGGCTTATGGGTTCAAGTCCCATCTCCAGCACAGCTTGAACGTAGTGAAAGATAGGCTGGAGATGGCGCAGCTTTTCCTTTGAAAAGCGTTGCGCGGACTTGAAGCTGTTCAGCGCGTA
>JAYQPD010000051.1:0-2463 GCA_038145135.1 bacterium | reverse complement strand
CCGATGAAAATGGCTTGGACAACGTCGTACGCATACCGAGAGAGGTATGCAAGACCAATGTTGAAGACGATATTCCCGAGCGCGAGTGGGAGCATGACGCGCCAGTAGGTTATCTTTGCGATTCCAGACGAAATGGTAATGAAATCATTTGAGAGCGGTGAAAAAGAACCGTAGAGAAAACAGATAAGCGGAAAAAGGCGCGGTCGTGTGACTGCAAACTGATTGATACGATCAAATATCCGCTGAAATGAGGCTGGCACCACGACCGCGCCTCCCCTCCCGATCAAATATGAAAATGAATCGCCCGTCATTACACCGAGCGCTGAGGTGGCGCCAAGAAGGACCGGGTTAACCCCTGCACTTGCAAGTATGAGCATGACTGAGTAGTACGGCACCGTATTGAAGGTCGTCATGCCACCAACAACCGCTGCGACGTACATGAGGATATATGCGTTCTGTACGCCAATCACATTAACCAGATCGTTCGGTGACGATACAAAAAAGAAGTAGAGCGAGACCAGTATCGACAAGACAAGAGGAGAAAGGGCGAGGACACGCTTCATCATGGCGTGTGCGAATTATCCCGAGGCGGGTGCGGTTTTGCATTCATAACGCGCACTGTGTTTGCCACACCCAGTCCTCCTTCTTCCACCCACACAAACGTTCCCACAGGCACGGTACTTATAGTGCCTTCATCCCTACCGCGCGTCACACGGGTCGTAGAACCGATAGAATAGCTTCGCACCTCACCGTGCGCATCAGTGACCGAAAGCTCGGTCTCTGAGATAGACGTAACAGCTCCCGCAAAGGAATGTTCATGATCCAATGGCTTCGGACCAAGAGGACTTCGGATAAAAAAGAATCCTATGTTTGATACCACAAGAAGCAGGAGGAGCGCTCCACCCCACACATATGGTGACTGCCAGTTGATTCGTTTCATTAACTCCATACTACCACTCAGTTCATAGTGACCATTCCACGAAGTACGACTGGGGAGGAGCAAACAATGCTCACCCTTAGCGAATGGTCAGTGTTACCTTCGTCATATCGTCTGCCTGCAGTCCCTCCACCTTTCGCACGGCAGCTCTGACCGGGAGGATGTAGCAACCCGAGGTCTTGTCTGGAAATATCGAGGTCTCGAAGCTGGTCTTTCCGATCATAATGCGTACCGGGAGCGACCCCCATCCCCGAGCGTTCCCGCCATGCTCTTTTTTTAGGGCGGTGGAATGTGCCTTAGGGACCGTAATGAAGTGCCAAGCGGCAGTTCCCCCTGGATAGAGCCAGAGGCGTGCCTTAAATGAAATGGGCTTATTTTTTGCCATACTCGGTAAGGGTACACCCTGAAAGGCAACCTCGCTACTGTTGCTCTTCAAGCAGTACTGCGACGTCCTTTTCTTCTCCTTTGCTCAATACCCTCAGGTGTACTGTGTCTCCGACACTCTTCTCTCGTATGATCGCCGAGAGGTCGTGATCGGTATCGATCTTCACTCCATCGATCTCAAGTATGATGTCATTTTCTAAGATACCCGCCTTATCTGCTGGCGAACCCGGAATGACCGCGAGGTCACTTGGCGTCGCGCCACGAAGCACGAGCGCCCCGTGGTCAACCGTGAGGTCGTTCTTATTCTTCATCTCCTCATCCACCATCACGTACCGTACACCAATGAACGGTCGTACGATCTTCCCATACTGACGCACCGAATCAACCACACTCTTCACACTATTTCCGGAGAGTGCAAAGCCAATATTCTCTGCTCCGCTAGCAACCGCAACATTGACCCCGACCACATGGCCCTCAAGGTCGATGAGTGGACCACCTGAGTTTCCCTGATTGATGGCCGCATCGGTCTGAATGAGCTGGTCGAGCGACTCAGCACTGCCGCCGAAGCTATCGCGCGCCACAATGGAACGTGAGAGACCGGAGACCACACCGACCGACACAGTGTTTCGAAACTCAGCAAGTGCATTCCCGATCGAGATCACCGACTCACCGACCTCAAGCGTGTTTGAATCGCCAAACTCGAGCGCAGGAAGATTTTCACCTTCTATTTTAATGATCGCAATATCGAGGGATGGGTCACGCGCAACCACTTTTGCTGGGTAGTTCTTTCCGTCATTCATAAAGACCGTGTACTCCGCCTCGGTGTCATCGACCACATGTTTATTGGTCACGATGTAACCGTCGTTTGAGACAAGGAATCCGGAACCGCCACCGACATCACGCTTCTCGGTGCCATTTTGGCGTACCCGCGGCACAGAGTATGAGAACCCGTTACCAAAGAAGCTTCCCCATGGATTCGGGACCTGCTCGAGATACTGTTCGTAGATCGGGACGTTCTTCGAGATGGTGATGGCAACCACTGCAGGATTTGCATCCCTGACCGCCTTCACTACTTTGTCACCCTCTGTGGTCGACGGTACCTGAAGGAGTGTGCCCCCGCCGAGCATGTGGGAGACATACCC
>JAYQPD010000050.1:0-3471 GCA_038145135.1 bacterium | reverse complement strand
CTTCAGACTCCCGTGGCAAGAGGCCGCGGAGCATTGCCTCACCGCGCTCGATCGCACCATCAGGGACCGAGAGCCAGGGGATCTGCTTCGCTTTCTTGAGTGCTGCAACCACTGATCCGACCGACGACGCATGCACCTCTTCAGCTTCCTCCCAGATACCGTTGTCGGGATCATTCCAGTACTCGACATTGACCAAATAGTTGATGACGTTCTGTACCATCTGACGATCATCTTCACTTTCAACAATTCCCGCACCGCGAAGTTCGAGCTCTACAATAAGGTTGAGGATCTCTCCTACCGCGTCATTTTGTTTATTTCCCCACTCCTCCCAAAATTCTTCAAATGATTCAGGGTGAAAGCGCGCGTGGATGTACTGCCAGGTCTGGTTCGGTTTATTCTCTATGGCCCAGTTGATCTTTGACTTATGCTTTATGAACACATCGAGGAGTGCTCGTGCGGCGGTGCGCACGGTCTCTATATCTCCGGCTTCAAGAAAGCCAAGTACGATGAAATAAATATCACGAAGCCATGCCTTGTCGTAGCCGGTCGAGACCGTGTGTGCTGATGCGGTAAAGACACCACTCTCCGTTCTAAGTTTCCGGAGGATGGTGAGCTGCTTGTGAATTTCACTCGAAAGATCTAGGTGCATACGTTACGCCGCTTCCAAAAAATCAGGTGTGGGAGCACTCTTATATTCAAACCACCGCTGCAGTTTATTTTGATATACCGTGAGCTCACGAACGAGATACCTATTTTCGTTTTTGACGTGACCAGTCTCGTGGTCAATTGAAAGCTCATCGATCAAATGTGAAAGTCTTCCGAGTGCTGCATCAAGCACCTCAATAGATGCATCATTGAGTTTAAGCGGAAAGTGCTCTTCTTCAAGTTTTGCTTGTGCCTTAGGGCGTGCCTCGAGCTGTAACTCCCGCCACCGATCTATCTTCTCAATACGTCCTGGCATTGATTCTTTCATATGGACGATTATATCACGAGCTAGTTAGTCATCATCCTCCTTCGGGAAACCCCACATCCAGTGTGGTGGTTCACCTTTTAGATATGCAACGACAATAAGTGCCCCGGTCAAAACAACAAACGGAACAGCAAATCCTATAAGAGTATCGCTCGCTGAGTGTGAACCAGTATCGACGTGCCTAAAGAGCGCAATGAGCAGAGTTACATAAACCGCGATCACCGCCCACCCTTGCCATTTAACCGGTGTCCACCCCCACCCAAAGAGCTTTCGCTTGAACCAGTAGCCCTCTGGATTGTCTTTCACGTATGAAATGTATTTTTGTATGAAGTTCATACCATTTAGTTTATCGATGTGTGCAGCCAGGCCAACAGCACGGGCGACGCTTCCCTTTGAGCACATCAGCACAGAGTCGCTCGACATGTTGCTTACGCGTCTCGGCTTTCTTTACTGAGATGGTCCAGCAGATCCATTCGTTCCGCCCAAGGGGTGTGAGACCGTTCCATAGGTCACCAAGCTTCGGTGACGCAGAAAGCGCTTTCCGCAGATCAGGCGGTATGGTGTGTACTACTCCTGGCGCAAGGTGCGCGGTCACAGAAATAGTGTAGCAGATATACAGTGGTTGTATGACACTCGCTAGCTAAGTAGTGTGCTCTGGGTTACGATTCACTTCCCCACTCTCAATGAGCGTAAAACGTGGCGCGCCGTTATCATTCATGCCGGTAAAGCGTTCAAGTGAAGTCACATACAGTTGGCCCTGGTCGTAAAGCGCGCGGTACACGACGCATAACTCATCATCATCTTTATCAGCATTCTTTGCGACATCGACGACGAGATAGCGATTTCCACGATAGTGCTCGTAGACTCGATTCCGCTCTACCGGTATGTCGGTGTGTTGATGGTTCATTAAAAAATTGTATCAGATATAATGACTCTATATGGAAACATACACTGGCCATTGCCACTGCGGCGCTGTGGAGTTTACGGCAAAAGCTGATCTCGAACACACGTCGGTCTGCAATTGTTCTCACTGCCAAATGAAAGGTCTCATCATGGCCTTTATTCCCAAAGAGGACTTTACCTTAATAAAGGGTAAAGACAATCTCACCATCTACCATTTCAACAAGAAAGCGATCGATCACAAGTTTTGTAAGGTATGTGGTGTCGAACCATTCTCAACGAGCGAGAATTGGCCGAAAATGATGATCAATGTCCGCTGTCTCGATGGTGTAGATATCGACTCGCTCACACCGGAAAAAGTGAACGGAAAAGATTATTGATCTTTTCGACAAACGTTAACTGGTCTGATTATATAAGAAAACGGCCCGCCGTAAGACGAGCCGCAATGATGTGTTAGTGGCGGATCCTTCTGCCGATGTGTTTCAGCAGTTCGCCAACTTGGTCAAAGAACCATCCAATGAATACGGTGATGGCCTTCTTCCAAAGTCGGTTGGCCCATCCGAATCCTCTCGTACCCCGGACCAGAATGCCGAATCCGGCAGTCATGATATAGAGCGCGAGGAGAAGAACAAAAATATCTCTCATGAGGACTCCATGATCACCTGGTGATGAGGAGGTTGGCGAAATTATCGCCCTGCGGCTTCATGCGGAAAACACGAACCGCACGTCGCTTCTTGCCGTCATCGAGGCTGTCCTCAATCGTCTCGACGTCTCCAGGCTCACGCACCAACGGCAGGATGTTTGCAATCAGCTTTTCCTGGTAGTGCACAGGGAGCTGAAGCAGCAGTTCCGCGAAGTTCGGCGCGATAATCTCGACCTCGACTCGCATATTCGCTGCCGTATAGGCAACAAACACACTCTCGGGGTAACGCGCCGCATCCAGCTCATCCTTGGTGATACCGACAACTTTAAGCAGGTCCTTGGCGTCTTTCGCCATCTTTCGTCTCCTTGTCTATCTGAGAATCGCAGGAGTGTGCCACCTCCCTCTCAGCATATTGGATTCACAGGCACTTTTATATTATACCATATATTATGGGTAATTGCAATGCGCTCTCTTTTAATCTTAGTTTAGTGAACGGCAAAGACTACTGATATTGAATATAGATCGGCTTGGGGTCGAGGTTGAGGACCTCTTGTGGTGAGAGGAGACCAGTACTTGGTGGCTTCAGGTCATTCTTATAGAAGATCTTCACACCGGTGAACTGTACCGGCTCTGGCTCAATGACACGCGTGTAAGTGCCTCGTTTTAGGTCCTTTGATCCCCATCCATCCATGTTGATTATTACCTGCACCTCTGGTGTGGGGTTGATCTGGCTCGCATGCGTGATCATGTCCTGCGTGAAGCGATGGACGATGAGTACCTTTGGTGGCAAGTGATTCTCTTTTACGATGTCACTCATGTACTTGATGACGTAATTCACATCGCTCGCATCAAAGGTGCCAATGACCGTTCCTGGTTTATCGCCATACTTCATCGAGAATTCTGGGTCGATCGCAAGATGTACTTCTGGGCGGTCCAGATACTTCTTAAACTTCGGAAG
>JAYQPD010000049.1:0-4136 GCA_038145135.1 bacterium | reverse complement strand
GGTCGGAGAAGATCCATGCGACCCGCGGCAATGTCGCCGCAGGGGTTGGTACTGAACATGATGTTAGAACTCCTCTTTATTTGAAAGGGATTATATACTACCTTACATAGTTTGTCAATGCCCTGTTGGATATGAAAAAACCCAGCATAGCTAGGTTCTTGTTAGGCGCCGCGGATCTGGTAGACGAGGACGTGGGTGAGGTTGAAGGTCTTCCCGTCTTCGCTCAGCGTACGCTCGAGATCGATCACGCCGAAGGTCTTCATGGTGTGTGCCGACATGATCTGATTGGTGACCCTGCCCAAGGCCGTGGCGACCGCGATGGGGTCGCTGTTTGGCCTCAGTGAGATGAGGTAGTACAAGTACTCCTCGTCGTCTGGGTCTTTCAACTTAGTGACCGTGCACAGCGGTTGTGCCTCATCAGCCATTGCCTTCCTCCACCAAAAACAAACTGGTGCAAGTATACCGTACGGTAATGATTCAGTAGAAAACCGCGGGAAATTCCCGCGGTGTTATCTTTTCTTACTTCGCTCCACACTGTCCATAAGAAGCAGGACAGAGCCGAGAAAACCTCCTGAACACGCCCCAACAAAAATGAGCAGTAGCGGTGGCGATGCATCTGGCGGGGAGAGATACCAGAATATCCCTCCCCCAAAGACAGTAAAGATGAGTATGATGAGCAGCCGTATCAACATGACACCTCTCTTTCTCCCGACACTATACATGACTACCATTTACTGTGAAGAGTGTCCGAAAACCATTTTGACCACTAACTACTTGTATGTTATTCCTTCTATAGAACAGAGAAGAAGGGAGAATCAGATGGATATGAGACAGGCAGTACCTTCGGTACTGTTGGGTGCTCTGATCGGCATCACACTGGTCGGGTATGGGGTATGGAACAAGGGTACGGAACCGTCCGACTCGTTCTATATCATTGCACCCATCACTATGGTGGAGCCGCTACCGCTCGATGCATCAAAGGATGACATTGAGCGGGCGACCGACATCATCGCTCGCTCATACGCGCTCAAACAGAAGCAGAGCTTCAATGAGCTGAATGCTGCGATCGAAGAGTATGGTGTCACTGCTGCGAACGAGTTCGTGGACACCCTACTCAACTCCGCGGAGAAAGTTGATGTGGATCAGGTGCTAAGTGAACTGGACGCACAGCTCGATGAGATCATGAAGCCGTACCTCGCCCAACAGGAGCAGAACACCGAAGCACTCGATAAGGAGTGTGAACGCGTCTTCGGCAAGGTTGAAGCGATCACGTGCTCACTGACCGCTGTGCTGAAGTCTGCAGAATAGAACAACCATACACCCCCGCATTCGTGCGGGGTTTTTATTTACCCCGGATGCGAAGTGAGAACGCTTCGTCGTCTGCAAACCTAAGCGCGCGATCATTTATTTGATAGAGGGCACGAAGCTCCTCTAATGAATGCGTGGCATCAAGCAAACCTATCCGATACGCTAGTTCATCTGAATACTCGGGTAGGAGAACCTTATAACTCAGTGGTATGAAACGAGGTGCTATCTCATTCACATGACGAACAATGTTGGTCGTACAGGTATTGGTCAGGGTATTGTAAAACTCAGGCTTTTCTCCAAGCGTGTTGGCACGCGTAAGCATCGACACAAAGAGGGTGCGCATCTGCTCTTTGGTGGCGGTCACTGGGTAGAGATATACCGGATCCTTGCGGTAGTTTGAACGAAGTTTAATGACGTCTCGTTCATCCGCTACGACATACACAAGCTCGTACTGGCGGAACAGGCCACGTATCGGGGAGAACTCTTCACCCACTTCCCTCCGTATCTCTGCTGAGATCGCCAAATACTCACCGTCTTCAAAACCGAAGGATACCAGTGTGTGTGCTGCTCCTGCTTTGGCATCAGAGAATGGTTCAACCATATACCACACAGACTCTATCTTCGAGAGATCAAAAGTTTTGTCGTAGTAGCGTGCTTCGTAGGTAGTAGTACTCGTGTAGTCGTTGTTTCTGATATTGGTGACGTGTACCAGGTCGCCATCAAATGTAGCGTGCGCGAGCACCTGCATATCTGGTGACCAGTTACGATCAAGCGACGGACGCACTACGAGAGAGAACACACCATAGAGAAGTGCCATACCTACTACACCATAGAGCGCTATGCGCATACCGCGAACTGAGATCCTCCACGCCGTGTCTTTCATTTGAGTGAATTGTACATGAGTAGTCATTACTCTGCATTGAAAAACTCCTCAAGAGAGGAGTTTTTCAATACACAGTGCACAGATCATCTAGAACCAGTGGAAAATATGTGAGAAGAAGCTGCGGACATGTCCCATAAAGCCGTGTGGGGCCTCATCACTATCGTGTCGTCGGTCGTCTGAATGCTCGACGTACTCAGGAGGATTCCCTGTTGGACCGCGCCAATCAGGACCAGGACCGTTGCCCATCATGCGTGGTGGCATACCATCTCGAATTGCGGTCGCGGTCACATTCGTACCATCTAAAGTGCCCGATACCATGATATTGTTACCGACCTCGATGTCAGAGACTGTGGTGGTAGCACCACGGAGCCATACCGTGGCGTCACTCGCATCAACAGTATAGGTAGTGGTACTCGTGTCGGGTCGTGAGAACGCGTCGACCGTTATGGTGGTGCCATCGATCGCGGTCACCTCACCGTATATGCCGCGTCCATATGCATACGCGGTTCCTTCTGCGCGAATAGGTCTCCCCGCAGGTCCTCCTACACCCTGTTCATCCTGGTTCCAGTCATGCATCATGCCAGGACCGTGTTCAAACTGTTCGTCGTCTCCATTATCATTCTTATCTTCATCAGGATACGCGCCCATCATGCCCATACCGTGATTCTCCCATCCTCTCCCTTGCTGATCGTTCGAAGTTTCTGCAAACGCAGGGGCAGCTACCGCAAGGCTACCTACTATTCCCAGTGTGGCAAAAAGTGAAGTAACGATCTTGTTTTTAAACATAAAATATAATTATTAGTTAGATCCAAGTTCGAGCCTATAGTGGCACGACCTTCTCTTAGTACGCAAGAGTGACCCTTCTTATTCATTACACAACACCCAACCTTTCGGTTGGGTGTTGTTGTGTGGTGGGACTGCGCATCAGGTGGGAGCGCAGGTGCTCTGGCTGGCGGCCGATCCGAGCGTGAGAGATCAGGACGGCCAAAGCAATTGGTGGGATTTTCTAGTACATGACACGCTCGCGTCAAAGGCTGACTGCCGAGGGCATAGCCCTCAGGACCACCGGTGACACCTAGTACATGTACATACGGCCAGTAGAAAAAGAACGTGGTCTCGAGTGCTCGTGGAGCCACTCGACGTAACCTTGAACCCATCTCGTATCGAACCGCAGACAAGGTTATTTGTTTGATTCATCAAACGCTTGGCTCCTCTCGCGGTCAAATAAACGGCTGCGACAGACAGCGGCTCAAACTTGTCATATCTCGATATGCCTCATTTTGCGCCGGCCTGTCTCGCTCGTTTTTTGTCCCCGATAGTTCGCCATTCAATACGAGATGGGTTCAATTCTGGCTCGCGTAGGGCAGTGTCGCTAATGCGACACGCCTACTTACCTTTTACTACGCACCCTCAAAACTTTTATTTCATGTCCCGCACCTTAACGAGTGCAACGACGTACAGAGAGACTGCCCAACCAAGTGGCGTATTTTCGTTCGGGCGGTTGGTGTGTGAGTAGTAGAGTTCAGGAAGAAGTCCCTCCTCGGTGAGGGCGCCGTGTGTCCGCTCAAGATACAGTTCCGCCTTTTTTCGATCACCGCGGAGCGCATAGATGATCGAGAGCCACGCGAGACCAAAACACCACTCTGCCTCCTCGCTATACCCATCGCGATTGTTGTTGTAGTAGCGGTCGCCCTTGTAGCGGATGACACCCCGGTCTTTAGTAAGATGATACTCAACATTTCGAAGGATCTCTATGGTCTCCTCCTCTGTCGTCACTTCAAATGGGTAGATGAGCGAGAGTAGTCCAAGATCAGCAAACTTCCCTTCAGACTCCCGTGGCAAGAGGCCGCGGAGCATTGCCTCACCGCGCTCGATCGCACCATCAGGGACCGAGAGCCACGGGATCTGCTTTGCTTTCTTGAGTGCCGCGACCACTGAGCCGACC
>JAYQPD010000048.1:0-4217 GCA_038145135.1 bacterium | reverse complement strand
AAAACGCAGCCGGTTAGGGCTGCGTGGGTAGTGCTATTGCGTGTGCGTTGAGACATGCAGTGAGCTCAAAAGGCACTCTCGTGAACAGAAGTAGGCCGGCATATATGCCTTGCCACTCGGCGTTGTCCAATGCGCAGTGTACGCAACACCATCTTTTCCGAGAAACTCATTGTTGCAGCTTGGAGACTGACAGTCATAGACCAACTCCAGCTCGTAGGGAAGGAGATACCTTCCTGGATCCAATACCGGGAGCGTCGAGGCGTCAACTGACTGTACGTTTGGACGGCCAGCAGGCTCGACATCGGCTTCGCACTCGCTTTCACACTGCAGTGACGGCAAGCAGACAGTATTACGAAGTGTCTGGACAGTCATATTCACCTCACTATGATCATGTGTGTGGATGAACACCCTCCTTAGTATGCCATAGTTGTGGGTTGAGGGGCCTATTCCACACCACTTGCAAACATTGTCAACATATGGTATGATGCTTGCACCTTCGCTAGGTAACACAGATTTATCAAAACGAATTCTATGCTCACGAAACGACAGAAAACGAACGCTATCAAGGACGTACAGCGTCACGATAACGACAGCGGTTCAGCAGAAGTGCAGGTAGCGCTCCTCTCGAGACAGATCGATGAGCTTTCAACGCATCTTCGGAAGCACAAGAAGGACTTCCACTCACGTCGCGGACTCCTTCAGATGGTCGCTGATCGCAGGAAACACCTCAAGTATCTCGAGAAGCACGACAAGAAGGCATACTCCTCAGTCGTGAAGAAACTCGGACTCAAGAAATAAGAAGATATACTGTACGGCCCGTCCCTAGGACGGGCCGTGCTATACTTGAGCAGGTCAAAGCACAGAAGGAAGAAACTCTTTTTTAATACGTAAAACAATTATATGGCAATCATTAAACACGCAGATCAGCGTGTCGCAGTATTTATAGACACGCAGAATCTCTATCACAGCGCCAAAAATATCCATAAAGCAAAGGTTAATTTCGGTGCAGTACTCAAAGCTGCTGTTGGAGATAGGAAGCTCGTCCGTGCCGTCGCCTATGTGGTAACCACCGAAAGTGGAGAAGAGCAGGCGTTCTTTGACGCGCTTGCAAAGGTAGGTATCGAGACCAAGACCAAGGAACTCCAGATCTTCTTTGGTGGTGCTAAAAAAGCAGATTGGGATGTAGGGCTCGCTATCGACGCGATAAAAATGGCGCCAAAACTCGACGCGATCGTCCTTGCCACTGGCGATGGTGACTTCGTACCACTCGTCGAGTATGTGAAGGCACAAGGCTGTCAGGTTGAGGTGATCACTTTTGGACGTTCGGCTTCAGCGCGCCTCAAAGATACCGCAGACGAATTCATCGATCTCGATGACGATCCGGGTGCCTACCTCATTGGTCGCCGCGCTGGTGATCGAAAGGGAGGAGCCAACATCACTGTTGCAGGCGCTGACGAATAGCAGTATCCTCTCACGCAAACTTACCGACAGATAAATGACCCCGGCGTTTGATACTGGGGTCATTTTGTGTCATAGTAGTGCCCGGATTTAGCACATGGAGGGAAGAAGTGAATATATTTGAGATCGGGGCTCATAGCTGGGTTCCTACTTTCTTGGCAGCGGTGGGCGGACTCATTCTTTTTATTGTGGCGATGGTTAACCTATCAGGCGACAAGAACTTCGAAACAGAGGAGTCTGAGGAACAGGTGCCTGAGGAGAAGTCTAATGCCTGATGCCTTCATTTCGGGCCTCAACTGGGGCGCGTTTGCATTTGGGGCTGTGGTTGCCTTCATCACACTTGTCGTTGGTACCGTCTCTGTCCTCGCCGGAATGGTTCGGTGGCATAACGACTGGACGATACGCCGAGACTACCGACATCCGGTTCTCGTAGCGCCCAATCAGGAGTCGGCTGCACCCTCAATCGAGGTTCCTGCTTTGCATCCGGACAACCCGAGTAGTGCTAACGTCATTCAGTTTAGTGCTGCCGCGAAACGGGTACGTGAGTGCGAAGACAAGGGAGGTGCCGATGTCGCGTAGCCAAGAGAATGCCCTTCGCCTCGTTGCTGAAGGGAAGCGCTGCGTAGCGGCTGCCCGCAAGGATATTGATATCGCATGGCGGATCATCATCAGGGCAGACGAAGTTGCAAATGATAACTCGAGAGCGTCATAATTGACGCTCTTTTTCTTTTTTGCGTACGCGTACGCCGTCTGCTATTCTCAAGAGGTTATTCACGAGGTCTTTGGGTAGGTAGGTTTGAAGCGTGCGTGCGCACTCCTCAGTGTGCCGCTGCAACAGTTTCAAATCTGAAACTCGGAGATCTCACAACACCTTGAGATCATATGGAGAAAAAAACATACACACTCGAGTGGGGAGGTAAGACACTCTCTGCTGAATTTACCGACCTCGCAGAGAATGCGCACGGTTCCGTTTTGGTGCGCTACGGTGAGACCGCAGTCTTTGCGACCGCAGTAATGGGAAAGGAGCGCGACGGTGTCGACTACTTTCCACTCTCGGTCGAGTTCGAGGAGCGCTTCTATGCAGCAGGGCAGATCCTCGGGAGCCGCTTTGTTCGTCGTGAAGGCAGACCTTCAGACCAGGCTATCCTCTCAGCACGCATTGTAGACCGAACGATCCGCCCACTCTTTCCAAACTACATTAGAAACGAGGTGCAGGTCGTGCTCACGGTCCTCGCAATAGGCGAAGACGACCCTGACACTATCGCGGTCGTTGCCGCATCTTTGGCACTTGGCGTCTCGGAGATCCCTTGGGGTGGCCCAGTTGGTGCAGCCCGCATCGGTATCACACATGACAACGTACATCGTCCAAATCCGATCTATACGCTCCGTGATGAACTCGCTGGCGAAGTGCTCGCGTGTGGCCGTGAAGGGACCATCAACATGGTCGAGGTCGGCGCAAAGGAGGTGAATGAGGATCAGATCGAGATGGCGCTCACCGAAGCGGTCGCACTTCACGATAGTGTAGTCGCGTGGCAGGAAAGTATCATTGCGGACATTGGGCATGAGAAAGTAGTACTCGCAGCACCGACGATCGCCGACGATATTGTCGCAATTTTCAACGAGATGATCGGGCCAAAACTTGAAGAAGCAGTCTTCGGACACGGTGCGTCTAAGGTTGGGATCTACGGGCTCAAAGATATCTGGAAAGAGACCGTGAAACTCCGTCTTCCTGACGTGAAGAAAGGGGATGTGGAACGTATCTTTGAGGAGGCGATCGAACGCACCATGGATGCAGGCATCCTCGATCGAGACACGCGACCAGATGGCCGTGGCATGAACGACCTTCGTCCGCTCTTTGCTCAGGCGGGTAACGTCTCACCAGTTCTCCATGGCTCGGGCATCTTCTACCGTGGTGGTACGCACATTTTCTCTGCCCTCACACTGGGAAGTCCTGAGGATTCGCAGCTCATTGATACCATGGAGGAGCGCGACACCAAGAAACGCTTTATGCACCATTACAACTTTCCGCCATTTTCAGTCGGAGAGACCGGGCGTGTCGGTGGGTTCAATAGGCGCATGATCGGACACGGCGCACTCGCAGAGAAAGCTCTCGAACCGGTCATCCCCACGAAAGAGGCGTTCCCGTACACCATCCGACTCGTATCGGAAACGATGTCGTCGAACGGTTCATCGTCGATGGGCTCAGTGTGCGCATCCACACTCGCACTCATGGATGGTGGCGTCCCGATCACAAAGCCGGTTGCCGGCATTGCGTCGGGTGTTATCTACGAGTCTCCCGAACGATACAAACTCCTCACTGACATCCAAGGACCAGAGGATCAGTATGGGGATATGGACTTTAAGGTTGCTGGTACCGTGGACGGGGTGACCGCTATCCAGATGGACGTCAAGACACTTGGCGTACCGGTAAAGATCCTTCGTGAAGCACTTGAACGCGCGAAAGAGGCACGCCTAAAGATCCTCGAGGTGATCACCAAAGAGATCAGTACGCCTCGCCCTGAGATCTCACCACGTGCACCAAAGATCATTACGATATCGATCGACCCAAAGAAGATCGGTATGGTGATCGGCTCTGGAGGCAAGACGATCAATAAGATCAAAGATGAGACGATGGTAGAGGAGATCTCTATCGAAGACGATGGCACTATCTTCATCATGGGTACGCTCGATGCAGCAAGTGCTGCAGCAAAACGCATCGAGGACATGACCCATGAGTTTGCTCAGGGTGAGGTCATCAC
>JAYQPD010000047.1:0-4367 GCA_038145135.1 bacterium | reverse complement strand
TAGAGGTGCCCTGTTCCTGCTTCCGCGAAACGGATCACATCACCAGCGTCGTTTTGTACCAACACCGCCCCCGCAACCTTGCGTGTCGTGAGTTGGCGAACGCCCTCGGCGGTATCAGAGGTAGTGATGGTTTCTCTGGGCGTTGGTGGCGCCGTGGCCCCGCCCGGGGTATCAGTACGCGTCCCCACCTCACCAAATGGATTTCCATCCTGTGTTTGCATTTGCACTGCTGTGGTGCCTGTCGTGAGCAGAAACATCCAAATGCCTGCCGCAATCACTCCGACTCCGAGTATGCCTCCTAAAATGAGTAGGATCTTCGTCATATCACTTCGCTTGTAGGATGGTGAGTTTCACCAGTTCAGGATTGATCTGTGCAAGGATGATGAATGAGAGGAGAAGTACTACAAGCCCAGTGATGACTGCAGTAATATCACTCTTCGCCTCCTCTTTACTCCCCCAACTATCACTCGCCATCATGTACTTAAAGCCTGCCATTACGATACGAAACATGGCGAATATAGCTGCGACAGCGATCGAGAGTGTGAATAGTGCGTTTAAGTACCCTACGACAGTGGGTGATTTAGAGTCGACCAACGGTACACCAGCAAGCGGCACGTATGTCTGTGTATCAGCGCCAAAAACCACAAGCGGCATGCTGACCACTACGACGTATATGCTAACGAGGAATGCTCTCATAACTCTATTCTATAAATTCACAAAATCTCCAGCAGTGAATGAAACGTCCACTGCGCCCTGCCCATATTCTAACGTGCCACCTGAACTTTGGTATGAGAAACCGATCGTCGTATGAACAGCCTCAGCAACGCGCTTTAAAGTAAGTGTGTACGGATCACTCGAAGTTGGTTCCACGCGCTTCCCATCCACAGTCCAATGATAGGTGAGTGCGCCACCACCACGTGGTGCACCAGGTGTGTAATAAGGTACTGCGCGTACGGTCATTTCTTCTTTTGGCGTTACAAACGTACTAGGTGCTGAGAGTAGTGTGCCGTAGAGGGTGCTTTCTTCGTAAAAAAGTACGAGAGGTCGCACAGACTGAAGCTGGAGAGAGTTCTGCGTACGAAGCGAACCATCGGTCTTCTGGGCGGTTACGGTCACGGTGGTTCCGCTAAAGCGGGGCATGACGATCGTGACCTCTTCTTTCCCGGTCACTGGACCACCAAACAAAACGGCGCCATCCTGAGACCAGGTGAACATCAATTCAGAGGCAGGGACACGTTTCCCGTTGGAGTATAGGGTTGGGATAGCAACGACGCGCACTACACTCCCTGCCGACGGGAGTGCGCGTCCTTGGTAGCTAAGTGGTGTGTAGGTCTCTGGTTCAGCCACGAGGTCAATGTTTCCAGGATGTATAGTCCGAGTTGCTGAGAGTTTTTTACCATTAACCATAATGACCGTTGCGGTGACAGTGCTTGGTTTACCATTTTCCTTAGTACGTACCACAATAGACCGTGCATTTTTTGATTCCTTTTGCTCCACACCATCTACAGACCACACAATGCTCGCTCCGGTCATCGTAATACCAAAAGTTGAGAGTGAGACGTTCACCGTGTCGCCAAGGCCTGGGAACTGCGGTGTTGTGGAAAGTGTCGGCTGTACCGGATCAAGAATCGACCCCGCTTGGGAGCTGTGTGCAAACGGAAAGATCATAAGGACACAGAGAACGAGAACAAGTATATATGTCCAAAACATTCGATTGATGAGTCTATGTGGTCTCATATGATGGTGAAACGGTGCCGGTGCGTCGTTGGTATACACTCCGTTCCCTTAGGGCATTCTGACGGATGATCGCAGCCTGACGTCGCATAAACTGCACCTCATGTTCAACTCTACCACGAGAGAGTTCTCCCTTTTTTGCTGCGTGTAGAAAAGAGGTAACTCGACGTGCATCACGGATGTCCATCTTCACAATCTGCCACGCAAATGCTTCGAGTTGAGAGACCTTTCCCTCCCAAGCGCGGCAAGCTTCTTTATAATCGCCTTTCACCATCAGAACTGTCGCTATCGTGCCGATGGTGAGTGAAGGGACAATATTAAATATCGGTAGACATTCCATTAACATTAAGAATCCCCAAGTAAGGAACATACGAAGCGCCCTTTTTCCCAACATTCTATCCCAAAAACCGAGCGACACTCCACGTAATTTGAACCATAACCATATGGTCATAAAGCCACATAGTGCAATGGCAATGCAGAATATATAGTCGAGCAATAAGGCTACTCCCTGGAGACCCACCGCACCGACCTGACCCACGTACGGGATCCACCCTATCGCTAATGTCCCTGCATTTGCTATTAGAAAAAAGATCTTCGGCACGAACTGAAGCAGGTCAAAGAAGAGCGCAACGGTCACCATAGAGTACGCAATACTGTTTGGAATGAGTTCGCGTGGTCTTGAGGGGATGGTGAGTTCGTCATCCATAGCGTATTAGTGTTGTCCAAGCTCCGCACGGGCATTTGCGATAGCAAGGAGTTGTGATGGGTCGGAGGTGATGATCTGGTCCTCAGTGTATGAGGCGATGATCTTTAGTGCCACGTGCTTCATGCCAGCAAAGAAGATACCCTCCCCCACACCTGACTCAAGGAGGAGATACTTCTCTTCGTCGGTGAGGTTGAATACCTGCTGGACCCGGTCGATGGAGGTCGGCGACTGCTTCATGAGGAGTTGGAGCGAGGAGTTGGTGATCATCGGGATACCATACTCTGATTGAAGGAAGTCATTCACGTCTTGGGTGATGGTGGCAAGGCCGAGGTAGTACTTACGGCCGCGCTTAGCGATGCCGGTGAGGAACGATGCAGTATCTTCTGATTTCATCATCCACCACGCCTCGTCGATGACGAGGAGGCGCTTCTTCAAGGTACGGCGGATCGAGTTCCAGATGTGGTGGGTAATGATGTACATCGCGATGGTCTTAAGTTCGTCCTCCATATCACGCAGTGAGAACACCACGAACTTCTGGTCGATGTCGACATTCGATGGCTGGTTTAGGAAACCAGACCAGGTCCCCTGTGTGTACTTCTCAAGGCGCTGCACGATCGAAGTTGAGCCATCCATACCGCGGAGCACCAACTCGAAGTCTGAAAGGAGTGGCGGCGCGACATTTGAGTAGTCCGCGGTGCCGTTAATGTCCTTAAGTGCATACGTTTCCACGATCGCGCGGTCGACGATCGACTCTTCTTCAGGAGAAAGGCCGCCAAGCATGATGCGGAAGAGCCCCATCAGGTCGATGATGTGTGAGCGGAGCATATCTTGTGGATGCTCGTCTTCTTGGAGCTTTGGAAGGTCGAATGGGTTGATGTGGTGGGCGGATGAGAGCGAGATATTGAAGAAACGGCCACCGGTTGCCTCTGCGAGATACTCGTACTCATGCTCTGGGTCTATCACGATGACATCGGTTCCGAACATAAGCGACCGCAAGATCTCGAGCTTAGCGGCGTACGATTTACCAGAACCGGAGGTCGCGAAGGTGACCGAGTTGTAATTTGGGAGCGAAAAGCGATCGAAGAGGATCAGAGACGAGTTGTGGCGGTTCACTCCATAGAGAATGCCAGTATCTGCAGTGAGGTCGAACGAGGTGAATGGGAAAAATGATGAGAGGGGTTCGGAATTGAACTTGGTGTGGACGGTAAGCTCGTCCTTCCCGATCGGGATCATGCTCTTAAATGCTTGCTCCTGGCGGAAAAGCGCCGGTTTCACCACTACGAGCTTTGAGTCCAAGATGCCGTGGATCTCCCCTTCGATCTTCTGGAGTTCCTGGTCGGTATCGCCGTAGATCGAAAGGTACACCCCTACGTTGAAGAGTTTTTCCTCTGCCTGCTGGAGCCGGTCGCGGAGCTCCTCAAGGTTGCGGTACGCGGCGTCGAGCTCTGGTGAGCGGACCATCCCCTTCTCCTCGCGGATCGAGATCTGGCTCTGCACCTCGGCGACCTTTTTTTGAAACTGCTTCAGCATGTCGGCGGTCGAGAGCGGGTGGATGTGGATCGAGACATCGAACACACGCTCGAGATTCAGAATTGGCTCAAGCCAGCCGTCGGTAAGGTAGCGCGGAAATGACACTATGAAATATGAGCGCACGAGCTTTCCGCTTAGGTTGAGCTCACGCGGGTTGATGCCGATCGCCGATGGTGCGACCACATCGGCAAGTGTGAGCGGCGCTCCGCTCGCGGGCGCGGTGCTCGTAAGGCCGGGGATCGAGATCCCTCCGAGTGTGTCCTTTTTTACCGGTATGAAATCGAATAGTCCCATAGTATTTTAGCGTGATGGCGCGGCGCGCCCCTCCTCGGCAGGGTTAAAGACGTGATAAAAGAGCTCCACGATCTCATCGGTCCCACGCGGGATGGACCGTACG
>JAYQPD010000046.1:0-4458 GCA_038145135.1 bacterium | reverse complement strand
GAGCTCTAGCTCCGTCACACGGCGTTATCGAAACCACCCTCACCTCTTTTCTCGGCACTCATGAGCAAATCGTGCCTGCATATGCCGCCAAGAAAGTGAACGGGATGAAACTCTACGAGTACGCGCGAAAAGGTCTTCCGGTTCCGCGCGTCACCACGTCGGTGACCATTCACGAGGTCGAACTCCTTTCGTACGAGTGGCCCATCCTCTCCTTCCGCACTCGTGTATCCTCAGGTACGTACATTCGTGCACTTGCCCGCGATCTCGGGGAGAAACTCACTACTGGCGCCTACCTCACCGCGCTTCGACGTACCAAGATCGGTACGTTCGACATCAAAGATGCAGAGCGTATTGAAATAAAAAAGCGCCCGAAGAGGGGCGCTCAAGATTAATTGGTGATGACCACACGAGTGTTGCTCATCCCATATTTCTGCACGAGCGAGAAGAGCGTCGCGGCATTCGCCTTCAGAAGTCGCACGCAGCCATGCGACGCTGGCTGTCCGAGCTTCTTCACATAGCCCGTGCCGTGGATAGCATACCCGCCAAGGAAGAAGATCGAATGCGGCATCGGCGAGTTGTCGTACTTCCTCGAATAGTGCATCTTCTTCAAAAGATACGGTTTCCACGACCCGCGGGGTGTATGGTACCCACTTCGCGCCGTCGACACCTTCCAGGTGAAATTGCCGTCTGGGGAATCGACCCGCATGACCTGATCACTCACGTCGATGTTGATGGTGACCGCAGCAGCACTCGCCGAGGTGACTTGCGCACCAAACAGCATACATGCGGCCAACACGATAACTCCAAAGAACTGTCGCATCTCACTCCTCCTCGTTTCAACTGTCGCCTACTATACTCAATTTATTGATATTCGCAAATCGCGTGTTGAAAAAACCCGACGGAGTCGGGTTACTGTGAAGCGTGCTTTTTGACATAGTCCCACGCCAGGACTGTGTTTTCTTTTTCGCTGATCTTTAGGATAGCCTCGCTGAAGAGTGAGGCAAACCCCTTACCGAGGGTCGCGTTGCAGCGCGCGAACTCGATCGGGGATACATCGGTGATGTGAATCAGACCGAGCTCTATCAAGAACGTATTGCCCGAAGCGGGATTCGGCGCGTGACCGAAATACACTGTGACCAGTGCACTCTGATCTTCATTCTCAACGGCTGCATCCTCTGGCAACCGCACCGCCTGCTATACTCCTCATATGTTTGGACTCACGAAGCAAGAAGAGGCCCTGTTCAATAAACTGAGCACCCCACAGAAAATACAGGATTTTCTGGATGACCTTCCGATCAATTTTGAAAAGAACGGTGAAACACACTACTCACCCCGCACAGTACTCCGTGAACAAAAGGCGCATTGTATCGAGGGTGCAGCATTTGCGGCTACAGCACTCTGGTATCACGGCGAACGACCGCTTCTCCTTGACCTCAAGACCAAGCTCTTAGACGATGAACATGTGGTCGCTCTGTTCAAAACGAACGGGTACTGGGGCGCCATCTCTAAGACCAATCACGCGGTATTACGCTACCGCGACCCGATCTATCGTTCGGTGCGCGAACTTGCACTCACGTACTACCACGAATACTTCCGCGACCATGATGGATTGAAGACATTGGTATCATACTCACGACCCTATGATCTGCGCGCACTTGGCGACAGTTGGATCACCTCAGAGAGTGACCTCTGGCACCTTGACGATGTCTTAAACGAGCTTCCCCACTACTCACTTGTTCCCAAGACAAACGAGAAACAGATACGTCGCGCAACACCGTACGAACGTCGAGTCATCAACAACCGCGAGTGGCTAGAGTCGGATACACGAACCTAACATGGCAAAAAAGATCTCGAGAAGTGGCAAAAAGTACGGTGGCGGGCACTCAACGCTTATTCCACTTGCTGCGCTTGCCTGTGACGCGATCGATCGACATCCCGCTGTCACGAAGATCGCGCCTGGGTATATTGCGGCAGGACTCACGACCGTTCGTGGAAAGCGTCGTGTCAAGGTCACCTCACGTACCGGCGGTCTACTCCTCAGTGCCCGTGATAATACCTCACGCCAACTCGTTCATGTATACACCGACACCCCAGACGCGGTAATCAACGCACTCACTGAATATCTCAAGAATGACCACGTAGAGGTGACTTTTGAAAATAATATCCAACCTGAGACGTAGTACGAGGAGAGAGTTCGTGTAATAAAGTACTCGTAGAGTCGTCATAGTGGACAGACAAGCACAATTTTGAAGGAGACGAAATGACAAAAGCATGGATGGGTTTCTTCGTTGCGTTTGGCACTGCATGGATCGCACTCGCTGGTGTGAATTACATTGTAGGTTCCAAACCTGTGTACGCTCACTTAGTGAGCCCCGCCGAGCGGGAACCCGACACACAAACACCTTTTCGCACCGCGCACATGTCCTTCTGTGACATG
Organism: bacterium; assembly: GCA_038145135.1. Taxonomy (GTDB): domain Bacteria; phylum Patescibacteriota; class Minisyncoccia; order Phycocordibacterales; family UBA918; genus JAYQPD01. Next base: position 2,021 of record JAYQPD010000046.1, on the reverse strand, counting down.
GGAGAGGTACGAAAGGGCGACTTCTGCGCAGATAGACGGTCACCACTTCCCTACCAACGGACCAAGACGACCGATCCGAAACGGGTCGTTCGCCAGCCGCTGTTCTGTATGGAAGATACAGAGGAAAGTGTCTGTATCACAGAGAGTGACGCTACCAATCTCTTACTGAGACGGGCCATTCTCGAAGCGTTGAGCGCGCAACACTAGTACGCCGTTAGACTCCCACAGTGTGGGAGTCATTTTCATCTCGTTACATTAAGATGTTATTTAAGAGAATATTCTTTGTCTAGGGCGCGATCAAAAGCTCCTAAGACAAGGCGATCGAGTGAGAAAATACGATGCGTATGACGTACTACGGTGAGTGTTTTCGAGCGAAGATCAACGCAGTATGAGGAGTTTTTGGCGTCGCACTAGAAAAGCTTCCAAATATCAGAGTCTTCCTGTCCATCTATCTTGAAGATGGCAATACCACGCCACCCCTCATCCTTTGCAAGTTCTACCTTTTCCTCTATCGCATCTGCATCACTCCACCAGACCATATTGACGATAACGGTCTCGCCAGTCTTATCCGCATACGCGAGCGCTTGCAGTGCTGCTTCCATTCCGCTCGGTGTGTCTTTAGGCACCTTCATGCTTTTTATCGCACGTGCAACTTTTGAATCAGTCTCTTTAGGGATATAGGTCACCACCTTTTCTCCTGCACGGTTCACACTCGGTTTCACTTTGTTGTCCTTCGCGATCTTAAGTGCTCCCGGTTCGTTCACAGCTCCAAGACCTACGTAGTTCTTGAACCAATTTGGAGCGACAGTTACTTCCATGTGCCTTCCATAGGTTGGCACACCAAGCATGAGTTTATCCTTAGGGAGTGAATCGTCTGCGAGATCTGCAACTTTCTCTACCCAATCAATATCAGCGTTGGGAAAGTACGGCTGCCCTGCCTTTTCCTCGTTCAGCTTAATGTCCGCACGCTGCTGGTCATACGTCATGATCTGTATCACATCGCAGTGCTTCTTGATCTCGTCGTAATCGTTCGAGTACGGTATCGGATCTGGTGGCGTCTTCCAGAGTGAATCTGCTGGAGTACGTGGTTCGAGCGTACAAACCAACTGTTTATCACCGAGCGCATCCTTGAGCTCTTTGAGGAAGAGAGAAAACTCGTTGATAGATGCCTTACTACGATTTTCGTAGTCGATATCAATACCGTCAAAATCACCCTTCTCCACCACTTTTACGATCTCTTTGATGTGCGACTTGCGGAGCTTTGGGTCTAAGAGAATAGACTCAATGACCGATTTATCACCAGAGGTAACGGTGGGGATCACATCCACATCGCGTCGCTTCGCCTCCTTAAAGAGCTTTCTCCAATAATAGCTTGTGATCTTGCCATTATCCTTTAGCGTGCCGTCCTGCTTTACGGTATAGACAAACGGGTAGACCGCATCGAGGTCACGAATGTGTTTAAGTGCACTCTTCGTTCCAGCTTTTACTGACCAGTACGGGATCCAGCCAGCTACTTTGAGATCCTCACCTTTCGATGACGAGCTCGTGGCTGCAAGTGATAATTGTGGGATGCAAATACTTGTAAAAAGCAAAGCACTAAGAAAGACGCGCGCAGGTTTGTTCATGTTCGTGATGACGCTAAAGCTTCGTATACCTTACATTTCGTTATGTTTTGCAAGGAAGTCAATATTGTGACCATATAATCAAATGATAGCATAGTGGCAGGCATGCACAGGAGGATCCCATGCTTCATCGTGTAGTTGCGCTTTCAGCATTAGCCGTCTCAGTGCTCGTGTCCACCCCCGCTTCAGCGTACGAACGCTGGATCAGGATACACAACGAGACGAGTTTTCCGATCTGCGAGATCTACATTGCACATGTCGACAGAGCACCGGACGAATGGGGTCCCGATCTTCTTGAGTACTGCATAGATCCCTACGAAGTAAAGACGGTCCATCCTGGCTACCTCGAAGGTTACTCTCGTGCGCATATGCGATTCGTGTTCTCTAACGGCTACGAGG
>JAYQPD010000045.1:2790-4888 GCA_038145135.1 bacterium | reverse complement strand
CGCGTATGATCAATGATATGAACTACGCGGTATACATCCTCGAATGTGCTGATGGTACTTACTATACCGGTGTCGCACGTAACGTAGAGAAGCGAGTGCATATACACAATACATCACCCCTCGGTGCACGTTATACACGCACACGACGACCAGTTGTGTTGCGGTATACTGAATGGTGCAATGATCGATCTGCAGCGCAGCGGCGAGAGTACGAGATCAAACAGCTATCCCGACAGTTGAAGGCCGAACTCATAGCTCGCTCAAAAGATATTCTATGAACACCTACGAGTGGTACACAGAACTCATCAAACCAACGTGGGCTCCGCCATCATGGCTCTTTGGGCCTGTGTGGAGCGTACTCTATGTGATCATAGCCATTACGTTCGGGTATGTGGGATACCTCTATGTTCTTAAAAAGATCCCGTTCATTGTAGCTCTCCCTTTTCTTCTCAACTTAGTGTCCAATCTGGCATTCACCCCACTCCAATTCGGACTTCAGAGCAACCTCCTTGCGTCTATCGATATCCTCCTGGTCCTCGGTACCCTTATCTGGGCACTTACGGCGATTTACCCCTACGCACGGTTTGTGACGGTAGCGAATATTCCGTACTTGTGCTGGGTACTGTTTGCAACTGTGCTTCAATTGACCATAACGTACCTCAATTACCCGTGAAAGATTTGAATCCGACACACGTAGTAACGAAAGAGGCGTCATGAATACCCTCTCATCTTTAGACGATACTGATGTCGTACGCGAGACCTTAGTGCACAAGGACGCGTTTGGTGAACTCGTCGCTCGCTATGAAGCGAAGCTGCGGAGGTACATCACTCGTTTAGGGGTACGAAATGTGGAGGATCAAGACGATGTGCTCCAGGAGATTTTCATAAAGATATACAAGAATTTGAATGGGTACGATCAGTCCCTTTCATTTTCATCGTGGGCATACCGTATTGCGCATAATGAAGCAATATCTCATTTTAGAAGGAAGAACGTACGCCCTGAAGGACATGCGGTCGATGATGGTGAGGAGATCCTCGCGCTGACCTCAAGCGGTCATAACCTTATGGAGGAGCTTGAGACGCATGACGATGGTAGACTGCTCACAGAAGCGCTCCACACACTCGATCCAAAGTATCGCGACGTCATCGTACTGCGTTATTTCGAAGGGCGTGAATACGAAGAGATCGCTGACATTTTGGAAATGCCAGTTGGTTCTGTGGCGACCCGTATCTTCCGTGCAAAAGCAGCACTGAAAAAAGAGCTCACTCATACACTTAGCCCGACAGACATATGAACACGCAACATACACATAACAAAGAGCATGCCGCGCACTCCGTACTCGATAACGTGATCTCACGTATCGAAGGTGAAGCGATCACGCCGACTCCGCGTTGGCATTTTCTCCTACACGAGGGTGTCGTGTGGTCTCTTGGCGGTGTTGCAGTGGTTGTGGGTGCGCTCTCTGTCGCCGGCATCATCTTTACTGGTCAGTACTCTGATTGGGAGTACTACGAAGCGACACACGATACGTTTGCTACGTTCGTCCTCGACATCGTCCCCTATACTTGGCTTATCACGCTCGCTATCTTCGGTGCCGTCGCGTACCTTTCGGTACGTCACACGAAGCGTGGATACCGCTACACGGTGCCGGTTCTGGTCATGGGTGCGGTCGGGATGAGTACGGTAATGGGTGCAGGGTTTGCGGTCGTTGGTATGGGACGATTCGTTGATGAGGATCTCGGAAGCGTCATCCCACTTCACCACTCGCTTAAAGAGACCAAGCTTGGTTTTTGGAATCAGCCTGAGCGCGGCATCGTCGCGGGAATCGTCTCTGAGATCGGTGAAGATGGAACGGTCGCTACCATCACCACCGTGACTGGTGTGGTGCAGGTATCGCTCGAGGCGCTTGACGATTCAGTACGTGAAGCGATCGAGGTAGGAAGCGCGCTTCGCATACTCGCGCCACGTCAACCACGCACCCCTCCACCACCAGAACAACCTTCTCAAAAGGCGTCTGATACTGAGATGGTCATGATGACCATGACCGCTCCAGAGGGCATCACCGAACCAGATTCGAGCTATCGTATGACGCTCAAA
>JAYQPD010000045.1:0-2299 GCA_038145135.1 bacterium | reverse complement strand
GGTATGCTTAAGGATCACGGGCGACACCGTGGATGGTTCATGAAGAACGAGGAAGCGCGCACTTGGATGACCGATGTCTTTAATTCGATCAAGGACGGGAATTATGATGTGTTCCAGGATAAAACAGAAGATACGCCCCTTGGTGATGCGACCAATGAGGATACCTTCAACTCACTCGCAGAGGCTTCAGATGCAATAGAATCAGGTGACCGCAGCGAGGCGCACTCTATCATGCAGACACTCCGCGATGACGGATACCGCTTCAAGAAACTCATACATGACTCACTAGAACAGCTTTTCCCGAAAGAATCATAAGGGAATGATCGAAAGAGCCCGAGAGCATACGCTCTCGGGCTCTTGACGTTTCATGCTAATGTTTCAGATTCTCTATAAACAGTTCACACATCTACTATAGAGGAATATAGTAGATGTAATTACCAGGTGGGTAGGCCTATTACTTATGACTACATATATACGTACTGTGGCAGGCACAGCAGTAGCAGCATTACTCCTATTTACCAGCTTCTCACTCCTCGTTCGTGCAGAGGAACCCACTCCCGAACCATCGGGTGATGAGGTGACCACACTCGACTCGTTCACCGAGTTTGTGTCTGAGGTCATCAGTAATGATGATGTATCAGAACAAGTAAGCGAGGAAAGTGAGGTAACAGCAGAACCTCCATTAGACACGTCCGACTCTCTCTTAGTTGAAGTTGTCACTGACCCTGAGCCAGAGGCGGTTCAGGAAGAACCAGTGCCAGAGGAAGAGTCTCTACCTGAGGTGGATCAATCGATTGAAGGGGTGTCTGAACCAAACGTGGCGTCAGCACCAGAACTCACCACTGATAAAGATGACTATCATCCAGGAGAAGTGGTAAGTATCTTCGGTTCTTTCTTCGGCGTACTCAAGAATGTCTACCTAACGATCAGTGGCTTCTCATTCTTTAATGGGGATAGTGAAGATACGATCGTAGTACAGACCGACGAGGTTGGCTCGTTTACGACCGACTACCAGCTTGAAGACGTATATCGTCCTGATTACACCATTGAAGCGTTTGATGTTGACGGAAACAAGCTTGCTGAACATTCCTTCACTGATGCTGCAAACGCGTCCGTAAATATCGCACAGTGTGATAACGGCGCTATTGGGGCAACACCAGTTGCTTGCGACAACCCTGGGAATCCAAATAACCACTGGGGGAGTGGAAACGTGAACGGCAGTAAAGCACACTGGCAAGAGGGAGATTTTCTCCCATACCGCGCAGTCGTTGTGGCCCCAAACACTGGAGTACAGCGCGTAACGTTCAGTTTTGACACTGCTAAGAGTTCTGAATCAAAGCACGCAATTGATTACCTTGGTTCGTACGATGTCACTGAGACGACAGGTGCACCGACAGCTACTCATGCAAATCAGATAGACCCATGCGGTGATGTGTTCACCTGTAACCCTGCGGCTCCAAGCGCATCGGTTGCAATTCCAGTGCCAGCGTCACTCACCACAGCCTACCCTGGAACCTGTGCTGCTGGTACTTTTGCCGGCTCTGCGCAAACGGGAGATCTCAAGGCATGGGTTCCTGCAGGACTCACCATTTCAAACCTTTCGATCGTGCAGATGGCTCCTGCGACCACAGGAGACTGTGAGGCGGCGTTTCAAATTGACTTTACGCTCAGTGGACCTGGCACAGTCGTATTTGCGTGGGGTGGTCACGTTGCGTCAAACTTCGATATTGGGACAGGTGGATACTGGGGTGAAGGAAATGCGATCCCAACCGGGTCTCCATATCACATGCACGCTGGGTTTGCTCCGCAGTATAGTGGCGCGCTGCCACCAGAGTGTGGGACCTCAGTTCCAAAGAATCAGTGTTCATTTAATGTAGGTAGTCAAGACCTACAGCTCGCATCGTCAGCAATTGTGCGCACCGGAACGCTGATCATCCACAAAGATACTGTTCCAGATGGTCCACAAGACTTCGGCTTCACCACTACAGGAGGTCTCTCGCCAAGTAGTTTTAGTCTTGACGATGATGCAGATGCGACACTCCCCAATACACAAACGTACACAAGTCTCGTCGCGGGTACGTATTCAGTCACTGAAGGTGCAAATGCAAGCTATGCAGTCACCATCCAGTGTACCGACCCATCAGGCGGAACAACGGTAAATAACGGTACACGCACAGCGTCGATCGACTTGGCAGCCGGTGAGACCGTCGAGTGTACCTTCACCAACACACTACAGGAAGGGACGCTCATTGTAGATAAGGTGACCGTTCCTGGTGGTGATGCGACTGAATTCTCGATC
>JAYQPD010000044.1:0-5036 GCA_038145135.1 bacterium | reverse complement strand
GCATTGATGTAGATGACCCAGTGGAGCAGTCGCTCCCAGAGCTAAGTGCCGATGAGAAGCGGGTCTATGAACTCCTAGTAGAGCCGATGGCGCGCGACCACGTCGCGCGCCGACTCAACCTTCACTCATCACACACAAGTGTGCTCATCTCCATACTTGAACTTAAAGGACTTATCACTGAGTCAGGAGGTCTTGTGCACCGGCTTTGATTTTCTACTAGGCATGTTATGCTGCGACGCAGAATAACGGGAAGGAAGCGTTTCATGCGTGAGAACAAACCCCATCTTGTGTGGGACCGCAAAATGATCTCTATCCTTATAACTGAGTGGGCGCGTGCGCGGAAAGGAAAACGTTCGACGGCTGTGACACGAGCGCTCAATAATTGGGTCGAGGAGTGCAATAAAACATTGAGCGAACACATTCCACTCTTCTCTTCGCGGGATGTCTACGCAAAAGCATACCGCATGGGCCTCGTTCACAATGCAGTACCTCTGCCAGAAGTGGATGATCTCCCTCTCCCGGAACGCGAACGGCGAAAAGTTCTGACAGTACACAAGATGACACACAGTGGCTATTCCGTACCGATCCACTTACCCTACGTGGCACTACTGGATCCTCTGAAGATAGGTGCTGCGTCAAAGAAGTTACTTCAGAGATATGAGGCTGACATGATGTGAATCTGATCATTGAGGTGCCTCAAAAACCTCTAATTAACCACACACATAACGTGTGTGGTTTTTTTGTTGTTATTTGACAAGGTACCCACTTTCCTAGTATTCATGTGAGACAAGCTATGAGTAGATTAGTCATTGTTGAGTCGCCATCCAAGGCGAAGACCATAAAGAAGTACTTGGGGAGCGGGTATGAAGTGAAGGCATCTATCGGTCACGTCCGCGACCTGCCGAAGTCAAACACAAAGGCCATCGATGTGAAGGCTGGTTTTGTGCCGCACTACGAGATCTCAAAAGACAAGGTGAGTGTCATCGAGGACCTCAAGCGCGCTGCGAAGAAGTCGAAAGAAGTCCTCCTCGCAACCGACCCCGATCGTGAAGGTGAAGCGATTGCCTGGCATGTCGCCGAACTTATTAAAGGAGAGAACAAAAAGCTCTCCCGTATCGTCTTTCATGAGATCACTGAGAGTGCGGTAAAAGAGGCACTCGAACATCCGCGCCCGATCGACCAGCATTTGCGCAAAGCACAGGAAGCACGCCGTGTACTCGACCGTCTCGTTGGCTACGACCTCTCAGGGCTGATTTGGAAAAAGGTTCGCTACGGTCTTTCAGCTGGTCGTGTTCAGTCACCAGCACTCCGCATCGTGATGGAACGCGAACGCGAGATCCGTGCCTTCGACCCAGAGACCTACTACACCATCACCGCAGATACCGAGACAGAGAAAAAGACAGCACTCCCCCTCACCTGTTCTGAAGAACCACGTAAACAAGACGAAGCAGAGCGCATCCTTGCAGTCGGCAAGCGTGCATCGTGGATCATTAAAGATGTCGTCGAGACTGAGACAAAGCGTACTCCACGCGCGCCATTTACGACCTCAACCCTTCAGCAGACTGCATCAACTCGTCTCGGCTTCTCTCCGTCACGCACCATGCGCGCTGCACAGAAGCTTTACGAGAACGGTCACATCACGTATATGCGTACCGACAGCGTGACACTCTCGAATACCGCGCTCGGAGACATTGCGCGACTTGTAGAAAAAGAGTTCGGTCCCGACTATCGCGAGGTACGCAAGTGGAAGACCAAGTCAAAATCTGCACAGGAGGCACACGAAGCGATCCGTCCCACTAAGATCACAACTAGATCCGCAGGACTTACCGAGGACGAGCACCGTCTCTACGAACTGATCTGGCGTCGCACGATGGCGTCGCAGATGAGCGATGCTAAGCAGAAGCGTACTCGCATCGAAGTAAACGCAGTACCTGCTTCAGGTGACAGTGAGGTTCCCCTCTTTACCGCAAATGGTTCACGTACACTCTTTGATGGATGGCTCGCGGTTGACCCTCGCGCGAAAAGTGAGGATGTCGAGGTGCCTGTTCTCAAGGCAGGTGACCCGCTCACCCTCATTGATATCCGCTCTGAAGAAAAGCAAACGCAACCACCAGCACGATACACCGAAGCAGGCCTCATTAAGGAACTTGAAAAGCGCGGCATCGGACGTCCATCGACGTACGCGTCGATCATGAACACGATCATTGCGCGTGGCTATGTGGAGAAAGAAGGACGAACGCTTAAACCGACCGACGTCGGCGATGTGGTTTCGACCTTCCTGGAAGAGAACTTTGGTGAATACATCAGCGACACCTTCACCAGTGAAATGGAGAACGAACTCGACCAGATCGCAGACGGCACGCGTGAATATAAGAAGACATTGAAGGAGTTCTACACCCCGTTTGCTAAACACGTTCGCGCTAAGGACAAGATAGAGAAACTGACCACACTTGGTGATGCGCCCGCTGAGTTCCCTTGCCCTAAGTGTGGAGCATCCATGGTGGTCAAACTCGGCAAGAGCGGCAAGTTCCTCTCATGTTCGAAATTCCCTGACTGTATCGGTTCACGACTCATTGATGGGAGCGAGATAAAAGCAGATGAACCTATCGGCATGAATCCTAATACCGGACTGCCGATCTTTGTGCTCACCGGCCGCTTTGGTCCCTACGTACAGGAGGGTGTCACGCCACAAAAACCAAAGGGTCGAAGAAAGAAAGGTGAACCGAAAGTAGAGCTCGTTAAGCCTCGTCGCGCTACTATTCCGAAGGGAACCTCTCCGAGTGATGTCACGCTCGAGTTAGCACTCCACTACCTGGCACTTCCTCGTACCGTCGGGACGCACCCCGAAACCAACAGTGAGATCATCGCCAACATCGGCCGCTTCGGCCCATACATTGCGTACAACGGCGACTTCCGTTCGCTCAAGAAGGGAGACGATCCGTACACGATCACGCTTGAGCGCGCGGTCGAGGTACTCGCGCAACCCAAGCAAGGACGAAAGGGTGAGAAGATCATTAAAGACATTGGACTCAACCCCAAGACCAAGCGTATGATCCACGTCTATGAGTCGAAGTCTGGAAAGTACTTGAAACGCGGATTCAAACGCTTCCCTATTCCTGAAGACACTGACCTCGATGCACTGACGGTAGAGGAGGCGCTTACGCGAATGAAATAGTCAGTTAGACATGATACCCCGCGACCCTTGGCCGCGGGGCATTTTGCGTTCGAGGTGGCATGGGCATACAATGTCACTATGGAACGACTCGAGAACATTCTCACCAAGCTCGCCTCGACCGAGGAGTCCGATCGCGTACTCGTCACTCGTGCCTATGAGTTTGCCAAGCGAGCGCACGAAGGACATGTACGCTTTTCAGGCGAACCATACATCTCACATCTTGAGGCAGTCGCGGTCATGCTCGCCGAGATGGGCATGGGTGCCAAGACCGTTGCAGCGGGACTCCTCCACGATGTGGTCGAAGACACAAAGGTGACCTCCGAAGAGGTCCGTGAAGCATTTGGGGACGAGGTGCTCTTTCTTGTTGAAGGGGTGACCAAACTCGGAAGCGTTCGCTACCATGGTGCCGACCGCCATAACGAAAGTCTTCGAAAACTCTTTGTCGCAACGAGTGAGGACATTCGTGTGGTGATCATTAAGCTCGTGGACCGCCTCCACAACATGCAGACACTGAAGCATGTCCCAAAAGAAAAACAACTCCGTATCGCACGAGAGACACTGGAGATCTACGTACCAGTGGCACACCGTCTCGGCATGGGACGTATCCGTAAAGAGCTTGAGGACCTCGCATTCCCGTACGTGTATCCAGAGGAATACAAACGCGTGAACGAACTTGTCCGCCCACGACTTAAGTACGCTGAAGAGCAGCTCGAGAAGGCACAGAAGACCCTTCAAAAGAAACTTGCTGAAGAGAAGATCGCTGCTGAGTTCAAGACCAACTCACGTATCAAGGGAATGTACAGTCTCTACATCAAACTCTCTCGTAAGGGTTGGGACCCCGACATGATCTATGACCTGCTCGCCATTCGTATCATCGTCCCTTCAGTCGAAGACTGCTATCGCGTACTCGGTGTGGTACATGCGCTCTGGCGTCCACTGCCTGGCCGTGTGAAGGACTACATTGCCTTTCCTAAGCCAAACGGCTACCAGTCACTGCATACGACCGTCATAAGCGGAAACCAAGAGATCATGGAGGTACAGATCAGGACCGACCTCATGCACCGTGAGTCTGAGTTTGGCGTTGCCTCGCATCTTGCGTACAAACAAAAACAGAAAGAAGGCGATCTCTCACCCAATCAGAGCAAGATGTGGGTCACCTCACTCATTCCTTCACTGTTCCGCCCCTTCTCATGGCGCGCGAAAAAAGTCGTGCATGAGGAGTCGAAGGATCAGCCAAATGTGTTTGGAAAAGATCAGGTCCCCCGTTGGATCCAGGAGATCGGCGAAGCACACCAAAACGCAGACAACACCGGCGACTTCATCAACGAACTCCGACAAGATTTCTTCATGCACCGCATCTTCGTCTTCACCCCGCAGGGTGACGTGATCGACCTTCCGATCGGCGCCACCCCGGTCGACTTTGCCTACTCGATCCACTCAGATATCGGAAACCACACCTCAGGTGTCCGAGTGAATAACAAGATGGTGGCACTCGACTCAGAACTCGGAAACGGCGACATCGTCGAGATCATCACTAAGAAGAACGCTAAGCCGACCGCAAAATGGCTTGATTTTGCCAAGACATCGATAGCGCAGCGACGTATTAGAAATGCGCTCGGCATGACGCAGCCACAGCCGCACGGCAAGTAAAGCACGCCGCCTCTGCCATTCCCCGCTGCAAGCAGGCGGGGCATTTCGCAGGCGGCACCAGGGTGTTTTGCTAGAAGAGGAGTGCGCCAGCTTTGTAAGGAGAGAAGCGACTATACAAAGCAAGTACTCTTGGGGTGCGCCAGCTTTGTAAGGAGAGAAGCGACTATACAAAGCAAGTACTCTTGGGGTGCGCCACCGCGCACTCATTTTG
>JAYQPD010000043.1:0-5428 GCA_038145135.1 bacterium | reverse complement strand
AGTGCCTTTTGAGCTCACTGCATGTCTCAACGCACACGCAATAGCACTACCCACGCAGCCCTAACCGGCTGCGTTTTTATTGTGCGACACTTCGGTCGTGTACAATAGTATGAATCATGCACGACATCCACGAACTTGAGCGACAGTTCCTCGAACACCTAGAGATCGAGAAAGGGCGAAGCGTGAAGACGATCGATAACTACCATCGCTATTTGGTGCGCTTCATAGAGTATGGCAAGGTGCAGTCACCCAAAGATATCACTGAGCCAAAGGTGCGCGAGTATCGCCTCTGGCTCAACCGTCAACCGGGAACAAAGACCGGCCGAGGTGTCGATCCCATGAAGCGGCGTACTCAGAACTACTACCTCATAGCACTTCGCGCCTTTCTTAAGTTTCTGCGGAAACGCGGCATCGAGTGTATCTCCCCCGAGCGCATTGAGCTCGCTAAGGTGCCTGAGCGATCACTCGATCTCATTACCTCAGGCGAACTCGAGCGACTCCTCAATGCGCCTGATCTTAAGACACCCCAAGGACTCCGCGATAAAGCGATACTCGAACTTCTCTTTTCCACCGGCTTACGCGTCTCTGAGCTCTGTTCCCTCTCACAGGACGATATCGATATGACCCGCGACGAGTTCTCGGTCCGTGGTAAGGGCGATAAGGTGCGCGTCGTATTCCTCTCAGAAGAGGCCAAAGATGCGATCCGTGCATACCAGAAGGCACGCAAAGATATGGATGACGCACTGTTTGTTCAGTATGGAAAGAATATCAAGAACGTAAAGGGGGCACAGACACTCCGTCTCACTACGCGCTCGGTCGAGCGGCTCGTAAAGCGTTACGCAGTAAAGGCGGGCATAACCAGAAAGGTGACCCCGCACGTGGTGCGCCACAGCTTTGCGACCGATCTCCTTCAAAATGGTGCTGACCTCCGCTCAGTACAAGCACTTCTCGGGCACGCCAACATAGCGACCACCCAGGTGTACACCCACGTCACTGACAAACATCTCCACGAAGTCCATAAACGTTTCCACTCGAAGCGCAAATAAAAACCTCAACAATCACTGGAGTATACTATGTGGTCTTGTCTTCAGAAGACTTGGGTATGGGGTCTGAAAGAGTTCCAAGTAGTTCTGATCTCAATTTCTCCAATAGTACATCGGGTATTTTTAAATCTGCTTGAAGTAGTGCATTTTCAAAGTCAATGGTTGAATCATTGTTTTCAGACATTGTTTGTAGGAATAACCCCATATCTTCACCAAGAAATTCATCCATCAGAGATAGCATGTCATCAGAAACAAGGTCTGAACCTCGTAAATAACTACGAATTACGCCATTTTCTACAACATCACGAGGCACACCTGTGGCGGCGGCAATGAGTGCAATATAACATTTAACTGTGTAGACATCTCTCGCGTATGCAGATCCATTGTATCTGAGAAGCGTTTGCTCAAATGCATCGCGCTGCTCTTTTGTGGTGTCACGTAACGGCGCTTTTTTGTTGTATTGGTGCAACACTCGCTGAGCAATGAGTTCTGTCACCCCTTCGTTTATACGTACATGTGTTTGTTGTGCATCTAGCGTGACCCAACCTCCGTCTATTGTTGGTATATAAGATTCTGAACTTTTAACATACCCCGAGCGGGTGCTCCTCAGTACCACTTCCCCGCTTTCTTGGATTTGCTTTGATACTGTTTCAATACAGGTTGAGTGTGACACCGCGTGAGTTTCTTCGTGAATAAGTGTCATCAAAATTTCCAATTTCACATCTGAATCATCCGCGCCCCCCTCAAGTAGTGAAGCAATAACTGGAATGTTGATCTTGAGGACATTGTCAATTGTGTTGTGTGTTCCTAAGGCGTCTTCTGAGTAGTTCGGATCGATGTCGTTGAGTGAAATGAAATTAATTGTATCGATGTCGCCACCTGATCTACCAAGTTCTTTTTTAAATATATCGATCAATACCTCTTCATCGACGTCAGCTAATACATCACAAAGATATTCAGTCGCAAAAGTATAGTCACCATTTTCGATTTTGTCATACACCTCTGGACTCAGATTGAGATCGTATCGCGTTGTGCTCAAACCATCAGCAGCATCTGGGTCGTCCGGCAAACGCCTTTCAACTCTATTTGCTTTTTGTTCCCCGGGGTAGGTGTGGTGTTTGAAACCATCAAACTTTTCCATGTGCACATTATATCTCACATTAAAAAACCTCGACACGATAGGTGTCGAGGTGAGTAATCATGTTGAGGTTGATGACAGATGCTGCGTGTATGCCTCCCACGCCTGATTTATCTCAGCCGACAACCTTGTGACTTCCTTTGGGAATTTCACTGCTGTGTGTAGCGCCTTGGCGATCGGACAGTAGTTCGGGTCGAGTGTCGGCAATCCAGCAGATTGGCATGCTTGCGCGAGTGTTATTGTTTCACCGCTGTCTTTCCAGTTCTTCTGTGCGAGCGCGAGTGAGGCAATGAACTGCTCTTTTGTCATGTCTTCCTCCAGAACTAAAATTGCTGGTAGTATGTATACCATGAAACTCGTATCGTGGAACGTGAATGGCATTCGTGCGGTGCATAGGAATGGGTATTGGGAGAAGTTCCTTCGACTTTATCCAGATGTGTTCTGTCTTCAAGAAACGAAGGCAAGTCCGGAGCAGCTACCTCAGGACTTGCGAGAGGCAGAGGGCTATCACAGCTATTTTGCCAGTTCGACCGTTAAAAAGGGCTACAGCGGGGTCGCTATCTATTCTAAAGTGAAGCCGGAAGGGGTGGAATACGGCCTTGGGATCGAGGAATTTGATGGCGAGGGTAGGCAAATAACAGCTCATTTCAAAGACTTTTCTTTGATAAACTGCTATTTTCCGAATGGAGGTCGTGGTCCAGAGCGTATCGAATACAAGCTCCGCTACTACGATGCTTTTCTCGAATATTGTGAGCGCTTGCGAAAGAAGCAGCCAAATATAGTTTTTTGTGGGGATGTGAATACTGCACACACTGAGATAGACCTGGCACGCCCTAAGGAGAATAGCGACACAACGGGCTTCCTCCCCATCGAGCGCGAGTGGATCGATGCGGTCATACGTGCAGGGTACGTTGATACCTACCGCGCGGAGTACCCTGATAAACGTGATCAGTACACCTACTGGGATCAGATCACACGTGCACGTGATAGGAATGTGGGATGGAGAATTGATTATTTTTTTGTGACGAGAGAAATGCAAAAACGCGTCCACTTTGCAAGTATTCATGCTGACGTTATGGGCTCCGACCACTGCCCTATCTCGATTGAAATAGATTGAAAAACATCGATTTATGCAGAGTGTCCTTTATAAAGGACACTTATCCACACCATTGTCCTTTACACTATTTTGTAAGGGACATAGACTATGTGCAGGCCTAGCAAAGGCGAGCGGAAAATCCTCCGGATTCTCCCTTAAAGAGTTCATCAACAAACAACAAGTAATACCTCCACAATTACTTTTGTTCTTCATATTCCCACCCACTTATAGGTCTTAAAAAGATTGGCTAATGAGCCGAAGAGAGTGCCCGAAGCTCGGACTCTCCCTCCGGCTCACTGGACGATCTAAATAAGACCCTAAATGAGCACCATGCTCGAGACACTGAATCTCCACCCTCAGTAGCTCGAACAGCTCATCTATAATCCGGCACTCGCCGGATCCCAAAACCCCGTACGTACCACCCCACGCACGGGGTTTGTTTATTGTTCGGACACCAACAAAATAGCCCTCTAGGGGCTATTTGTTTTATACAACCTTGTGTTTTCTCTGTATCTTCTTTAATTCCTCCCCTTCCGCTTCTTCTTTTCGTTCTCGAGCTCCTTCCCCGAGCTTTTTAAGTTCCACACCATCCATATTCATGAGTTCAACCGCCCTCTTCTCGAGATATTCTTCCGTGTTCTTTGTTGGGTCATCGAGCACTTCTTCTAAAAGAGCGTGAAGTGTGTCACCGAGCTTAGGGCCAGGTTTATCACCAGTGATCTCCATGATCTTAGAGCCATCGATCTTGAGCATCTTAACTGAGATGGGGTCCCTGAGCGCTTCATCTACCATCGCCTTGTATTTACGGAAGCGAAACGGCTGTTCTTTTGGTCGTCCGGTCCCGATACGGTCACAGATACGAAGGTTCAAGAGATCGTTGATACTCTCCTCCCCGACGTTTCGTATGGTGCGGCGGACAGCGGAGAGTGTGATCTCTGCTGGATCTGAGAAGAACATGTGCCACCTGACCAGCTTAACCACCTTCTCGAGAGTTTCACGTGGAAATTTGAGCTCTGAGAGCGCTTTCTTTGCTAATCGTGCACCAATAACCTCATGACCATGGAACGTCCAATCGTTCTTTTCCTTGGAGAACCTTCGTGATTCGGGTTTGCCGATGTCATGCAGGAGGCCTGCGAGCCGTATCTCCATTGACCAACCTTTGTCTGCTCCATGTTGCATCGTACGAAGGAGATGTTCGTACACATCGTATGCGTGCGTTTTGTTTTGCTCGACGCCAATCGCAACTTTGAGTACCGGAAGTACATATTCGATGAGACCGAGTTTTTCAAGAAGGATGATCCCCTGCATGGGGCGAGGCGATTCAATGATACGGATGAACTCGTCACGGATGCGTTCCTTAGAAATACGGCTTAAAATAGAGCTATTTTCAGCAATTGCAGCCATTGTCCCACTCTCAATAGCAAAATCGAGCTCTACTGCAAGCCGAACAGCACGCATCATACGAAGTGCGTCCTCTTGAAAGCGTTCGTTCGCATTCCCTACTGCACGAATGAGTTTTCGCCGCATGTCCTCCTGTCCCTCAAAGTGATCTACGAGCTCATCCTTCGATATGCGATATGCAATTGCATTTACGGTGAAGTCGCGGCGGGTTAAGTCTTCATCAAGTGTCTCTGCGAAGGTGACGTGATCTGGTCTTCGAGCATCAGAGTACTTCCCTTCGGTGCGGTATGGTGTGACCTCGATTACCTTAGTCTTCGGGTCTTCGCTTTCGGTAACGACACCCACGGTACCAAAATCGTTGTTTTGGTAGGTTTCTGGAAACAATTCCACGATTCGCTCAGGTATTGCGTTTGTGGTTATATCCCAATCTTTCGGTCCCCTGCCAAGTAGTAGGTCACGTACACAACCTCCCACTAAATAAGCTTCAAATTGAGCGCTTTCAAGCACGTTCGCGACATTTTTGACCTCTGCTGGTATTTCTCGATCCTTTATCATGCACTTGAATCGTAACGTTATTTTTGCTTTTTCGCCACCGAGTGCGTATGATGACGCTACGCTTCCGTGGTGAAACGGATATCACTACAGTCTTCGGAACTGTCGTTCCAGGTTCGAGTCCTGGCGGAAGCACATACGTTAAAACGCCCCACTGGGGCGGTTTAACGTATGTGCTTCCGCGCAAGTGATAAATCC
>JAYQPD010000042.1:0-5511 GCA_038145135.1 bacterium | reverse complement strand
GCCCCTAACGGGGCGGCGGTCTTCTTGTTTGCAGTTGTAAATCTTTTATGCCAAAGTGTCCGCAGATAGGAGGAGATACGAATGCATACACAGACTTCAAGCGAACAGCTTATCAGACTTGCTGAGTGGGCATCACGTAATGTGCCGCCGAGCTATCAGTGGTTCCACGAGTTTGGAAAAGTAGCTACTGACGGCGTACGACGCACAGGATACGACGTTCAGTGCGGTGACTCATACTCACTCTTCATCGAAAAAAAAGAGTACTATCTCATCAACATTGAATCGCGTATGGAGGAGATCGCACACCATCTCCTGAAAAAGCATTTCAAATCGTTTGAGATCAAACGATCAGTGGCGTACAAGACGCGGTCTGGAATGAACATTCGGGATGACTGGTACGTAGAACATACGATCACGTACTTCGATGGCTACGGGTTCCCGGCACACTCCTGGAGTGGTGCAAGGTGCGCAGCCGATCTGGTGGATGCTTCGGCATCCTCGATCGCGATCGCACTCTGCCGTGCACTCGCTTTTGTAGCTGGTGAAATGAAGCAGGTCGCAGCCTGATGCGTACCACCCTGTTTGGAGGGTGGTTTTTGTTTGCATATTTACTAATGGACGACGAGAATACCCCATCCGCTTTGCGGTGGGGATAGCAGAGGCGGCGTGCTTTACTTCCACTTCCACTCAATGATCTCGGGCATATCGACGCCGTGCTCGTAGATATACTCTTTGTGCTGCACGAGTTTTTCATCCATGAGCTGTCGCACGTACGCACCGCGTGTGCCAAGCGCAGGGATACGGTCGATGACATCTTTCACCAAATTGAACCGATCCATTTCATTGAGGACCGTCATATCGAATGCTGTGGTGATGGTTCCCTCCTCTTTATACCCGCGCACGTGAATGTTCTTATGGTTGGTCCTTCGGTACATGAGGCGGTGAAGGAGCCATGGGTATCCGTGAAAGGCAAATACGACCGGTTTATCTTTTGTGAAGATCGAATCAAAATCAGTATCGGGAAGCCCATGAGGGTGTTCGCTGTCGGGCTGTAGTTTCATGAGGTCAACCACATTCACTACGCGCACACGAAGCTCGGGAAGGTGCTCACGCAAGATGGATACTGCCGCAAGCGTCTCAAGTGATGGTACGTCACCCGCGCATGCCATGACGATGTCGGGACCGCCCTCTTGATCGCTGCTCGCCCACTTCCAGATTCCCAGTCCTTCCGCGCAGTGCGTGACCGCTTCCTGCATCGAGAGCCATTGGAACTGCTGATACTTCCCTGCTACCACAACGTTGATGTAGTGCTTTGAACGAAGACAATGATCCATGACCGAAAGGAGACAGTTCGCATCCGGTGGTAGATAGACCCGTACCACCTCTGCTTTTTTATTGATGACATGATCAAGAAAGCCAGGGTCCTGGTGTGTGAAGCCGTTGTGCGCTTGTTGCCATACGTGTGACGCAAGCAAGATATTGAGCGAGGAGAGCTTTCGTCGCCACGGAAGTTCCAACGTCACCTTGAGCCACTTCGCGTGCTGGTTGACCATCGAGTCGATGATGTGCACGAACGCCTCGTAGCTATTCAGAAGCCCGTGACGACCAGTAAGAAGATACCCCTCAAGCCACCCTTCGCAGGTGTGCTCTGAGAGGATCTCCATGACACGACCATCAGGCGCAAGAAACTCATCGGTCGGGAGCGTCTTCGCATTCCACTGCCGGTTAGTGACCTCAAATATCGAGTTTAGTCTATTTGAAAGTGTTTCGTCCGGACCGAAGATCCGGAAGTTTCGCGCCTCTTCGTTTTCGGTCATAATGTCTCGAAGGAATCCTCCGAGTACCCCAGTATCTGAAGCGAGTACAGAACCTGGCTTTTTGACCTCGACCGCGTAATTGCGAAAATCAGGCAATACGAGATCGCGGAGGAGTAGTCCACCGTTCGCGTGCGGGTTAGCACTCATGCGACGCGCACCGTCCGGAATACAAGCGCGAAGCTCAGGCGACAGCGCACCGGTACCATCAAAGAGCTCTTCGGGACGATAGCTTCGCATCCACTCCTCAAGGAGCTTGAGATGTTCTGGATGTTCCGCATCGACTGAAAGCGGTACTTGGTGAGCGCGGAAGCTGTTTTCATTTGGGAGCCCATCCACCATCTTTGGGCCGGTCCACCCTTTCGGATGACGGAACACGATCATGGGAAAACGCTCACGCACCGTGTGGCCATTCGCTGCCATACGTTTTAGTGCATGGATCTCGTAGACCACCTCATCAAGAACACGTGCCATCGTCTCATGCATGGTACGAGGGTCGTCACCTTCCACGTAGTAGGGTTTCCACCCATACCCCGTAAGCAGTTGGTCGAGTTCCTCTTCGCTGATACGCGCAAGCACCGTTGGGTTCGCGATCTTGTATCCATTCAGAAGCAATATCGGAAGTACCGTACCATCGGTGACCGGATTTATGAATTTATTCCCGTGCCATGCCGTTGCAAGTGGACCGGTCTCCGCCTCTCCATCGCCAACAACACACGCAGCAATGAGATCAGGATTATCCATGACCGCGCCAAACGCGTGCGAGAGTGAATACCCGAGCTCACCGCCTTCATGGATCGATCCGGGACACTCTGGCGAGACGTGACTAGGAATGCCGCCCGGAAACGAGAACTGCTTCATGAGTTTTTGGAGTCCTTCCTCATCTTGGGTTATTGAGGGATAGATCTCGCTATACGTGCCCTCAAGGTATGCGTTCGCTACAAGTGCCGGACCTCCATGACCAGGTCCGGAGATAAAGATCATATTGAGATCGTTCTTCTTTATGATGCGGTTGAGGTGCACATAGAGAAAGTTCTGCCCTGGTGTCGTTCCCCAGTGTCCCAGCAACACCTTCTTCACATGGTCGAGCGCGAGCGGCTCACGCAATAGTGGATTGGCACGAAGGTAGATCTGTCCGACTGAGAGATAGTTCGCTGCACGCCAGTACGCGTCGAGCGACTGAATGTCGTTCTCGGTGAGGATCTTTCGTGATTCGTTTGGTGAGGACATGGATCAATGTGAAGTGATAAATGATGCTGCGACGGTTGCCATGATGTGTTCTTCATCGGTCGTAAGCGCATATACGGTGACCTGTGCAGAGTCGGGTGAGATGACCGGTTCATTCTGTTGATTGCGCCCCTGATCGAGTTCGATACCAAGGAACCCTAGTCCGCTCGTGACCTTCTCCCTGATCGGCGCGGATGCCGCACCCATACCACCCGTGAACACGAGCGCATCGATGCCATCAAGGACTGATGCATATGCGCCGATCTGCTCCTTCACCTTCCGTGTAAATACTGAAATAGTGACCGCCGCGTCGGTGTCAGTCTCTTCGCGTTTTAGAAGCTCATACATGTCATATGATATGCCAGACATACCATAGAGACCTGACTGCTTACTCAAGAGTTCATCGATCTCTTCGAGTGATTTCCCCTCCTCCTTGGCCATAAAACGAACAACACCTGGATCGATATCTCCAGAACGCGTCCCCATGGGAACGCCACTGTTTGGTGAGAACGACATCGTGGTATCAACAGGCACACCATCTCTAAGCGCTGCGAGCGAGACACCATTGCCGAGATGTGCGATGACCGTCCTCCCTGCAGTCTTGCCTCTTTCTGTAAGCTGCTCGCATATCGAAGTGTATGAAAGTCCATGAAATCCATACTTTCTTACTCCTCGCTCAAAGTATCTGCGTGGTATCGGTAGGAGTGTAGCTTCCTCAGGTAATGAGGAGAAGAATACTGTGTCGAAACAGGCTATCTGTACTGCCTGCGGCACGCGTTTTTGAAACACTTCAATGAGCGAGAGTTCTGCCGGCATATGATCCGGATCGTACGGCACCATACGGCGAAGTTCCGCGAGTACCGCTGGGGTGATCTTGGTATGCGTTTTGAAGTGTGCACCATGGACCACGCGATGTGCAACGGCATCCAGCTCGTGTAACGCACCTAGAGCCTCGAGTCGCTCGAGAAGTTTCTCTTCCGCGGTGCGCATGTCAGGCAACGCAAATGATTCTTCATTCTTCTCTCCAGACTCATAGCAGATCATGATGCCCGCTTCTGGTAAGCCGACATGATCTATCTTCCCAGAGAGCACCTGTGTTGGTATGTCACCATCTACAGAAAAAACAGCGAACTTAATGCTCGATGAACCCGCATTCACGGTGAGTACCCGCATGCGTCTAGTATAGCAATGCGATCGCCCTAAACCGCTTCACACTCCACACTTAATAAATGCTTTTACCAAGTATTGGTGGCATGTATCTGATCTTCTTTCGAATGATCGTGTTAAGTACATCAGGACCGTGGAAGAGTCCAAAGTCCCTACAGAGCTTCTTCTTGATCTCGTATGTCTGGACACAAGCTCGGTTGATCCCCACGATTCCACCACTCATGATTATTGGTGATCCCGATGTACCCTGCGCGAGCATGGTCCTATCATCTCGTTCTTTTGCTTCCCCCGGAGGAAGTGAGAATAGAAAACTCTTTAGATCCTGTTGATTGGCCTCTATATTGAGGAAATCTAGTAACCGTGAGGTCACCCGTATCGCCACTGACGGCCGTATCTTCACACCTGCGTCGTTAGCTGTTTCATCTGGGTCTACTCCAGCCATAGTAATTAAACGGCCATGTATATCTGCGTCTTTAAGTTGATCAAAAGTAGGTCTATATGGTGTCTGCATGAGATCACCGCTTCGGATCGGCACGATCACAGCATCTCTTCCTTCTTCAAAAGATAGCCTGCCCCCAGTCACCTCATCAACACTCAAACTATTCTCCGTACAAAAACGCTCAACCTGATGTTGGATCACGTGCCAATTCGTTATCGCATGGCTCTCATCGATCTGAAATCCGTTGCCGGCAAAATTATCTTTGAGTACTTCCAGCGTATGGAATGCATCACGAACGGTCGGACAACCAGTCACATCGAAAGTATTAGTGATCGCGACTGAGGGCCACTTAGCATATGGTACGTCAAGCGATGTATCACGCGTATGGCTTGGAAGAAGAGCAGGTAAACATCCCATGAGAAGTCCAAGCTCTTCATCACTTCCTGATTCAAGGATCTTTTTTCCATACTCACTTCGGAGGAATCTGCCATAGATATCACATTCGTGCCGAATAATACTTTCGCGTTCATGTGCTGTAAGGGATGCGAGCTCTTCATAGCGCATACGAGCCTGGTGGCCGTCGTGCCAATTTTCAAGCGCACTACGCCACTCCTCATCAGAATATTTCTTACCCGCCTCAGAAGGGTGCAAGTAGCTATCAAGAACGGTGGCGCCAACAAGCGCACCCGCTCCTTGAAGGAACTTTCTCCGGGTCAGTGAAGTACTTTCCGCTTCATTCCCCTCGGTCTTCTTCTCCACCTTTCGTTTCAGTCCCTCAAACATACTCACTCAACCACAGCCGGCTAGAAGCCGGCAGGTTGCTTGTGCGCTGAAGCGCATAGTGGCTCAGGTTTCGAGTATAGT
>JAYQPD010000041.1:0-5560 GCA_038145135.1 bacterium | reverse complement strand
CACCCCTCCCCTCCCACACCCCACAATAAAAATTCCCCCCGTTTTTTTTTTTTTTTTTCGCGCCCCGCGTGCCAGGACTCGAACCTGGGGCCTTTACAATGTCAATGTAACGCTCTAACCACCTGAGCTACACGCGCGTAGGCATGAATATAGCAGAAAGTGACGTAATTATAAAGCAGATAATATTACATTCAGGCTACTCAGCCTGGAGTTTTTGCATGAGATAGACAATTGCTCGAAGTGTCGAATTCTTTGCCATCCGAATCTCTTCTTCGCGTAAGTTTTCAAGAGCCTCTTGATCTTTCTCGAAAATATCGGTATTGAGTCGGGCTTGACCAAAATCAATGACATAGATCGTGCCAGTACGACTAATCATGATATTTCGATCTTTAATATCGCCATGTAAGCAATACTTGTGGGTTGCATGAAAAAATTTTTCAATCTCAGCGTACGTTAGCTCGACATCTCGTTTCATGAACGGCGAATCCTTCACAGCTTTCTTAAATTCAGGGTCAATTGGTTCATTAAGTAGCTGCTGAATATTGTACCCGTCGATACATTCCATACCGTAGCACTGGATTTTATCGGTTGAATGATGGAAATATGGGTGCGGTACTCGAATGATCTCTTTATCTATATGGCTTTCATCTTCAAGTTTTTCGATAACTGTGAGAAATCGAACTTCTCTAAGAATGTCATGTTCCTCTTCAGCACTTTTAGTTCCTGGTTTTGGATAAACGATATACTTAACCGCAACGGTTTCCACGCCACCTTCTTGTGTGGTGATTTCAAAACTTTTTACTTTCGCAGTCGTGCCCGATCCGAGATAATTTTCTTTATTATCGTAGATTGTTGTCTCAAGGTCAGTAAGTAATTGAGGTGTCTCTGAGAATATTTTCTTAAATCGTTCTTCACTAATCCCTGTTTTTGTCACAGCCTCTTTCCTCTTTGTGATGGTTTCGGTGAGATACGAAAATATTTCTTCGGCTGACATGCCTTGACGCTCACATTTGCTCATATGTACACCTCTCAAATCTTTCGGAATCTGAAGCAGGAGAGAGTAATATGTTTCGTCTCTATAATCTTCCAGATCAAAGTCGCTAGGTTTCGGTCCAGATTCGTATGCCATATCCAGTATTGTACATTACATCTCTCAATTCCCAATTCAGACGGTATATATGCTATACTCACGCATGGGATACATACATACAACGATGGCTCTCACATTCGATGACGTACTCATTCGTCCGGCGTCGAGCATGATTGAGCCCAAAGAGGCACTTACTAGGACCGCGCTTGCGCGGGGTTTTTTATCGATATTCCGATAGTGTCTGCTGCGATGGACACTGTCTCAGATGACACCATGGCCATTGCGCTCGGCAAACTCGGGGGTGTTGCGTTCATTCATCGCAATCAGACCACCGAAGATGAAGTTGCAATGGTATCTCGCGCAAAACAGGCAGGAGTGCGGGTGGGTGCTGCCTGTGGCACACGTCATCACTGCCGTGCACGGGTGTGCTACCATTGTGGTCTATGAAAATCCTTCAATTGAATATTTGGGGTGGGAAGTTGGGGAAGCAAATAATTGAGGTATTAGATCGTGAAAAGCCCGATATTGTCTGTTTTCAAGAGGCGATCTCGTTGCCATATCAGGACGGTCTTCTTTTTACACAACTTGAGGTCATACAAGCAAAAGGGGGCTTTGAACATCTCTATTTTTCACCGGCGTTTGGGTTCACTATGATGAACCATAGTGCAGACTTCGGGAACGCAGTACTGAGTCATGCTCCACTCACGAACACCAATACGGTGTTTACTCGTGGCGAATATAACCCCGCGATCGATCTCGTCGATGGTGATTACAACATCCGCAACCTGCAGCACGTCGAAATGGTGCAGAATGGTCGCATCCTCCACATTCTTAATCACCACGGCCACCATATCAGCCAGCACAAAATGGGAGATGAAGAGACATTACGGCAGTGTGCTCTCATTGCGGAGTATATACAAAAGCTCGAAGGAGACGTGGTGCTTACAGGTGACTTCAACCTCGCACCAGAGAGTGAGTCGCTCGGTCTTCTCAACAAGATCCTCACCAACCACTGTATTGAATCCGGAGCTACGACCACGCGAACACCTCTGACTCACAAGACAGAAGTATGTGACTACATTTTCACCTCGCCGAGTTTGAAGACACAGAACTTCAAGATTCTTCCAGACATTGTTTCAGACCATGCGGCGCTCGTGGTCGAGGTTGGCTAACCCTATCGTTCACCGCGCGTCTCCGCAAGGAATTGCTCGAGAAAGGCTTCCATGTATGCATGTCGCGCAGCGGCGAGGTGTTTACCTGTCTCAGTATTCATCTTGTCCTTAACGAGAAGGAGTTTTTCGTAGAAATGGTTGATGGTCGTGGAGTCACCTTTCTTATATTCTTCCTTTGTCAGATTCAGATTCGGAGGTATGTCGGGGTCATACATTGGTCGACCCTTGTGTCCGCTGTAGCAAAAGGTGCGTGCGATACCCACGGCACCGATGGCTTCGAGTCGGTCGACATCCTGAACGATAGCAAGTTCGAGCGAGGGCTTGCGATCACTGCCGAGATTGCTCTTCCAGGATATATTTCGAATGATATCGATCACTCCGTCAATGACAGTGTCGGGCGCACCAAGCGATGAAAGATGCTCCCGAGCAACACGTGGCGCAACTTCCTCATCGCCATTATGAAACTTTGCGTCGGCGACATCGTGAAGGAGCGCACCAAGCTCAACGATGGTCATGTTCGTCCCAGACTCGTGTTCCGCAATATGCTTGGCAAGTTTCCATACGCGCTCAGTATGGTGCCAATCATGACCACCCTCTGCGTGCCTGAAGTGATCTTTGAGAAAAGCGATGGTAGTGTCGACGAGTTCTTGATGGCGTGGGTCTTTTGATGGCATGGCAGTACTGATTGTAAACTAGACTGTGTAGAGAGTACAAAGGGGTACGTAACGTATTGACTACAGGAGGAGTAGTATAGGGCATATGTGCGGTATCTTCGCGTATAGCGGCAGTAGGACGGCGACCACGCTCCTAGTGGAGGGGCTTCGAACCCTTGAATACCGCGGGTATGATTCGGCCGGTATCTTTGTCCCGGGGATCGGTCTGGTAAAGGCGGTAGGACCCATACAGAATCTAGCTGATGCGGTCACAAGGGAGGGGGGTGTCTCAGGGATCGCTCACACGAGATGGGCGACCCACGGTGAGCCGACAGAAGTTAATGCACACCCGCATACCGATGCGACGGGCGATATTGTGCTGGTCCACAACGGTATCATAGAGAACTTTCAAGAACTTAAAGAGCTGTTACTCGCAAAAGGTCACACGTTCATATCCGCGACCGATTCCGAGGTGTTGGCCCACATGGTGGGGGAGGCGTATAACGAGACCGGATCCCTCGTCGAAGCACTGCGAAGTGCACTGTCTCATGCTCGCGGCACCTACGGTCTTGCGGTGATGCATAAGAAGCAGCCAGGTGAGATCGTGGTGGCACGTATGGGGAGTCCGATTGTTATTGGGGTTGCGTCACATGGCAATATCGTCGCATCTGATCCGTCTGCAGTAGTTCAGCACACTAAGGACGTGGTCTATCTGGAAGATGGCGAGGTTGCTGTTGTTACAAAGGATACTTACACGATAGAAACCCTGTCACGCGAAGCGCGACCACGCGAGCCAGAGCAGATCGAGTGGGATCATGAGACAGCACAAAAAAGCGGCTATCCGCACTTTATGCTGAAAGAGATCATGGAGGGGCCGGACGTGCTTCAAAACTCGATGCGTGGCCGTGTCATCCCCTCACAAGGTCTTGCGAAACTTGGCGGTATTGAGGCGTACCGTGATGAGCTTATAGATGCGGAGCGTATCACCATCGTGGGGTGTGGCTCAGCATACTATACGGGCCAAGTCGCAGAGTACCTGCTTGAAAAATATGTTGGGATCCCGGTTGATGTCGAGCTTGCCAGTGAATTTCGCTACCGTGAGCCGGTCGTCGGGAAGAATCACATTGTGATCGCTGTCTCCCAATCTGGTGAAACTGCTGATACGCTCGCTGCCATCCGCGAGGCTAAACAGCGTGGTGCGCTTACACTCGGTATTGTGAATGTCGTTGGTTCCACCATAGCACGCGAGACCGATGCCGGTATCTACAATCATGCTGGTCCCGAAGCAGGTGTTGCATCAACGAAAGCGTTCCTCTCGCAGCTTCTCGTCTTTGCGCTCCTCGCACTGTATCTTGGCCGGCTACGTGGCACCCTCTCGCGAGAGGAGGGTATCACGATCGCACATGAGCTTACCGAACTTCCTGAGAAGCTTAAGAAAATACTTACCGATACCGAGACCATTAAGCGAGTTGCAGCAAAGTATGCGACAGCACGAGATTTCCTGTTTATTGGCAGGACTTCGCACATGCCACTTGCATATGAAGGAGCACTTAAACTGAAGGAAGTGTCATATGTGCACGCAGAAGGGTATGGTGCCGGTGAGATGAAGCATGGTCCCATCGCCATGATCGACGAGTCGTTTCCAACGGTGGCTCTCATGCCACAGAACGAAGTATTTGAAAAAATGATCTCAAATGTGGAGGAGATCCGTGCGCGGAGGGGGCCAATCATCGCTATCACCACACAGGGGGCACAGCACAACCTTGCACAGGTGGATGAGTGTATTGTGGTACCACACGTACATGAGCTTCTGCAACCGATACTTTCAACGGTACCGCTCCAACTTTTTGCGTACTATGTAGGTACTGGAAAGGGGTATAACGTCGACCGTCCCCGCAATCTCGCCAAGTCTGTTACGGTTGAGTAGAGTCAGAATCGCCGTTTAGTATGTCGTGGTTACGACGACGACGCACCTGCAGGGTGAAAAGGGCACCTCCGACGAACATTACGATAAGTGATGCTGCAAGCACTCCTGCAATAATGAGTGGGTTGGTACTTATATTCAGTATCGAACCAAATTGTACGAGAATCGCGATAGGAAATATGGAGAGTCCGGTCTGTACAATAAAGAATTTCCAGAAGGGGAGCTTAGAAAGACCGGCAGCGTATGCCACAGCTTCAGGAAGGGCAGCGAAGAAGATACGTGCTTCAATGAGACCGCGCCATGAGTCGAGGTAATCAAGGATCTGTGCCAAGTATCCTTTGTCGTTCTTTCCAATGAAACGCTCCGCTACACTCTTTCCAAAGATACGTGAAATGTAGAATGCGATTGTTGAGCCAAGCGCGTCTCCGATGAAAATATAGAGAAAACCATCCCAGAAGCCAAAGATGGCACCTGCCATGGGGTAGATGGCAGAGCCAGAGATAGGAGCGACTACAATCGTGAGTATTTTTGCACAAATGAATATGATGGGTCCCCATATACCTGTGCGTTCCACCAAGACCTGTACCTCCTTTACATCAAAGAACCAGAAGGTAAGCCCCATGAGGGCGAGAACGATAAAAAGGCCCAAGCCATGCTTTGGGATCTCGCGCTCAGTGAGCGCCTCGTGTTTCTCTTGTGTATCCATGAAGCCCTAAGTATA
>JAYQPD010000040.1:0-5587 GCA_038145135.1 bacterium | reverse complement strand
TCCCTGAAGAGGAGGGGGTCGCCGGTTCGAGCCCGGCCCCAAGCACATATGAAAATTCCCCGAAAGGGGAATTTTTATATGTGCTTGGGGAGCGAAGTGTCTGCACACTTCGCGTCCAGGCTCGAAGGCCGGAGCCATGTCGCTTTGCGACAGGCGAGGCGTGGTCAAGAGCACTTGAGCTTTTGCGAATGCCTGGAGCAAAAGAGCTAGTGACTCGTGACCGTGCCGGCCCCAAGCAATGATCAAAATGCTTTACTAAAATTACATAATGAGCTGACGCCGAGCCTGGCCCCAAGTTGACATTGCCATCGGGAATTTATATGTTAAAGGTCGAAACAGGGGAGTTCTTCCAATGACCTATACCATCTCGCCCACTCTGAAGCAGGATGCTATTGATGCTATTTACAACTACTGCAAGCGACGCTTCGGCAGTTTGCATGAGAGTGCACTTCGGACGCATTCGGTGCAACAGTTTGATCTTGCGTGGTCTACGGCAGTGTCTATGCATACGCGGCATTTGACTAGCACTACACCAAAGCATACTTCGGCAGCTGGACGAGCGGCAGGGATTCCCGGTCTATCGCCAGAAAGGCGCAAACAGCTTGAAGATAGGATTCGAGATTCTGAATCTCGCTTTGAAGACGCGAGAACGGCAATGCGAGCAGTGTTTGATCAGTCACATAAAGACGCACTCATACAGGCTTTCACCTCGGATGTTGGCGATGGACCACAAATGTCCAGGATGCTCGCCGAGCGCATTGTGAGAGAATGCTTCTCAACATAGATCAGATCTTTGCGATACTTTAAAACCGCCACTCGGGGCGGTTTTTTCTACTCCTTATGATGACTCTTCACCTTGAGTCGGGCACTTCGGGCTTTATCAAGCTTGGGAAGCATAATGGTGAGCATGCCGTGCTTCTCCTTTGCGTCCGCCTCGTCAATGATCACCTCTTCAGGGAGAAGAATAGTGCGTGAGAAACCGCCCCAATAGAGTTCGTGATGATAGTAGTCTTCTTCAGGTGCCTCACGATCCTCCTCACGGTGGCCTTTGATGGTCACCATATCGCGCGTTATAGCAATATCGAGATCATCAGGTGATACACCTGCAATAAGCGCCCTGATGACAATCTTATCAGGGGTGTGGTACATATCGACAGGGAGCTCGCCGTCAACCTCTGCACCATCGTCCTGTGACATCCAATTTTCCTCCTCAGTCACTGCTTCATCCTGCGGCATTTGTTCCGCATCCTCAAATTCATCCATATCGGCAGAGCCGGTGAGTCGTTCGAGGAATGTTGGTTTTCGCATCATGATGTTCGTCTATTATGAATTCGTTCGATCTGTTTAACCTTCTCGAACACGAGAAGAAGCGCGATGATACCCATCCAAACGAAGAGGAACACGGTGAGGATGGTCTCACCACTCGATGAATCTATTATAAAAGAGTTGAAAATAGCGTGCAATGTAATTGCTATGATAAGTCCAAGGGTTGCAAGGAAGATACGAATCTTCCGCGCTTTGTAGAACGACATCGCCATGAACGCTCCCACAGTACCTGAGGCAAGAACGTGGAGGAGTGTTGCACCGAGGAAGCGGAAGTTTCCAGTGAGGATCGATTCAGTGATATTGCCGTTCTGAAGCGGTGT
Source organism: bacterium (assembly GCA_038145135.1). Classification (GTDB taxonomy): domain Bacteria; phylum Patescibacteriota; class Minisyncoccia; order Phycocordibacterales; family UBA918; genus JAYQPD01. Next base: position 3,941 of record JAYQPD010000040.1, on the reverse strand, counting down.
GAAGATGAAAAGCGCGTTCTCAAAGGCAGAAAATCCAAGTGCGACAGCGATCATGTAAATGATGGTATCGATCGGTTCATCAACCGCACGGTTCCAAAGCACCACCACGAGTGCTGCTGAATATTTGAGTACCTCCTCAATAACGACCCAAATAAAGATAAGTGAAGGACCAGAAAAACGTTCCAGGGCAAATTTTTGTGTGGGGAGTACTAGTGGCACGATGGCCATACCAGCGAGGAATGCAGCTGCAATAAGTGCTTTTGGTTCAGGGTGTGGTGTATCTTCTCGAAGCCAGAACCATAACCAAAAGAGCGCTGGCACGAGTCCTGCCATGAGCGCGATCAGCATATTCGCTGTTTCCATACTGCTATTCTAGCAGGGTATACACATCTTTTTAGAGTGGGGTGTGAGCTGGCCACTTCGCGACCATGAGCATATCGGCATCCTTCTTGGGGAGGTGCTGCCAAATCTGCTCGGTGACAAACGGCATAAAGGGATGAAGGAGTTTAAGCGAGGTGGTGAGGCAGGTGTACAACACGTACTGACGTGAAGCTTTAAGAGTCGCGTCCTCACCCTGTAGGATGGGTTTCGACTCTTCAAGGACCTTATCAGCGAGCTCGTGCCACACGTAGTGGTACGCGGTGTCACCGGCCATGTCGAGGCGGTAGTCGCCAATGTGTCGTGAGACCTCCTTTGCAGCGTTTTCAAGGTCTGTGAGGATCTCCTCATCACGTGGGGAGAGTGTTGCAGGTCTCTCAAGCGACGCGCCCTCAACATTCATGAGTACAAAGCGAGAGATATTCCAGAGTTTATTCGCGAAGTGCTTGTACCCCTTGATCTTATCCTCTGAGATCTTGCTATCAGTTCCTGGTGCGGTGCCCATGATAAGTGAGATACGAACGGCATCCATGCCATACTTCTCTGCCATATCGACCGGGTCGATGTTGTTGCCGAGCGATTTGGATATCTTTCGTCCTTGACCATCACGTACGAGACCGTGAAGGTAGACTGTTTTGAAGGGCACCTGGCCAAGGAAGAAGCCGCTCATAAGTACCATACGTGCTACCCAGAAGAAGATGATGTCGTACCCGGTCTCCATGAGAGTGGTGGGATGGTACTGCTTGAGGTCTGGAGTCTCTTCTGGCCAGCCGAGTGTGGTCATGGTCCAGAGTGCTGAGGAGAACCAAGTGTCGAGTACGTCATGATCCTGCTCCCAACCATCACCCTCTGGGGCTGTGGTACCACAGTAGAGGTCTTCGCCTTTATACCAAACGGGGATGCGGTGACCAAACCAGATCTGACGTGAGATACACCACGGGCGTAGATTCTCTGCCCAGTTCTTGTACACGCGCTCGTAGCGTTCAGTCACAAAGGAGACACCCCCGCCCTCCACTGAAGCAATCATCACGTCCTTAAGCGACACTGACGCTCCCGATTCGATACCGGGTATCTCCGAATGCTCCATCACAAACGGTTTCTCGACATCAATCCACCACTGAAGTTTAGGGAGGGGTTCGATGATGCCGCCGGTACGCTCCGCGGTTGCGATGTTCTGAGGAGTATCTTCCTCCTTTTCAAGGAGCCCTTCCTCTTTGAGCCAGGAGACCACCGCTTCGCGTGCGTCGCCGACCTTCATACCAGAGAGACGACCTTCCACCATCATTTTCGCGTACTCGTTGATGACCTGCGGGTGAGGGAGGTTGTGCCGCTCCGCGATCTCCCAGTCGATCTGGCTGTGTGCTGGGGTAACGCCGAGCGCACCTGTACCAAACTCCTTATCGACATGCGCATCGCCAACAATTTTGATGTGGAGCGGTACATCACAAAAGACCACATCGTACTCCTTTCCAATGAGTTCTTTGTATCGCTCATCGTCAGGATGTACAGCAACAGCAGTGTCACCAACTTTTGTTTCTGGGCGAGTGGTGGAGATTGCGATAGGGAAGTCCTTTGCGTATTTAAAGGTGTAGAGTTTTGCCGTGCGCTCCTCGTGTACGATCTCGTCGTCTGAGATAGTGGTCTGCCCCTTAGGATCCCAATTCACGATGCGATTTGCGCGGTAGATGAGTCCCGCCTCATACATGCGTACAAACGCTTCCATGACGGCGTTGTACCGCTTCTCGTCCATGGTGTACGCATAGCGGCTCCAATCGAGTGATGAACCCATCGCGCGCATCTGGGCGAGCATGGTGCTCTTGTTTGCCTCTACGAACGCGTCGATGCGCTTGAGGAGTTCATCACGACCAAGGTCATGACGCGACCTTTTCTCGCTCTTTTGGATATCCTTCTCGACACGGGCTTGAGTGGCGATGGCAGCAGAGTCGGTGCCAGGGATCCAGAGGGTACGCTTGCCGCTCATGCGTGCATGGCGCACCAAAATGTCCTCGACTGCAAGCATAAGCGCACTTCCCATATGGAGGGTACCGGTCACATTGGGGGGAGGGAGGACGATCGAGAAGTGAGGTGCGTCAGGTGTCGTAACGCCTTTTTCGACACAGGTCTCCGGTTTAAAGTAACCCGATTCTTCCCATAGAGTATAGATAGCGCCCTCAGACGCCTTCGGATCATACGGTTTATTGAAAATCTCCTCCATAAATTCCTTGCCAAATGGCTGTAATACTGGCCATCCTAGCACAGTTTAGGGTCTATAAAAACGGCTTAAAGGGGGTGTTAAGAATGGAGCGAAAGGTTGCCCTTTGCTACGAGCTCGTCAAAGGGTTTTTCGAGGGCTTCAGGGTGTACCGAGACTTTAGTATGTGCCGCAAGTGCGATCATGATGGCGTTATCGGTCGAGAGACTGCGTGAGGGGAAGTAGAGGGGGATCTGTTGCTCCGTGAGTGCTTCTTCGAAGGTCTTCCGAATGTATTCGTTGGCAGATACGCCACCACCGACTGCGAGTGTTTTTGCCCCGGTCTCCTCAAGTGCGCGCAGTGTTTTCTTGAGCAGAACTTCAGTAGCGGCATCTTCAAACTCTCTCGCAAGACCACGCTTCTCAGTTTCAGAAAGCTTCTTTCCGCGTGAGGCATAGAGCACTGCGGTCTTGAGGCCAGAGAACGAAAAATCAAAGTTGTGTGCAGTGAGCATGGGTCGAGGGAGTTTTGTGTCAGTTGAGATATCTTCATCTCTCGCTTCTTTTGCGAGCTTTGATATCTCTGGCCCACCGGGATACGGAAGTCCGAGGAGGCGCGCAACTTTATCAAATGCCTCACCGACTGCATCGTCCCTGGTCTGGCCAATGAGCTCGTATGATCCCCACTCCTTAGAGAGTACGAGCTCGGTATGCCCGCCTGAGATAAGGAGCGAGAGGAGAGGAAACGTAATAGTAGGGAGGGTGTCATTTTGAAATAGTGACGAGATCACATGACCCTCCATGTGATTGACCCCGACAAGCGGTTTCTTCCACAGTGTGGCAAGTGCCTTTGCAAAATTGACCCCGACCCACAGTGCCGGCTCTAGTCCTGGACCTTCGGTCACTGCGATCAGGTCGATATTAGGGATGCCGATGATCTCTGCAAACGTGATGAGATCGTCTGCGAGCGAGCCTTCGCGCATGAGGAGTACTTCGATCTCTTTCCGCTCATCGCCAATAAGTGGGTCCGAGTTGTGGATCTCGAGGTTAGCTTCATCGACCGCTTTCTTAAGCATCGGGACGAGCTTTTTGGTGTGCTCTCGCTTAGCGACATTTGGGTACACCCCACCGTATTCTCGGTGGGTCTCGATCTGGGAGTAGAGGGCATTGCCGAGCACACGGTAGGTGGCATTAGGAAAATCGCCGATGGTCTCGACGACCGATACGGCTGTTTCGTCACACGATGTCTCGATCGCTAGGATGCGCATGGGATGAGTATGTCAGAAATAGGGGTGTTTGGCGAGGATGCCCCCAGCATATTTCTTCCGGTCTTCGAGTCCTGGCACGCGCACGCAAAAAGCCCCGTAGGGGC
>JAYQPD010000039.1:0-6518 GCA_038145135.1 bacterium | reverse complement strand
GCTAAGCGAAAGGCAGCTCCAAAGAAGAAGACAGCTAAGAAGACCACAAAGAAGAAGGCTGCTAAGAAGCGCCGCTAAGCGAACGCTTCGAAGATACAAAACAACGTCCTTAGGTATCGAAAGGACGTTGTTTTTGTTTTGTGGTATGCTCTATCGATGTCAATTTTGGATAGATTTTTCGGTCACGCTTATGATGGCGCGCTTAAGGAGGCGCGTGCTGTTGTGCCGCTGGTGGCGGCATATGAGGAGGGCCTTGTAGGACTTTCGGATGACGATATACGTGCAAAGACCATCGAATTTAAAGCGCGAGTCAAAGATGGACTTTCGCTCGATAAGCTCCTCCCTGAGGCTTTTGCACTGGTGCGTGAGGTGGCCAAGCGTACGCTTGGCCAGCGGCACTATGATGTACAGATCATCGGTGGTGCGATCCTCCATAGTGGTAAGATCACCGAAATGCGTACGGGTGAAGGTAAGACGCTCGTCGGAACACTCCCCGCATATTTGAATGCACTTTCCGGAAATGGGGTGCATGTGGTAACGGTGAACGACTACCTCGCGCGCCGCGACGCGGTGTGGATGGGTCAGATCTATGCCGCACTCGGTCTCTCGGTCGGTGTCATCAACTCTGATGGTTCGTACCTTTACGACCCCGGTCACACAGAAGTCGACCAAGAACGCGACCAGGAAGGGTCATATAAAGTGGTGTATGAATTCTTGCGGCCGGTAACGCGCAAGGAGGCGTATGCCGCCGATATCACTTACGGTACCAACAACGAATTCGGATTTGATTACCTGCGCGACAATATCGAGTACGATGTTGCAAACCTTCGTCAACGTGAACACGTCTACGCTATCGTGGACGAGATCGACTCCATCCTTATCGATGAGGCGCGGACGCCACTCATCATTTCTGCCCCAACTGCACAATCTGAAGATCTCTACGATCAGTTTGCGCAGATCGCGGCAAAACTCGATCCAGCTACCGACTACACGATCGACGAGAAGCTCCGGAGTGCTACACTGACCACTGCTGGCATTGCTCGCGCTGAAGAGCTCCTTGGTGTTGAGAATATCTACACAGAGAAAGGTATCAAACACGTCCACCACCTTGAGACCGCGGTCCGTGCGCGCGCACTCTATCGTAATAATAAGGAATACGTTGTACGTGATGGCGAGGTGGTCATCGTCGATGAGTTCACCGGCCGCATGCAGCCTGGACGCCGTTGGTCTGATGGTCTCCACCAAGCGATCGAAGCAAAGGAAGGAGTCCGCATCCGCGAAGAGTCGCGCACCTACGCATCGATCACGTTCCAAAATTACTTCAGGCAGTACGACAAACTCTGTGGGATGACTGGCACCGGCCTAACCTCTGCTGAGGAGTTTTATACTGTCTATGGACTCGACGTGGTACCTGTGCCGACGCACCGGCCCGTACAGCGCGACGATAAGAACGACCTTATCTTCCAGACTGAGAAAGGGAAGTTTGATGCGATCGCACAAAAGGTACGCGAACTCCATGAGAAAGGGCAACCAGTGCTTTTAGGTACTGCCTCGATCGAGAAGAATGAACTTCTCTCAATACACCTCACCCGCGCTGGAGTACCTCATGAGGTGTTGAATGCGAAGAATCACGAACGTGAAGGTGAGATCATAGCTGAAGCAGGTAAGCGGGGTGGTGTTACCCTGGCAACCAACATGGCAGGCCGTGGTGTCGATATCAAACTCGGTGGTGTACATGCAAGTCACGAAGAAAGTGAGGTGATCAAGTCCCTCGGCGGTTTGTTCGTACTCGGTACTGAGCGACATGACGCACGACGTATCGACAATCAGCTCCGCGGCCGTTCAGGTCGACAGGGTGATCCAGGGACCACACAATTCTTCGTTTCCCTTGAAGATGATCTTATGCGCCGATTTGCGACAGATACTATCAAAGGCATGATGGGTCGTTTTGGTATCCCTGAGGATCAGCCGATTGAAAATCGTATGATCACACGGTCACTTGAGCGTGCACAAGAGCAGATAGAGGGTCAAAACTTCGATGCCCGTAAACACGTGCTTGCGTACGATGATGTCCTCAACAAACAGCGTGTGTCGATCTACGCACGTCGTCGCAACCTGCTTCGTGGTTCACATGAGGAGGTGGAAGAGATCTTGAAAGAGGTGCTTACCGAACATCCGGAAGTAGCTAAAGCGCTTAAAGAGCGACAGGCATCGTTTGGAGAGGAGCGCTGGTTTTCACTCTCTCGCCGACTGATGCTCCAGGTGCTCGACGCACTCTGGGTGGAACACCTCGAGCTTATGGATTACACACGTTCAAGTGTGAACTTGCGCGCGTACGGTCAGCGCGATCCACTTATCGAGTACCGCAAGGAGGCATCGCGTCTCTTCACTGAGCTTCAAGAAGTGTTCAGAGCACGGGTTGCTGAGCTCCTTCCAAAGGTGGTGGAGGAGGCAGTTGCTCGCGAGGAAGCTGAGCAGCGAAAGATAGCGGAACAGGCAATGCGCGTCGGTATGTCCAGAGAAGGTGTTGCCAGAGCGGTACAGGCAAGTATGGAGGCGCGCAAAAGTGAACACCAGTATGGTCGCAACGATCTTGTAAAGGTGACCAACGGCAACGAGACGAAAGAGATGAAGTTCAAAAAGGCCGAAGCGCTTCTTGCAGATGGCTGGAAGATCGTGGTGTAAGGTAGGGGAAAATAGTGCGGAGCAATAGGTCGAGCCTCGGGCCCGACCTTTTTGCTCCGCACCAATCGCGCATGATACACTGGGTGCCTATGACACACCTGATCATCCGCATCGTTCTTGGAGCACTCGCTCTGCTCCTCATCGCTAAATTGGTCCCGGGTATTCATGTGTCCTCTCTCGAAGTGGCGCTCCTCGGTGCGCTCATACTCGGTATCCTTAACGTGCTCGTCAAACCGATCCTCTTCATCCTTACGCTCCCCGTTACCATCATCTCGCTCGGACTCTTTTCGTTTGTGCTCAATGCATTTGTCTTCTGGCTTTCTGCTCAGATGATCAATGGTTTTTCGGTGGACGGATTCATTCCTGCGCTCGTTGGCTCGGTCATCATGACAGCAGTCTCGACCGTCACCCACAAGCTCTTTGAATAGGCATTCCTTTTGCCTACAAAAAACACTCCCTGATCTAAGAGGGGAGTGTATTTGGTTTTATGCCATGAAATTTAAGCATTGCTTCAGCATCGTCAAACAGTTGAGATGAACGATCGATGAGAGAAAGTGAGCGTCCGGTCAGTGCAGGTCCACCATCACCTGTGTCGGCGATCAGGTTGTATGCTGTTGAAACGCCGTACGTTCTCTTGCGTGCGTCTAGAATAGTTGAGAGCACGCAAAAGCTTGTGTTGATGCCCATGACGATAAGGTGGCCGATTCGCCACCGCTCTATCAGCTTTAGGAACTCTAACGCCGAAAACGACGAGGCTCTGTACTTTGGTACAGTAGCGTGACGTGGAATCGCATCGCAGGCGCGACGTAAGGTTCTGACAGTTGGGAGCCAGCCTTCCTCATGGAGCTCAAGAGTCACTGCAGGGATGTCGTATCTAGAACAGACATCTAGAACTTTTAGCTGCTCTCTCACAAGTGCGGTCTGTTCTGACAATGACATTTTCGAGACGCTATGTGCTTGCATATCGATCAACAAAATACAGAGATCTGATTGCATAAGGTACCCTCCAACTTCTAGGAAGAAGTTCTAACATACTGTCAGGCACTGTCAAAGTATCTTGTAGTATGGTACAACTATGGTCCTATGTTTGTCGATGAAATGACCATTACTGCAAGTGCTGGAAACGGAGGCGACGGTGTCGTTAGGTGGCTTCGTGAGTGGGCGCGCCCCTGGGGAGGCCCAGCTGGCGGTGACGGTGGAAAGGGGGGTGACGTCTATGTGCGTGGTGTCCGGGACCTCAACCTGCTTTCGCGCTACCGAGCGGCCAAGGAATTTAAGGCGGAACACGGCGAGGCCGGAAAGTCACGTTCCCGCCACGGCAAGAACGGTACTGACCTATACATCGACCTCCCGATCGGTTCCATCGTCACCGACCAAGAGCGAGGTGTACGCTACGAACTCCGTACGGAAGGTGAAACGATAAAAATATTGAAAGGAGGAAATGGGGGGCTGGGGAATGAGTATTTCAAATCATCCACGAACCGCGCACCTGAAGAGTCGACACGGGGTAAAGAAGGTGAGAGCGGTATCTTCGATATCGAACTAGAACTTGTTGCAGATGTTGGTATCATTGGATTGCCAAACGCGGGAAAATCATCACTCCTCAATACACTTACCGAAGCATCGTCACGAATCGGTGCATATCCATTCACTACCCTCGAGCCACATCTCGGCAGTTTCTATAATTATGTACTTGCTGATATCCCTGGTCTCATCGAAGGAGCGTCAGAGGGGAAGGGGCTCGGGCATAAATTCCTGCGGCATGTAAAAAGGACGCGCATTCTGATCCACTGTGTCTCCCTCGAAGATGAAAATGTGGTAAAGACGTACACCACTGTGCGCAAAGAATTAGAGAAATTTGACGCAGAAATTTTACAAAAGCCCGAAATCGTGTTATTGACAAAAACCGATACAGTCAGTAAAGAAAAAATTGAAAAAAGTATCGATGCCATAAAACGGCTTAATATAAAGGTATTTTCAATCAGCGTCATTGATGATGCTTCTGTTAAAGTGTTCAGTGACGAGCTCACAAAGATCCTGGCTAAATAGTTTCAAATACACAAGCCATTTGCTACTATTCGTTCTATATGAAAGGGAATAGTGAAGCAACGTATGTGCCAACCATTGGTCTGGAGGTGCATGCTGAATTAAAAACACGCTCAAAAATGTTCTGTGGGTGTGCAAATGATCCACATCATGGGGAGCCAAATGCACATACATGCCCGATATGCATGGGCCACCCGGGCACGTTACCAACGGTAAACAAGGAAGCAGTCAAAAGTGTGCTCCTTGTTGGTACAGCACTTGGTTCGACGCTCGCAGATTACACAGAGTTTGATCGTAAAAATTATTTTTACCCCGACATTCCGAAGGGCTATCAAATCAGCCAGTACAAGTTTCCACTTGTTGAAAAGGGTGAACTAAGTGGTGTACAAATCACACGAATTCATCTTGAGGAAGACACTGCACGTTCTTCACACGAACATCATGAAGGTAGTCTCGTGGACTACAACCGAGCAGGTGTGCCGCTTATGGAGTTGGTGACAGAGCCGGTCATTCATGATTCGAAAACCGCAGGACGTTTCGCACGTGAGCTGCAACTACTTCTTCGAACACTTTGTGTGGGTGATGCAAATATGGAAAAGGGTGAAATGCGGGTTGAGGCAAATATATCAGTATCAAAAGATCCGGAAAAACTCGGCACGAAAGTTGAAGTGAAGAATCTCAACTCGTTCAGTGCAGTTGAAGGTGCGATCGAACACGAGATCAAGAGACATATAGATGTACTCGAAAAGGGGGGTGTAATTGAGCAAGAAACTCGAGGATGGGATGAAAATAGGGGTGTTACGTTCTCACAACGAAAAAAGGAATCATCACATGACTACCGCTACTTCCCAGATCCAGACATACCTAATTTCTCAATTGCCACCTCAAGCATTCCTGACGTAAATCGGCTAACCGAGATATTGCCAGAATTGCCTGATTCTATAAGGCGCAAGTACCAAAATCTCGGATTAACGAGTGATCAGATAGAGCATCTTCTTTCGAGTAGAGAGCTCCGAGCATATTTCGAGTATGTGTTGTCTACGGGCACACCCTTCGCCTCCATTGCTGCCAATTATCTTACGTCCGATGTGACCGGCTTATTAACGCAAGGAGTGCTGCCCACTCTGTCTCCTGACCACTCAGTCATGTCTTACTTCACAGAGCTTGTTGATCTCGTTGGCAAGAAGAAGGTGACATCCCGTGTTGTCAAAGATCTTCTTCTTGAGGTCTTGAAAGATGGTATTTCGCCGCTTAAAGCAGTTGAGGAGCGTGGCTTAGGTGTCACCACTGACGAAAACGCGCTTACAGCTATTGTAGATGCCATTATCGCTGAAAACCCTACTGTTGTAACAGACTACAAAGCCGGCAAAGTGGCCGCAGTGCAGTTCCTGGTCGGGCAGGGTATGAAGGCAACGCGTGGAGCATCAGATCCTACCTCACTTCGGGAGCTCTTCATCAAGCGAATTGGCTAGTATTTACTAGCTTTTTCGTTTTATCGACTTGCTCGTGGTACTTCACTGACCAACGCTTTTACGGGCTCTACACTCCGTACTGTCCGCTTAATTGTGCCACATATCGGTGATGTGCAATTACCATCACACTCACGCTCACCACCCCCTACCAGAGTGTTTTGTTTCGTGTGTGTAGCCCGCTTTACTAGCGGACGACGAGAATGCCCCATCCGCTTTGCGGTGGGGATGAATCGTCGCCCAAAATGAGTGCGCGGTGGCGCACCCCAAGAGTACTTGCTTTGTATAGTCGCTTCTCTCCTTACAAAGCTGGCGCAC
>JAYQPD010000038.1:2283-6952 GCA_038145135.1 bacterium | reverse complement strand
GACAGCGTTGATTCCATTCTTCATTTCGTTCTCCTTTGAATGATTGTGGCGGAGAGGTAGTGCGGCTGTATAGAACCGCATATTCCCTTAATAGCATAAATAAACACTACTGTCAAGTTTTTACGCCGCATTGAACGATGTTCGAACTAGAGTCACTACAAAACAAAAGGAAATGATACGATAATCACATATGGAACCAACACCAACGCCTGCTCCACAACCTGAGCAGAAACACGCACTCTTTCGAGTTACACCACTCTCCAAGTATCTCGCGATGCTGCTTTTCATCCTCATGCCGTTTATCGGTGGGTATGTGGGGTATGTGTATGCACCGGAGAAGGTGGTGGAGGTGGAGAAGGTGGTGGTAAAAAGGGAAAGTGGTGACGATCAGGTTGATATAAAAATTGCCAATACTCAACCTTTTGGTGACAGTTCGCTAAGGGTTTTGCGAGATGTTAACAAAAGTTATGTTGTGGTGAATTCTTTACCTAATGTGTACAAGGAATACACCATCTATGACGGAGACGTTTTTGGTGATTATGTGAATATGTCACCAAACAAACGTTTTTTCTTGTTTAAATTCAAGCCGTGTGGTGACAAGGGTTGTGATAATCCAGGTGGACCAATGGTGTTCGACACAACTGACGAATCAAACCACCATCTTGAATTCGCTGGTGATGAATCCGCACCATTCATGGATATGGACATAGAGATGGTTATGCCCCAGATCTATTACGGTTCAATGCCGACCTGGGATGAGTCAGGGAATTTGATTTACGAAGTGAAGTACAAAGATCAAATATACACTTATACATCGGCAGACAAGGAAATGCCGTGGGTGCTGGGATATCGAGGTGCTAAGTAATAGGGGAAGATAACAATGTACTAACTCGATTTGATTTGGTGCGCAGGGGAGGAGTTTCGATTCTTACAGAATCCGTTCAGGTTCTATGATAGTTTGTTTCGCAAACTCACAAACTCTCGAGAACCTTTTCGAATCCTCACGAAAGGTCTCCCAGACCTTTCTCCCGGCGTACAAATTAAAACTCCCCAAAGGGAGTCTAATTTGTGCGCCGAGATGGAGTTGGTTCAATAATTTTTTAGTTTGAGAAAAAGAAAACCGCCAGACTGTGGTCCGGCGGTATTGATATCATCTTTCTACCAAGAGAAGGTTTATCTTATTGCGCTGGGGCAGAGTGCTCGATAGTTATCCAAATACGTAAAGTATCCACTTGACATACTATCGTCAATCACTTCACCATCAACCTGGAACAGGTACGATGAATGATCTGCACCTGTCTTGCGGCCGAGAAAGCGAGCTTCGCCTAGCATACTCGTAAATTGTCCCGTATGACAATTTGCTGCGATGAAGTTGCCCAGAGTTGATTCGGCCAAAACTTCATTTGCACAATCGTAGTCGAATTGAAATCCGTATTCACCGCAAAAGGCACGCGCATTTTGCCAAGTATGATCAACCTCTATGTATGCACGATCAGTGTTGATACCTTTTGCCGTCAGTGCAGTCACGTTCATGCCAACACGTGAACCGTAGCTGATGAGCCATGGAAAGCTCCAACCGGTGTGGCGCAGTTCCAGCAGACGTTTGCTGATCATGTATTCCACACACAAGCTGTAACTAACCCCGTCAATAGGGTCGCAGAAGTCATCTCGTTCTCGTATCCATTGTTGCTGTTCGGCACGGACGCGCTTGGCGTATCTTGTTCGCAATTGTTTTTGGTATTCCAAACCCATGCTGTGGTCGAGACGAGACAGGCTCACGTTGCCACAAATGGTCATTTCCACTGTGGTACGTGCCTTACGGCAGTCGAAGCTTGCAGACAGTGTGGTGCTGGTACCACCTAGAAAGAAAAGGTAATAAGCTAATCCAAAAAGAACTAGGAATCTCATGATGCTCTCCCTTGTGTTGGTCTGTCACGAAATATACTACAGACGAAAGAAATGTCGAGGTGTGTATGCTTGGTTCGAAACCACTGCGCTGCGCCGCATTGAACGATGTTCGAACCAGAATCACACGATATTCTGAGTATAAAAACTCCCGCTAGCTTTTGACTAACGGGAAAAGTTTGAGTTGGTGCTGATGGGAGTTGTTATTGATGTTGGTACCGCAGTGACCAAGCGTCTGGTGACTTATCTGTGCTCCAGATTGGCAACCTACCATCTTCCTTAAAGATTGAAATATCAACCTCACGGAATTTGAAATCGTCCCCTTTAATCACACACTCGAGGTAAGTCGACGGACCTGTTGGCGATCCAGTGATGTCGTTTACGTTCACAAGTGCTCGTTCGAAGGGGAAACCCTCGCTACGATTTTCCTTGTAAATTAGGGTGACATGTATGAGTACACTGTTGCCTGTGTTGGTACGTCCTGACAAACCAAAGCGCTGGTGCCCAATGAATTTACTAAACCTCAGGTTCTGTTCGTCGAAACTGTTCAATTCGGACATGAAAAGTCCGAGCTGGAGGTAACGAGTTGCGGCGTTGGCGCATGCAATCGTTGTTGCTCGCGCAACACTCATTATGTCATTCATTTGCTTTCTCCTTCATCTCGAAGATCCAGGGTGTAACCACCCACCTAACCTTCTCAGTTAAGCAAGTGTATAATACAACACTATAATATTTATGTCAAGCATTGTGCGCCGGGGAGGAGTTTCGAAACTTACAGTTTCAGTACACCTTGCCAACTATTTTATTTCGTTCCCTCATAAAATAGTTGGCAAGGTCTTCGAATCCTCACGAAAGGTCTCCCAGCCCGGATTCTTTCCCTACGGGAACGGTACACCCTTCGTATCGTGCTCACTGTGTTCGCGCGATACACTCAGGGATCTTCGAATCCTCCCACGCAAGCAACTCAAGTTGCTTGCTCGGCGCACAAACAAAAAACCGCCCAAAGGCGGAATTTCATTTGTGCGCCGGGGAGGATTCGAACCTCCGTAGCCCGAAGGCGCTTGATTTACAGTCAAGTGCGATTGACCACTCCGCCACCGACGCAATTTGCTAGATCAAACAATAAGTGCCTGTCTTAGCAGGCTCTAAAGTACCATAAAATGCTGTTTTGGTGAAGGTGGGTATGTAGCAATTTAACGTGTGGGGTGGTGGTAGAATAGCAGCATGGTAAGGATATTTATGCTAATGGTGCTGCTGTCAGTACCCGTGTCGGTTGCCTTTGCGCTCCCGCAGATCATTCCTCAGGAATGTCTTCAGGATGGGGATGCGTGCCAGCTCTACCATCTCATCGAGCTCATCAATAATGTTGTTCGCTTCTTCATAGCGTTCGGAGTCCTCTTTGCAGTAGTGATGATCGCGATCAATGGCTTCAAACTTGCATTATCGCGTGGTAACGCGAGCGCTATGGAGCAGGCGAAGTCAAAACTCCTCAATATTTTGATAGGGTTTGCCGTCATTCTCCTTGCATACCTCATCATAAGCACTATCATGTCAGTCCTCACTGGCAAATCGCTCGGTGAGTGGTCAGCTGAGTTCAAGCGAGTAGATCAAAAGCCCCTCAGAAGTAGCAGCAACACAAACAATAACACTACCGTTGTGAATGCTGCACCTACTCCCTCAGGTCTACTCTCTGCCTCTGCCGTTTCTGGAAATACGTCGACAGAGATCGATGGGCGAGCGGTCCTTGCTAATGCTGGTATTTCGGTCAATAAAAACTGTAATGGAGGATCAACGGGTACTTGTCTTCAGGGTATGAACCAATCGACCATCGCAGCGGTGGTAGCACTCAATAAAGATTGTGGTGGTTGTGTGAGTGCAGTGACCGGCGGTACAGAAACGGGTGTGGGGCACGAATGCTCAGGACAGTATTCTCATTGTAACGGATATAAGGTCGATCTGCGTACAAACGTAGAGCTCAGTACCTACATTTATGCAAACTATGACCCATGCGGCTCCCGAGGTGGTTATTGCGATTCTCTTGGCAATGAGTATGTGCGTGAAGACCCTCTAAGTGATAACGATCACTGGGACGTCACGGTAAAGTATATTTCTTCGAGTTCATAAACTTGGTGGGTTTTCTAAAAGAGAGAAGTTGGGTATAGTAGTGCAGCAACATATGGTTGCAATAGAGGGCGATTAGTTTAGTGGTAAATGAATTTGCTTCGTCTGCATTCGGGATAGATAAAATCAGTGAATCTTATCTACCCTCATTTGACGAAGTAAGCAAAGCTTCCTTCCTGCACTCACTCAGAAATGAAAAGGTTTTTCATTTCGCTCATGTCGTTTGGAAGTAGAACGAAGGTCTCACAAAACAGAGAAGTCGGGTATAGTAGAGCGGTTATAGGGCGATTAGTTTAGTGGTAGAACGAAGGTCTCCAAAACCTTTGGTGGGGGTTCGATTCCCTCATCGCCCGCAGGACGAAAAAGACTGGCAAGAGCCAGTCTTTTTCGGTTCCTTCGGAACCAGATGAGGGAATCGAAAACCGCAAGAAATATGCTGGGAGCATATTTCTGAGGTGGGGTCGAGAGCACTTAGTCTTTTGCGAACACTTGAAGCAAAAGGCTTAGTGACTCGTGACCGATTCCATGTTTTGCGAGGCGATGAGGGAATCGAAAGACGGAGCCGGTATACAAGACGACCACAGGGAGTGCTTGTCGGCGAGTCCGGGGAGGAAGTTCTTAACGAACGAAGTGAGTTTAGAAA
>JAYQPD010000038.1:0-2273 GCA_038145135.1 bacterium | reverse complement strand
CCGAAGGGAAGCGTGGCCGAGCCGCGTGCCACGGTCGTCATGAGTGAAACGAATTACGAACCGTGGAATCATTCCCTCATCGCCCCAAAAACTCCCTCACTACCTCAAACACTTCCTCAGCGTCTACTGGTTTTACCCACCGAATCTCCTTATTCCGCTTCCAGTACGTCATCTGACGTTTTGCATATTGCTTGATCTCTGAGGTGAGTTCAGTATAGAACTCCTTACGCGTGATCTGCTTTTGGAGCAGCCGCGCCATATATCGGTACTCAAGGCCAAGTTCCTCCATACGATTCCAAGAAAGTCCTTCAGCATGAAGTCGTTTTGCTTCTGAGAGCATGCCTCGTTTCATACGTGCACGAAGGCGGTTCTCGATCTTTTCATGGAGTACTTCTTTTGACACATCGATACCGATCCAGAGAACATCATAGAGTGATTCTGTCTGTGGTGGTGGATTCTTCCCGAGCACTGTAGCGATCTCTATTGCACGGATAAGGCGAACCGGGTTCTTTTGATCGATGTCGGCCGCGCGCTCTGGATCAAGCTTCTCGAGTCTCTCGTTCAGTTCTTCAAGTGAAAGAGAAGCGAGTTCATTTCTAAGCTGCTTATTAGGTGGCACGTTAGGCAGAGAGATGGTGCCGAGTAGTGCATCGATATAGAAACCCGTGCCACCTGCGACGACGGGGAGTTTTTGACGCGAAAGCAAATCATTGATCGCTCTGCGACCCTTTTTCACAAAATCATCGGCGGTGAACACTTTTTTTGGTGATACCACATCGAGGAGATGATGTGGTACGCCGCGCATCTCACGCCTGGTCACCTTGCCAGTACCGATATCGAGGCCACGGTATACTTGGCGTGAATCAGCAGAAATGACCTCGCCGTCAAAGCGACGCGCAAGCTCGATAGATAGCGCGGTTTTACCAGACGCTGTTGGCCCGACGATGACGACGACCTTTGGTTTCATATGTCTAGATAGGTTCACGACTGCATCCTAGCATGAAAAAAGTCGTGACGGATGCCGTCACGACAGAGTGTTTTACGCAGCTTTTTTCCCAGTGAGCAGATTCCAATTATCCTTGGGGCGTATGGCAACTGAGCCAGCCTTACATAACGGACAGTGGTCGGATTCCCAGGAGGCGATATTTCGCGTGATGAGCGAGATAACCTTGCGGCCATCGATATGTGTTTGTCCAGATCGATTGACCAAGGCAAGGATATAGCTGTCGTACACCTTACCACCAATCGCTGTTACAGCTTCCTCGGCGAGAGAGATACTACCACCGGTGGTGAGTACATCATCACAAATGATCACCCGCTTCCCAGAGACTGTCTCCGTGTCGCGTTCGTCGAAATGCATTGAACGGTGTCCGCCACTTTCGATCTTCTTTGGTGATGCGAAATGGCAGATTCGACGTCGCTCCATGCCGACACGATACCCGAGGTATTCAGCAAGTCGTGTTGCGCCTGTTTGCGGTCCCACCACAACATCAAACGCCGACAGATCACCCTGATCATGTACGAGCATATCGACCAGATTTTCAGCAGCTTCTGAAAGAAGACCAGGTACTTGGGTGATCTTCCTGCTATTGAAGAAGCCGTCACTGTGGAGGCCTGAGGTGAGTAGTGCATGGGGGGTCTTCGGATCACCATCGTGAAGCCAAAGTGCGTCAGCATTCTGGTATTCCTCGATCCAGTTCTTTCCAGGAATCATGTAGGTACTCCTCTGTACGATCCATGTGGACTATAGCTAAGATCATGAAAAAAGAAAAGTCGCCCGATCTGGCATCGGGCGAGTAGAGGAGGAACTCGATTCTTACAGAATCTGTACACCTTTCGTATTCGCTTTGCTTATATACTCAAGGATCTTTAAGTCCCATCTCCACCTACAAAAAACAAACCACCTCAAAGCTACGCTTTAAGGTGGGTGTTTTGTGCTGGAGGAGGGACTTGAACATTACATGTTCAGTACCCGTTCAGGGTATTTTGGTTGCTGCGCCCAAAATACGCGCTGAACAGCTTCAAGTCCGCGCAACGCTTTTCAAAGGAAAAGCTGCGCCTCCTCCAACCCACCTTTCACTACGTTCAAGCTGTGCTGGAGGAGGGACTCGAACCCTCAACCCTTGCGAGACACGATTTTGAGTCGTGCGCGTATACCATTCCGCCACTCCAGCAGTAATTTGCCCTGTAGACAAGGCGTCCTACGAGCATACCAGTATTCCCCACCTGGCTCAAATGGGAAGCGTGGTAGTATAGGGGAAACCCCTGTGGAG
>JAYQPD010000037.1:0-7595 GCA_038145135.1 bacterium | reverse complement strand
ATACCATACGTGGCAACAGCAACCGGTCCGGTGAAGTGCCAGAGGAGAAATTGGTCTATTTGAGCCACAACCGTTTGGAATGCTCCCATGAAACTAAAATGCAGCGCGTAGTGAATTACTTCATCATGATAAGTCGG
Source organism: bacterium (assembly GCA_038145135.1). Taxonomy (GTDB): domain Bacteria; phylum Patescibacteriota; class Minisyncoccia; order Phycocordibacterales; family UBA918; genus JAYQPD01. Next base: position 7,458 of record JAYQPD010000037.1, on the reverse strand, counting down.
ATCATCGACAACTTTGAGTTTGGCGAGCGACTGTCTGTAGGTGATATATCCAATGATCACGCTGGAGCTCATATATATGGCCACGATCGTGAGTACGTTTGTGCTCAAAAGTAGGGCGCAAATGATCGCTCCTACTTGAACCAAATTTCGAATGGTGTTGTATTTTGCAGCATTTTTGAAATCGCCGTGGGCAGCAAAGAGAACTTTAGTAATAGCGAGGGCTGTTTGGTGTGGCAGCGTTAAGCCAACAATAACAAGTGACCACCCCAGCACCGAATTTCCATGATAAAGATAATACCCAGCAACAGTACAAGATAGAATTGCGGCGGGGACGGACCATTTAAGGGTGGTGCGATACACAGATGGAATAACATTTTGTTTCCCTTGGTTTATCGCCCTAATGAGAGCTCCCGCAACACTGTTTAAGGTGAATGCGCCTAAGATGCCTGCAGTAGCAAGGATGTATTTGTACGTACCAAATTCTTCAAGAGAAAAAGAGTTTGCAAGAACTACGGTGATACCCATACCTGCAACTATGCTGGTGACGCGACCAAAGAGGAGCCAAAAATTACCCGAGGCAAAATACACCATGTCGGTTTTGGTGTAGCGTTCGGTCCATCGGAGAAATCGATAGAGACGGGATTTGGTGTTTCCGATCATTCGTACAAAGTATAACTGTTTTGGGGTATGAAAGGGTGCGGGGTAGGGGGTAGTGATGAAGAAAGAGGAAAAAGAAAAGCGCGAAGCCTATACGGCTTCGCGCTGTGTTAGTCGTCGATGAGCTCTAGCCGTTTCAGCATTGCTCTGAGCGTATCCAGTCGCATTCTGCGTGCATCAAACTGGATTGCTTGGAAACCGAGCTGTTGTGCAACCTGTGCATTTTCTGCAATATCGTCAATATAGAGAATGTTACGCGGCAAAGCGCTGAGTCGCTGTGCGGCTTCGAGATATTTCTGTCGAGCAGGCTTTCTGCAGCCAACCTCGTACGAGCGGGTGATCGCCGACTCGTCGTCGAAGAAACGCTGCATGATCGGGAGTCTCTCGATCCACTGCCAATGTATCGGGTCGGTATTCGAAAGAATGCCCATTCTGATCTCGGGCCGAAGCGAAGACAGTATCTCGGCCATACCGGGAACCTCTTCAAATATGTCGCCCCAGAGTTCTCTGAACTGATCCATATCGTCGAACGGAAACAGCCCAAGCTCTGAGCACGCACTCCTCATAAATGCTCGCTCGTCGAGCTTGCCGACCTCGAACTGAGTCGCGAGTCCATCTGGAGCAAACAGGGAAGTCCTGATCTCCTCGCCGGTTATCCGACCACCGGTAAGTTCTGCGAGCTTGTCGCAAGCCTTCATGTGGTTGAATAAGCCAAGCACACGACCGAAGTCGAAGAGAATATGGTTTATTTGGTACATCGAGTCCTCCAAAAGAACGAATGTTGACCATCGTACAATATATTGACATTATGTCAATATATTGTTAAAATTTCGCAGAACTGGTAGAAGCCAGTTTTTTTGTTCACAAAGCAGGAGGTGCGGTATGTCCGCCACATTGAGCTATGCAAAGGCCCTGGAAGGTCAGACTGCGGAAGTGGTCAAAGCCTTCCTTGAAAACCCCAACCGCTGGAAGGCCGTGATCGATGGGAAGGAGTTTCCTGTTGGGACTGACTTCATGATCACGTCTCGTTTCGGCAGTGTTCGGTCTGCAGTGACCATGAACGCTGACGGAACTCCGGCATTCGACCGTCCGGAATATGTCGAAGCTCCGTTTGTGCAGGTGGTCACATGGGGAAGGGGTCGTGATGGCAAGTACTACTATGGTGTTGTCGACCAAGATCGCCCCCCCGCCGACCAACCTGGCAATCCCGGAGTGCATGGACACAAGCCTGTTCGTTGCAGACATGTGATCATGGGTTTCAATGAAAAAGCGGCAACAGGAAAGTTTGAAACTCCTGAAGATGCCGCAGCTCGTGAAGCACATGAAGAAGGCGGTGCCACCAAGTCCGCAGTGCGTGCCGTCGTTACGTATCCGTTCGGCCACAATCCCTCACCGAGCTTTACGCCTACGTGGGGTGACGTTGTCGCAGTGGAAGTGGATCTCGAGAAGCTGGAAAAGCCGATCCCTGATCCATCCGAGCCGATCAATGGAGTTTATTTCATTGAAGGGAGCAAGCTCCTCGAAATGATCAGACACGGCCAAGCTGACGGTGCATACACCGGCGTCTGTACGTCGCTCTCTGCACTCATGATTCATTGGGCGCATCACCCGGAACAGTTTCCGCGGGGAAGATTATCTTCTGGTCGCCGAAGTCCTTGGACTTCGGCGACTTTCTCTTTGTTTCCATGGTATATATAGATATCAGTTTTATATCTAACAGGATGAAAACAGCACTAATTACCGGTTCTGGAGGGCTTATCGGCTCTGAGTCAGCGCGCTTCTTTGCGGAGAAGGGGTATCGTATCGTTGGTGTAGACAACGACATGCGCAAGTACTTCTTTGGCGATGAGGCATCAACTAACTGGAATGTAGAACAGCTGAGTGAAGAGCTCGGTGATTCATATATTCATATCACTGCGGATATACGCGATCGCGAGGCGATCGAAACTATCGTAAAAGAGTATCAACCAGATATCGTCATTCATACTGCCGCACAACCATCTCACGACTGGGCCGCGAAGGAGCCGCATACTGACTTCTCAGTAAATGCGGTCGGCACACTCACGCTCCTTGAGGCCGTTCGTCTGTATGCTCCACAAGCAACCTTTATCTTCACCTCGACCAACAAGGTCTATGGTGATCTCCCAAACTTTTTGCCGCTTGTAGAGAAGGAGACGAGGTGGGAGGTGGATGAGTCGCACCCCTATCACAAAGGTATCGACGAGCACATGTCGCTCGACCAGACACTCCACAGTGTCTTTGGCGCATCTAAGGTAGCGGCGGACGTTATGGTTCAGGAGTATGGGAAATATTTTGGAATGAACACGGGTATTTTCCGTGGTGGGTGTCTGACCGGTCCTATGCATTCGGGCGCAGCGCTCCATGGCTTTCTCGCGTATCTCATCAAGTGTGTTGCTGAGGGACGACCCTACACGATCAATGGGTATAAAGGGAAGCAGGTTCGCGATAACATCCACGCGTATGATCTCGTGAATATGTTTTGGCACTTCCACCAAAAGCCACGGCCAGGTGAGGTGTACAACGCAGGCGGTGGACGCCGTTCAAATATCTCTATGATGGAAGCGATACAGAAGGCGGAAGAGATACTCGGCACGAAGGCGAACGTGACCTATTCGGACACAGCGCGTATTGGGGATCATATATGGTATATCTCTGATCTCTCGAAGTTCGAGACACACTATCCTGAGTGGCAACAAGAGTATGATATTGACACGATCGTGAAAGAGATTGCAGAAGTGGCACGCGCGCGTGCTCTAAGGGCCAAAAACCAATAACAACACCCGTTATTCGTCTCTTGAAGGGTGACGCTCAGAGGGAGAGGGTGGTATAGTTGCACCCATATATTCATCCCGTTAGAAGTTCTCGCTTCCGGTGTTAATATAGACTTCGTATGATCAATATTTTAGGGGTTAACTTCTAACGGGATGAAAGATATAGCGCGAGGCATTGTCCTCATTGGAGTATTTGCGGTACCGTTCCTACCGCTCGTCGTCGCGAACTCGTTGTTCTTCCCATTCATTACAGGAAAGAACTTCACGTTCCGTATTATTGTTGAGATAATCTTTGCCTCATGGGTCGTTCTTGCGCTCATCGATGCAAAGTATCGTCCACGCTTTTCGTGGGTTCTCGGCGCATTCATCTGGTTTGTCGCCATTATTTTCTGCGCTGATATCTTTGGGGTGTCACCGCATAAGAGCTTATGGTCGAACTACGAGCGTATGGAGGGCTTTGTGACGCTCGCGCACACCTTCCTGTACTTCCTCGTCATCGGCTCAACCCTGACGACAGAAAAGCTCTGGCGAACCTTCTGGGGCACCTCGCTTGGCGTCGCGGTGTGGGTTTCCCTCTACGCTGCAGGACAGCTTGGTGGACAGTTCCAGATCAATCAGAGCGATACGCGTATCGACGCTAATCTCGGCAACTCAGCGTACCTCGCTATCTACATGCTCTTTCATGTATATATCGCACTCCTTATGCTGGTTCGTACCGCAAAGCGGAATATGCGCTACCTCTACGGCCTCCTCTCTCTCGTGTTCATTTATGTCATGTTGCAGACCGGTACCCGCGGTACCGCGCTTGCCTTGGTAGGGAGTGCACTTTTGACGACCGGATACATCGCACTCTTTGAGCGAGAGAATGCACTTCTTCGGAAGGTCGCTATCGGCGGGATCATCGGCGTGGTAGTGGTAGCTGGGCTCTTCTTCAAAATGAAGGACTCTGAGTTCATTAAATCGAATCCAAATCTCGCGCGCGTTGCCTCGATCTCACTCTCCGAAGGCACAACCCGTTTCACCATCTGGTCTTTGGCGATAGAAGGAGTGAAGGAGCGCCCAATCCTTGGGTGGGGGCAGGAAAACTTCAACTACGTCTTCAATAAGTACTACAAGGCGTCACTCTACTCACAGGAGCCGTGGTTCGACCGCGTACACAACCTCGTGTTCGACTGGCTCATTGCGGGCGGTATCTTAGGCTTCCTCGCGTACCTCTTCCTCTACGGTTCGACGTTGTACTATGCACTCGTGCGGCCACTCTATGCGAAGTATGCCGACACGTTCACCGTGACTGAGCGCGGACTCATTCTCGGTGTACTCGCTGGGTACGTAGCGCACAACCTTCTCGTGTTCGATAACCTGATCTCCTACACCATCTTTGCGGCGATACTTGCAATGGTGCACTCACGTGTTGCGGAGAAGGTGCCAGCGATCGATGATGTGGTCGTCGAAGATACGATAATCAAGAATATTGTCGCACCGACCGCACTTGTCTTGGCGATCGGGACCATCTATCTCGTGAATATCCCAAGCCTCAATGCTGCGTCTGACCTCATAAAGGCGTTCCAAGCAAAGACACCGGATGCGCAGTACGCGGAGTTTGATACTGCGTTCTCGCGTAACTCCTTCGCACACCAGGAGATCAGTGAACAGTTCGCACGCATCTCTCAGTCAGTATTCCAAGCACCGGGCGTTGATCAGGCTATCAAAGATAAGTTCACTTCGCGCTCCGAGGAGGAGCTCATGAAGCAGCTCGAGGAAACGCCTGATGATGTGCGTATCATGGTGTTCCTCAGTTCATACTATCGATCGACCGGCCAGGTAGATAAGGCGATCGAGGTCTTGGAACGCGCCATCCCGCTCTCGCCTGAGAAGCAGCAGGTCCACTTCGAGCTCGGCCTCGCACTCCTGCAGAAGGGCCGCACCGCAGAGGCGTTCGATCGCTTCCGCATTGCCTACGAGCTCGAGCCAGCGAATGAACAGGCGCGTATGTTCTATGCCGCTGCCGCGATCTATGCGGGCGATATGGCGGTGCGTGACGAACTTATCACTCCCGAGTATGTCGCAGCATACAACACGAACGATTTCATTCTGCGCGCACTCTACGATGTCAAACGTTACGATGAACTTGTCGCCATCTTTGAGGGTCGCGTAGCAGCTAATCCGAATGATCCACAGAACCGTGTTTCACTTGCGGCAATACAACGTCAGATCGGAAATACTGATGCCGCGATCAAAACGCTCGAGCAGGCGATCATAGATATCCCTTCATTTAAACAGCAAGGTGAGCAGTTTATCACGCAGCTGAAGGCTGACCAGACGCCGCAATAGTTGCGTGCAATCGTGAGTGCAGTATACTTACTCACGTGAGCGCCACAATGTGTGACGCCCAAAATGAAAGTCTTCGCAAAGTCCCCGGGGTGGGGGCTTTTGCGTATCTAAGAGTGTGGGACACTCTTAGATACGCAAAAGGGCCATGCCAGATATTGTGCTGATATCCAGCATGCGCTTAGACTCCGCAAAGCACGGTGGTATACTGAGGATGTCGTCTTTCGACACGGCTAGCGGCGGCACTCACATATATAGACTTTCATTTATTTTGGAGCTCGCACCCGCTAGCCTTGCCGGAAGATGACCATCAACGACATAACCCTTGTACTATGATAGATCCTAAAGAAGGTGTCCGACTCGCAGACCATACTACGTTTCACATCGGCGGCACCGCCGATCATTTTATTACCGCTCACTCACTGGATGAACTCAAGGAGGCGTGTTCATTTGCACGTGAAAGGAGTCTTCCGATCTTGCCGATAGGTGGCGGCTCAAACATTTTGGTACGTGATGATGGGGTGCGTGGCGTCGTGATCAAGATCGCGTTACCTGGAATAGTATACGAACCTGACGAAGCATATGGTGTGCGCGCGACAGTTGGGGCGGGGGAGTCCTGGGATGCATTTGTAGCGGATGCAGTGCTAAACGGGTACTGGGGAGTAGAGAATCTCTCCGCTATCCCAGGAACAGTCGGCGCAACTCCAATACAGAATGTGGGTGCATATGGTGTTGAAGTTGCATCGCTTATCGAGTATGTTGAAGCGTTCGATACTCATAGTGGTGAGGTACGTCGTTTCACCAACGACGAATGTGCCTTCGGATACCGTTCATCATTTTTCAAGACCGATGAAGGTCAGCGGTACATTGTTACTGCAGTCTGTTTTAAACTCACGCGCGTTCCAACACCGCACATACACTATAAGGATCTTGTGCGCGCGTTCGGTGACCATGTGCCTGAACTCCAAGAAGTACGCGATGCAGTGATACGTATTCGTGCGCGTAAATTCCCCGATCTTGCAACGTATGGAACTGCAGGGTCATTCTTCAAGAATCCACGAGTCAGTAGCGCGCAGTTCACAGAGCTCAAAGACCGTTACCCTGATATCCCAGGATTTCCAGAAGTTGATGGAAGGATCAAGGTGCCACTCGGGTGGATACTCGATAAGCTTCTTGGGCTTCGCGGATATCGTGAAGGAGCGGTTGGTACCTACGAAGGCCAGTCACTTGTATTGGTGAATTTTGGAGGAGCGACAGCCTTAAATGTCGATGCGTTTGCTCGCACGATCGAAACAAAAGTGTTTGATGCAACAGGGGTAGAGATCGAACGAGAAGTGATGTTGAAACCGTAATTCACTTCACCAAAGAAAAATATTTACTAAAAAAGTTTTTTTAAAATTTTTTTAAAAAAATTAGTTATCCACAAAAAAAATTCTCACAATGTTGTGAGAATTTTTTTTTGCTCGATAATGAATGTAACAGCAAAAAAGTTTTTTAAATTTTTTTGCGGTCGAACAATATAAACATCGTAACGATCGTTACAAAAAAATGCCAGCAAAGAAGAAGGCTGCTAAGCGAAAGGCAGCTCCAAAGAAGAAGGCTGCTAAGAAGACAGCTAAGAAGACCACAAAGAAGAAGGCTGCTAAGAAGCGCCGCTAAGCGAACGCTTCGAAGATACAAA
>JAYQPD010000036.1:0-8622 GCA_038145135.1 bacterium | reverse complement strand
CTCCTATCCCGCTACAACATTCAACAAAACCAGGGCTTTCGCCCTGGTTTTGGAATGTTGTGCGGGATAGGAGAATCGAACTCCTGCCATCAGTTTGGAAAACTGATGTTCTACCATTAAACTAATCCCGCATTTGCCACGGCATTCTAGCATTTAACCGCAGCTAGAAAAAGGCCCGTTGACCGTGAGGTCAACGGGCCTTTTTCCGTAAGTAGAGTACTTACGCAGCAGGCTGATCGCCTGCTGGCTGTGCTGGAGTCTCGCCTTCAGTTGGTGTAGCTGCTGGGTCCTGATTCTCTCCATCAAACATGTTGATCATGGTTGTGTTGATTATGAAACCGGGTATATCCGGTCCCTAATAAAGCGAGCCGCGTCGACACGCGACAGTTCCGAGCATACCACATTCAGTTTGAAAAATCCCCTTGCCAAAATGGTATACTCACGTTGCATATGGGTATCGCGAGCTTTATCACTAGTGCACTTGTTGCGATCCTTTCTGGCTTTTTGTCATTCTCATCGCTCGCTGAGCGCACTATTGTGGTGTCACTCGAACAGCTTGGATATTCTCCCACAACGGTAGAGTACACTGCACCACTCCCATCCACTAAGGACGAAGAGAAAGACTCGGCACCGACCACTGAGGAAGTGGATGATCTGGCGGTATTGCCCTCTCTCTACGAAAAGCAGGAGTACGGAGGGCCCATTCCAAAGATCCTCCTCGAACACAGTACGTCACAATCGGCTGCCATTGTACTCACTCCCAAAGAACCGGAAGTGATTCCTGTTGCCACTACCACCCCTATCCCCTCGATCGCTCACGACGTTTCGCTCAACGAAGCCCTCGTGAACATCTTCTGCACACTCAAAACAAAGAATGAGATCCGGGGAACCACAGGAAGTGGGGTATTCATCGATGAACGAGGTGTTATTCTCACCAACGCGCACGTTGCGCAGTTCCTCCTTCTTGCACATAAAGAGAGTGGTATGACCACCACCTGTTCTATCCGCACGGGCTCTCCTGCGGTAGCGCACTATGAGGCTGAATTGTTGTATATCCCACCCCTCTGGGTGAATGAGAATGTTAATGAGCTTCGCTCTGAGACACCGTCAGGGACCGGTGAGCGTGATTACGCACTCCTCTACATCACCAAAGCGGTCGAAGGCACGCTCCCCGATCATTTCCCTGCCATTTCATATGACACCACACCACTTGGAAATAGCGCTAAGAATCAGGCAGTCATCGCCGCAGGATTCCCCGCAGAGATCATTCGCACCGATGGACTGAAAGCGGCACTTAATCCCGTCATTGCCACGACAACGGTAACCGAGCTCTTCACCTACACTAAGAACAAGGTTGACCTCATTGGTATTGCCCCTTCAGCTGTCGGTGAAGGCGGTTCATCAGGCGGACCGATCACCACCCTCAGTAATAAGGTTATTGGCATCATTGCGACACGTGGTGACAGTGTGAAGGAGGGAGAAAAGAGCCTGCGAGCGATCACACTTCCCTACATCGACCGTACCATACGTGAAGAGATGGGTGTTGGGTTGAGGGATTATCTCGTTGATAAACTTCCGGAGCGCGCACTCATCTTTAGAAATACTGTGGCTCCGATTCTTTCACGCATGGTCCGAGAAGCGGTTACAGATTCGCAGTGATAACCATATACAAAAACCGGTTCCACTTGGGAACCGGTTTTTGTAGTTACTTAGATATACGTTATTCCACTCCAACCGAATCATCAGCTTCTGGCGTTGTGGTGCTCTCTGTAGTGCTTGCGGTAGTGACATCTACAGCTCCCTCATCCTCATCGCCAGTTTCTGCCTCCTCACCTGGGGTTGTGCCTTCATCGGTCGACACTCCTTCAGTGAGCGAATGAGCAAGTGCATCGAGGTCAAAAACGATCGTGCGTGCCTGGGCAATGAGTGGCAGCGCGGAAGGAGCATCACTCTGTGCATAAAACTCTCCGATCTGTGTTATCGCCTCGTCGAGCTCCTTCTCACCCGCAGTGTACTTCGTGAGTACTTCTTTGTCAGTGATCGTCTCGCCCACTTCGCGGAGGTGTACTGCATCATTCTTTAATAGATCAAGCTCTGAAGCAACAACTGCAAGCTGTTCCTCACGTGTGAGCTTCTTTGGCACGATCTCCTCAAGTGAGAGCGAAGTGCGTACATCAATATCTGTCATGAAGCTCACCAACTTCTGTATGTCCGAAAGGATCGTGCGTTGTACCGTGGTTGCAGAAACAGCATCACCACTCTCAAAGGTGGTACGTGCATCACCTACAGAACGCTCGATGTCAGCAAGTCTACGGTCAATATCCTCTTTCTCAGTATCATTAAGTGTTTCAGCAAGCGAATCTCTAAGCTCGCGAGCACGTGTTGTCTCCGACTCAAGACGAGCCGCCATGCGTTCATACGTGAAGGTAGGGTCAGTGTTTGGTTCATGAGCACCAACACCCTGACGGACCTCTGCAACCGTAGCGGCGAGCGAGTCGATCGATGAAGCGGGATCAGTATCATCCTCAGCATCTGAGGTGAGGAGTGCTGTCTGTACATCAAGTGCAGATTCAAGGGCAACCTGAGCTACTTCAGCACCCTCAGCGTCTGTCGAACGGAGTGCTGCGATCTCGCGGGTTGCGTTTTCTGCATGCTCACGCACAGTCGCAGCGATCGCCTCTTCTGCCTCAGTGGTGAGTTCACCATCCTTCGCGAGCTGACGGGCCTCCGCAATACGACGCTCGACGCGTTCTGCTTGCCACGCAATACGTTCAGCAGGAGTCCATGCGAGTGAAGTCTTAACCTCCTCATTAACATGGATCTTCATCGCGTAGAGCACATCACCCGGCACTGCATGTTCTGCAATGAGGGGTGTGCCGACGAGCAAAATGACTGCAAACACCCCCGAAAATGCACGGAACTGCCACGATGAAAAGCGAAGCAAGAAATAGGGTTCCGCTGCAAGCTGATTCTCGATCCGAGGAGTGTCCGCCTCACGGAGCGTCACGCGCGCTGGGTGATACTCCATATACGACACAAGCCGCTCGCGGAGTGCACGCTTTTCAGCCGCTCGCATGCGGATCGTTTTTGCATATATTTCTAATGTCGTAGTATGTCGCTTCTTCATGTGTCTTTCTTTCGTCCTGTTTGTTTTCCCTCGATGGCTGTTTTAAGTGCCCTCATTCCTCTATGTAGACGTACTGAGACCACATTTTCTGTCTCCTCGATAAGGAGCGCAATGTCTTTGGGTCCCAACCCGTCCACAAATCGCAACGTGAGTACTTCTTTATAGGTGTCTGGCAACTGTCCGATCGCCTCGATCGCCATCCTCGCGTCCAGCATATCAGCCGCTTCTTCGAGCGAGCCTTCTCGGAGCCCCTCAAATGACCCTTCATCTACCCCCTCCCGCTCAAGCATAGAATCGAGCGAATCTTCCTTTCGTTTCCGGTATTCGTCAATAATGAGATTGTTGAGGATCTTGTAGAGGAACGGGCGGTAGGATTCAATCTCGTTGCCATCCCGTACATACGTCCACGCCTTGGTGAACGAGTCATGAACGAGCTCTATAGCTCGTTCCCGGTCTGACAGCCGAATTGAAGCATGTCTGAAGAGTGCATCGCTGTACTCATCAAATGCTTTGAGGAAACGCTCCTCGTGGCCTCCACTGTGCTCTACATGCGCCATTGGAAACCATTATATATAAGGACGGACAGACCGCCTAACCCTTTCATACAAGTACCCTTGTGAGGGCGTCTCAATTTTGATATTGTCTCGGCGGTAGGAGGACACAATGCCGGTTTATACACCTACAAAGGACGAGCGGAGGATCAATCAGCGCGCCTGGTTTGGATACCTGATAAAATTGCGAAAAACACCTGGGGGAGCACTTCGCAGTAACCAACTTGTGGAGTTCACCATTACTCATGTATGGCTCACTCCACGCCAACTTTGGTGGCTCGAACGGATCAAAACGCTCAGTCATCCAACATAGACTCAAAATACCGCTCTATTAAGCGGTATTTTTTAAATTTTAGTTATGCCACTATCTTAATCCACAGAATGGGGCTTTGGTGGTCATTTTATGAATTTGTATATTTCACGCCACGTCTCAGGCTCCATTACCTCATTGAGGCCAAAGTGGCCTCCCCTCTTTGAGATCATGAGTGTTGCCCCACTGTCGTCGGCGAAGAGCTCCGAGGCACTAAGCGGCACCACATCGTCATCTTTGGCGTGAAATATGAGTATTTTAGACCCCTTTATCTTTTGGAGAGCCGTCATTGGGTTGAAGAAATCACCCTTAGCGAGCTTCATCCACCCTTTTTTTGAGAGTCGGTACCCTTCCCCGTAGACGAGCTTTGTAAAGGTGTTCATAGTGGGAAGTGGTTCAGTGTCCGACTGTGCGCGCCAGTCGGTGACCGGTGAGAACGCAACTACTCGCTCAACCTTCTTGTGCCCGGAGAGGAGTAATCCTGCCGAACCGCCAAAACTCGATGAAAAGATATATATCTTGGGGTTTTTAGGGAATTGATACGCGGTTTCCTCATAGAGACTCACGAGCGGTTTGTGCACCGCCTCGAGCACCTCTCGCACATCCTCTGTCGGATCGGTCTCCAAGAACTTGCCTGCACTTTCCCAGGTTCCACGATATCTCGGAAGCACAACGTAAAAGCCTTTTCGCGCAAGAAAGTCCATGAGACTGCTCTTCCCTGGCATGCCCGGGGCGCCCTGGCACAAAATTGCCACCCTACCCTGTGCGCGTTGCTTCTCTGACGTCGGCACCGCAAACTCAGCAACGATATCTTTCCCTATTCTGGTCCGATGTATGACGATCTTTTTCATAGATACATTCTCTGGAGCTTATGTGTAAACTCTACATAACCATTGGTCCTATTTAAAAATTCTGACCCGAACCAAGAGTATGTCTTCAAAACTTCAAATTTCAAGGCGTCAAATAGAGGTCTGTGAGACGTATATGGACATACGGCGAACTGACCTCAGTGCAGACAACGCAGAAATTGGGGGTTTTGGTACATACTCTAGAGCCACTTTTTACGCGAGAAGTAGTACCAGATAATACCCATACAAACAGCGATAAAACCGAGTATGAACCAAAAAGCATACCTATCATCACCGAGCGGAAGCGCTACATTCATTCCGTAGAGCGACGCGACGGTCATTGGCACCGTGAAAAGTATTGTAAGTGCTGCGAGCATGCGGAGGGTCATGTTCAGGTTGCTGGTCAAAATAGCCTCGTGCGCGGTGCGAATATTCTGGATCGCCTTCAAGATTGAGGTGCCTGTACCCACAAGCTGGTTCGTCGCAATGGTAAGGTCTTCGATCAGTTCGACATCTTCCCGAAAGAGCTGGAGGTAGTTACCACCAAGTACCTCACTAAGCCATGCGTTGGTAGGCATAAGCGCGTCTACGATCTCGTTGAGCGCATTCTCATACTCCACCAAAAGCTCAATGTTACGTGTACGCACCTTACGAAGCTCAGTACGAGCCCTATTTACGTTTCGCCGTATCCGAGTGAGCTCCTTGGCATACTCATCAGCAATATCCTTCATCAATTCGAGAAAGAATTTTGCTTTCTGGGTAGTGACCACAGCGCGCTCTCCAGAACGTATCTTCTCAAGGATGGGTGCTGGAGCTGCGGTAAGCGTCAAAACGAATGACTCCCCTACTGCTATAAGGAGCGGTGCAGTATCGGCCTGCTCATTATCTTTTCCAAGAAGATACCGTGTAAAGAAGTACACAACTGAGCCAGACTGTTCAAAGCGTGGCACCTCGTAAAAGTCTGTGGCATCTATCAAAATGCCCCTATCAAGTCCGAAATTCTTTTCGAGCGTGTCGAGCTCTACTTCAGTTGGCGCAACCACGTCCACCCACACACCGGTGCGAGATTCTGGGTATTCGTGAAGCGTATCATCCTTAAGTGTGCGGAAATAGTACGTGATCATAGGCAGCAATACTCAATGCGACCACAATACCACAGACTAATTAAAAAAACTGACTGTGCATAAGCACAAAAGCGCCATTTGGCGCTTTTGTGTATGGTGTTCTTGCATTGTCGGGGCACTCGAAGACACAAAACCTGGCCTGCGCCAGGTTTTGTGCGATCGAGTGAGGCACAGCGATGTCGCGCCAGCGACCGCGAGCCCGGGGAGGAAGCACTTAGCAGAATACGAGCGAATGCGAAGTAGTATGCTTAGTGACTTGACCCCATGAGAGAACCTGGCCTGCGCCAGATTTTGTGCGATCGAGTGAGACGGAGCCATACCGCTTTAGTGTGGCGAGTCGAGGTCGACAAGCACTTAGTCTTTGCGAGCTAGCGAAACAAAAGACTTAGTGACTTGGACCCGAGAATCGAAGGCTCATGCGCAGAATTGGAGTTTAATGAACGGTTTGAGCAAGGCTCAGTGTTCATTGCGTTGTCGGGGCGCCGAGAATCGAAGGCTCATGCGCAGAATTGGAGTTTAATGAACGATTTGAGGAAGGCTCAGTGTTCATTGCGTTGTCGGGGCGCCGAGAATCGAACTCGGTCTATCTGGTCCCAAACCAGACGTACTACCGGTATACTACGCCCCGAAGAGAGGATAAATACTTTTGTTCACAAAAGTATTTCATCCGAACGAACGGGGCGCAAGCTTTGCTTTCAGCCCCGATGTGAGAAAAGATGTGAAACTCACAGCAATCACTCACGACACATCCTACCAGTTCCTAACAAAAAAGCTAGCGGTTTCGCCGGATACCTAATAAAGGACATATGTCCTTTATAAAGAAACACGCTCATGTAGCCTAAATAATCCCCTCTTAGTGCTCACATCAAGCTCTACAGCAGCAATATCAATCTGCCAATTACCCGTGTAATCGTGCTCACTGATCCAACTCTGGATTACCCTCTCGAGCTTCAGTAGCTTTTCACGTGTAACCATTTCTTCTGGCATATATCTATCCGGGTTAGTACTTGCACCTTCACCACGCGAGAGAGTTTCACGTGAAATAGTCTTTACCTCTACAAAATGCACGGTACCAGAGGTGTCACGTGCAACAATATCGATCTCCCCCCACTTCTTGAGGTAGTTTCTAGACAAGATGATAAAACCCTTCTCAGTAAGCTTCTTCACTATAATATCCTCTCCGAGATTTCCGAATTGTCGATTTACACTATACATAACTGTGTTTCATGTGAAATATGTTTCACGTGAAACATATTTGTTATGATAAACTTGAAAAAAAGACAAATATCTATATATTGAGCCGTTTTTATAGGACGCGTGTTGACTGCTTAATTTGTCCTTTATACACATATCAACAGTACTTATCCACAGAATCGAATGACGGCCAGGTTTCCCTGGCCGTTTCTAGAGTGATCCTACTGAGAGGAACGATGTGGTGTGTGGATGCATTAGCATTTCGTTACCGATCATTCCCATACCTATAACAGCTACGGTGATCAGCACTACAGCTATTGCCCACGCCCAATTTATTTCCCGTTCAACTTTTTTACGTTTAGGCATCCCTTGGTACTCCTTACATAAAGATGCCTCAGCCCAATTCATCATACTCTTTCTATTTAAACTGTGAAGGGGTTATGTGGACAATTCAAGCTTAGTTCCACATGACACATGTGTTTCACGTGAAACGGGTTTCATGTGGAACTTTAGTGCATCCAGGGAGAATCGAAACTTACAGTTTCACTACGGATTGTCGCTTTTTTCTAATAGCTGGCAACCCTTTTCGGTTCTCCAGCTACAGGGACTAGAAGAACCGGGGCAAACCCGGTTTTTCTAGTCTTTGTGCGGTCAGGGGATCGTCCCCGGAGTTTTAAGTATTTTGTTCACTTTGTTCTCAAAATACTAAGGCTACTGGACGGAGACTCCTTGTTTTGTTCGCAGAGCTCACAAAACATGGTCCGTCGCTTCGATTCTCCCTGGACGCTACCAACGGCAAAGGCCGGAGATGCATATGCATCTCCGGCCTGCCGATTGGTGCGGCCAGGGAGAATCGAACTCCCGACTAATCCTTGGCAAGGACTCATTATACCACTTAACCATGGCCGCGATTTCTTCTGTACGCCATAGTATAGGTGAAAAGCAGCCTTACAGCAACTCGTTAAGCTTTCTGTCTGTGAAATAGAGGATGATGATCCCAAGAATAATTGAGGCAACAAGGCTAAGGTCATGATGGTTGGGAAGTAGGTATTCATCTGCAAAACCCCAGACGCCTCGCCAGACAAGAATAACGCCCACAGCGAGTGCAAAAAATTTCGAATGATATTTGATCCGTTCCATGTGGAACAGTATAGCAGGGAAGTGCCGATTTTCGCTTCGCTCAAACGAAAACATCGTTCCGGTCGACAGGTAACCAAAAAACAGCACGCAGGTGCTGCGGATAGTGGTCACAGATAATTTCTCTGACGAGAAATTTCCGCGACCCCACCTCACGGTTTTCGCCTTTCGCTTCGCTCAAACGAAAACATCGTTCCGGTCGACAGGTAACCAAAAAACAGCACGCAGGTGCTGTTTTTTTGTTACCTGTCCCCCCGGCAGGAATCGAACCCCCATTACGAGCTCCGGAAGCTAGCGTCCGATCCAATGAACCACGAGGGGTACGGGTGAA
>JAYQPD010000035.1:0-8938 GCA_038145135.1 bacterium | reverse complement strand
AAAAACAAACCCCCCCCACAAAAAAAATTCTATATTTATAATTTTATATATTTTTTTTTTTTATATTATTTCCCACAAAAATCCCCGCCGGTAGCGCGGCGAATTCCCCCGCTACTGTTCCTACCTACCCCTTCTTCACCGCCTTTCGAAATGATTTAAGATCATCCACCACCTCCTCTGCATGCGTCGCTGGGTCGACATTCGGGTATACCTTTGCGATCTTTCCTTCTGGCGTAATGAGGAATGAGGTGCGGAGCGTTCCCATGTACTCGCGCCCCATCATCTTCTTCTTTGCCCAGACGCCATAGAGATTAACGATCGTCTTAGATTCATCAGAGATGAGCGTGAAGGTGAGTCCGTGATCAGTTTCAAACTTCTTATGACTCTTCACTGAGTCTATCGACACACCAACAACCTTCGCTGACAGCTTTTTGAAATTCGGGACCGTGTCGCGCAGCATGCACGCCTCTTTCGTACAACCAGTAGTGTTGTCCTTCGGATAGAAATAGAGGAGCACCCATGAGCCACGATACTCCTTAAGTGAACGTGTCTCGCCGTTTTGGTCCTGTGAACTCCACAGAGGCGCTACCTTTCCTACCTTCGGAAACGAATCGCGCATGTGTGACTGCTCAACCTTATCGCGCTTTGCGACCTCTTTATTATGAGATGCTTTTTTGGTCGGCTTCGTACCACGATTCTTAACCACACCCTCCATGCGTGACGCAACACGCTTTGGTGTCTGTGCCCTTCCGCTGCTTCGTCGTGATTGTGCTCCCTTATGCATAGTCTCCCTGGTTAACTTGATACGCCACTATTGTACTCCGCGCCTCCGTCTTCGTGAAAGCCACCATGCGGAATAGAGCACGATAAGCAGTACGACATTCGGGAAAAAGATCCACGGGGTCGACCACGGAATGCCGTCTATCTGCACATCGAAAAGTGGCCAGAGAAAGGGGGTCGGAAAGAACGCCCGAGCGTGGGTTGGCATATCGACGAGAATATGGAGCGGCCACCCAAAGGTGAGATGCGCAAATGAGCGCTTCCCGAGCGCGTAGAGTACTGCGAAGAAGACTGCGTAGATTATGAGGCTATGCGTGACATTGTACGCACCGTGTACGAAGGATGGGATGAGTGCCGGATCCGGTCGTCCACCAGCTTCCCGTGCGAAGGTCTGCACACCGAGAAGCGCAAGTACAAAGTACGGCCCGAACGAGAGAATGTCCGGGCCGACTCCGAAGAGAAATGCGATCAAAAAGTTGCGGCGGTTCTTTCGTCCGAAGAGTACTCCGCCATAGAGTCCGTGGGAGAGCGTATCCATACCGCTCTATGGTAGCACTAACGCGCGAGTGATGCTTCCTCAAGATTCGCGATAAGCGCAGTCACGCCGCGTAGGTTTTTTTCCCACTCAACCGTCTCGTGTGTCGAGAGCTCCACCGTAATAGCGGGAATACCGATAGACGCAAGCCATCCCTCCGCATCGCCCGTGATCGGATACGCGTCGAAGGTATCGACTGCAGGATACCCTGCGGCGGTCGCATACGCCTTCATAGCACTTCGTGTACCAGAGAGGATACCGTTTTGACACTCAGACGCGTAGACCGCGTTCGACTGACTGTGCCAGAAGACCACTGCCTCAGGGCTCACCTCAGCGACGAGGTCGCGAAGTGCCGCAGCTTCCGGCTCAGAGAATGGTGCCGTACCTGCGCTCACCGTGTTGCCGCGCCACGAGCTTGTCGGCTGCCACTTGCAATCGAAGTTGCGGTTGAGGTCGACCTTATTAGCGTTGAAGCGGCCAGTACCGACCGGTCCGGTCTCCGCAGGCACATCAGCGCGCGCGAAGCGTCCTTCTTTCCCCACTACCGCATACGTACCATCGGGATTGAGTGACGGAATGACCAAGATGGTCATATCAGCTGGCACAAACTCGGGATGTGCCTCCACGTAGTCGATGAAGTTATACGCGAGGAGTACACTGTTCCACTCGTAGCCGCCGTGCATACCGCCTGCAAAGAGTACGGTGCGCGATCCATTGCCGAAGCTATAGAGCTCAATATCACGTCCCTCTACTGAGGCACCGATGACACGATTCGAAGAAAATGGAGGTGCTGGAGTTTCTTCCTCCTCGACCACTACAACCGGCTCTTCAGGAACAGGTGTCGTTTCATTCCGATACGCAACCAGTGCAATAGAGCCCGCAATAATGACGAGAATGATCCCCGCGATAAGAACAAGACGTGCTTTCATTTGTAAGAGAAGTTTGAGAACTTAGAAATTGAAGGTTTTATACACACTCTAATTATTCACTGTAGTGCGAGAGGACTGCCTGTATACCCTTAAGGTTCTTAGACCACTCAACATCAGTATGATTGGTGAGAAGAACGCTCACTGCAGGGATACCTTCCTTCGCGAGCCAGTTCATCATGTCGCCGGTGATCTCGTAGTAGTCGAATGACTCATGTGCAGGGTAGCCAGACGCCTTTGCGTAGAGATTGGTGAGTGCAGTTGTCTCTGGAAGCACCCCATTGTGACAGTTAGATGCGTACACACCCCCTGCTGCGCTGTACCATGTTATGACCGCTGCTGGCTTGTGATCGTTCACGTAGTCGCGTATCGCCTGACTCTCTGGCTCTGAGAACGCCTTGCCGCCACCACTTACCTTCGTGTTCTGCCAGACGCCCTCAGCGTTCCAATCACAGTCGAAGTTGCGGTTGAGGTCCACACCATTCTCGTTCACACGGCCGGGGATGGATGCCGCAAGTGACACCTTCACGTCAGACGCACTGAATTTATCGGTCGTACCGAGTACCTTCATGAGCCCGTCTGGATTGAGGACCGGAATAACGGTCACACGCACATCCTTAGGGATCGCGTCAGGATTTGAGTCGAGGTAATCCATGAGTTCAAATCCGACCAACGACGTGTTCCACTCATATCCGCCATGGATACCACCGACGAAGAGCACTTCAGTCTTTCCCGTGCCGTAGTGGTACGCAGTGATGTCGTGCTCACCCGCAGAAGAACCGATCACCTCCTTTCCTTCCTTCGGTGTCGTATCCTTCACCACCTCTGGTTCTGTTTTGGTCTCAGTGGGAGTGGTGGTGGTCTCCTGTGTTTGTGTGGTTGGGGTCTCGGTCACCTCCTTCTTCCCCATATCTACATTGATAATTGAGCTCTTAAAGAGGACGAACCCAAGTCCGAGTGCAACAACGGCACCCACAATAAACGCAATGAGTGTGTTTTTCATACCCTCCCAGTATACACCTAAACGAAATAGGTAAAGAATTTCGCTCTAGAGCGCTCCGTTATCGATATCTTTGAGCGTCTGGAGGTAGCTACTCACACAGTGCTGGGTGAAGTCGATGCGCTCCGTGACTACCTGTTCGCTCGTGAGGAATCCTCCTTTAGCGCGCGCTGGGTCAGGAAGTTCGCCAAACATAAAGCCACCCTTTCCATCACCAATGATGCGGTATGTATCACGCACATCAAGCTGGAGTGATGCATGGTTTCGGTGGAGCGTATCGAGCTCACGGCGCAGATACACGAGCGTCCCTTCCGGCACGCGACCATCGAGCACTGAGTACGCACTCGAGAGCCCTTCAGCGTACGCACATGAGTTCTTGCCCATGTAGCGAGAGGTGGCATTCGACATGCGCCACGCGGTGAACTCATTCGCGTACGTAACGTACTCCGGCTTATCTGCGATCGCCTGCATATCTTTAAGCGCCGCCATGATCCAGAGGTAGAGCGCACTGTCTGGTTCCTGGTCCTTCAGGTGAATGAATGCGCGGTCGATCGCCTCCTTCACGTCCGCTCGTGGGTCATGTCGGTAGGCGCGTGCGAGTGCGAGCATTGCCTCGCCGTTGCTATAGGGCGACTCATCCTCGCGAAAACCCTTACTCGGCCGGTAGCTATCGCGGAATCCGCCGTTCTCCTTTTGTGTGGTGAGAATATAGTTCGTGTAGTCGGTAATGAGGTCACGATACTTCTTCTCCTGCTTTGGATCTGCTTCGACATAATTAACGAGTCCGGTAAGGACGAGCGCTCCCGTACCTAAGCGGCATATCTGATTCGACTCTGAGGTACCGACACAGCGAAATTCCTTCTTTCCCTCCTCACCAGTCGTGGTGATCGATTCAAAATACTCGATCGAGCGCTCAATACCCTTCGCAAGCTTCGCATCCTTCTTCGTTTCTGCCTTATACACCTCACTCAGTATGAAGAGTGCACCACTCTGCCGCACCACATTGTCGTCGTGACGATACTTATCCTCGTACGGAATATACTCGTACCCGAAGTGCCCATTATCCTCCTGTGCGGTGAGGAGGTACTCGATGCCGTTCTGTATGCCTGCTGTGAGCTCTGCTTCATCGAGCACTTTCTCCTGCCGCCGCTCGATGTACCGTTCAAAGTACGCGCGTATCGCACCCACCTGCTTTGAAAGCTCCGCCACATCCTGCCCCTCCGCCGCGGCGGGCAGTGGTACCACACTCATAAACACAAATACTGCTGAGATAACTCCGTATACAAATTTCATACCACAATACTAAACCATCACCCTCAGAGTGAAAACCACCGACCGATCACCGGCGGCTTTCATTAGAACTCATCTGGTCAGCGTCGTAGACTTTTTCTGTTTGGACCAGCGAGCAGCATGATCACCAGTTCTACCATCTTCTCCTTATCATGCGGGTTACTTTCAGCGATCAAAAGTGTGAGTGCGGTAAGTGCTGCTGGTGTGAGCCGTGTTGTGTCAAGCGCCTGCGCTTTTCTAAGAAACCACACAAACGCGTACGCACCTGTGCGCTTGTTGCCATCCACAAACGGATGATTCTTTATGATGAAGTAGAGGAGGTGCGCCGCCTTAGCCTCCACAGTTGGGTAGACAGAAGCACCACCTAAGCTCTGCATCACGTTCCCCACGATACCTTCCACGCTTCCTTTGGTGCGTTCCGTCGCAAAATGCTCGGTCGCTTCGCTCTTTTTCATCAGCTCCCCCTTCAAAATAGAGACATTCGCAAGGAGATCCTCACTCGTGAGCTTCACCTTCTTCTTGGTGACCTTACCCGGCCTGAGCTCCCCCTTATCGTATGCATCGAGTGAGAACCAGGTATCTGCAAAGAGTCGTACGAGCTCAAGTACTGATTCCGTATCGACAGGACCATGTGCGGGCGCAAGCGCCCGCACCGTCTCCACAGCCTTCATAAAGTCAGCGTAGTTCTGTCCGATGCGGTTCTGATTGATGGTAAAGCCGTCGGTGATATGCTTCCGCAGCACGGTTGTCGCCCACTGACGGAAACGGGTCCCTGTAACAGAACCAACTCTATATCCAACCGCGATCATTACATCTAGGTTGTATAACTTCACTCGACGAGTTACTTCACGTGACCCTTCTTTTTGAACTTGTAAGGATTCCTTACAAGTTGTGCCCTCAACTAACTCAGTGTCTTTGTATATATTCTTCAGGTGCAATGTGATGTTTTGTGACGTAACCCCAAACACTTTCGCCATATCTGCCTGAGTTGCCCACAGTGTCTCACGGTCAAGATCCCCACGGAGTTTCACCACCCCCTGTTTTCCCTTAAAAATGACAAGCTCTGTTTGCTTTTTCTCCTTCATATCAAAATGGTATCACACACGCACATCCTGCCGCTGCATGGTTCATTGACAACGTTCATGTATATGATTGAATCACCATCGATACAGTTCCTTGTAACCACAACGAGGGAGGGCTCACATGCTCACCATATGCCGTATGTTCGTGCTTGCTGGTGTTCTGGCCCTGTCATTTACTGGTCAGGCACACGCCACGCAGTCACAGAGTGATGCTCCGAGCAAAAACAGCGACGAAGAACGCCTTGTCGAAAATATGGTCAAGGGGTTTATCGCAGCCTACATCCGGGACATCAGAGAGCTGAACGGCCAGTTCGCACTGATCACCTTCCTCCCTGTGATGCGCGTCGCAGGACCAAGCGAAGTCGATATGGAGAGCATCATCGCCAATTTTGATGCATACCCAGAAGACATGCGCGAGGACTACGCAACGATGCGCGCCGAGTACTTCAACCGCACGGCCGCCGGTTGTCACGCCATCATGTACCGATCCTGGGGTGACATCTGCATGAGCCGCCTCATGGCCGCCGACATCCTCCTCCCCGCCGACCTCCCCAACGACGATGACGAAGAGTGACACCCCTCTTCACATCACCCCAACCCCACGAGCGTCCCCCATAGCGCTCGTTTTTTATATTATTGACAAAATATAGATTTATGTTTATTTTCTACTCGGATTCAACCAAACAGCTTGAAAGGAACCCTGATGGGCAAGCATGACAATCTAATAAATCAGCTCCAAGAACTACGCGTTGCAACGCTCGTCACCAGCATTGATGACGAGAGCGTCGAGAACCTCAAAGGTACCCTCACCGCACTTGCACTGAGATCAGATGAGCCGATAGTCTTGATCATCGACTCGCCAGGTGGCAGTGTTTTACACGGCTTTAGTCTCACCGACTACATCATGATGCTCGGCGTACCTGTCGTCGGTATCGTGACTGGTTTTTGTGCCTCAATGGCAGTGCCGGTCTTGCAGGCATGCGCACATCGTTGGGTGACTGAGCACTCTGTCCTCTTCTTACATGCGCTTTCCACTCAAAAGAAAATGCGGTATGACGACGACTATCGTAACATAGTCCAAGATAACGAACGCATCGGTACTTCGATGCACGATCAGTACGTAGAGTTCGTTGCACGCCGTGCAAAGAAGCCCCGTAAGGAGATTGACCGGATCTGCAAACAAGGTGACCGGTATGGCGGCATGCTCTTCCCCAAGGAAGCACTCGAATGGGGGCTGATCGACAAGATCTTACCCGCTGGTGAATTCAAACTCTTCACGCACACTGAAAGGCCGGTGGCCCGGCTCAACCGCATCAAGCTCACCTGAACGACAGACCAAACACACACTGCATGACACCCGTCATGCAGTTTTATTTTCCTTCATCACTATTTCAAACTCCATCCTATAGATCTGCACCACATACGGAGGCAAGGCCTCAGTGGTCTGCACATTCGGGTTGTCAAAACCTCATATGGGAGTACAGTTGGTAGTAAATCTGTTCATAGCTTATAAATAACAACTTTTGTATGAAAAAATTACTTCTTCCAACCTTGATCATCAGCGCGTTATTTATCTCGCAAACAGCGGTTGCTAAAACCCAGGATGCAGATCCGTTCAAACCTCTCTGGGACGCCATTGCCTACTTACAGGAGCAGATAGACAATATCGAGTTGCAACCTGGCCCGACAGGCCCACAAGGCGAACAGGGTCCCAAGGGAGATGCTGGAGACCCAGCAACACATGGAGCTGGCAATATCGCATTTATGTTCAACGGCGACCCAGCCTATCTACTAAAAACTGATGGTACCGTATGGATCAGTAACCTAACTCCTGGGTGGGGCGGACCACTTTTCACAGAGATCACTAGCGATGTAGCTTCACTGCCAGTTCCAGTTAGCGACATAGTTGATTGGAAGTACTATTCGCTAATTGATAAAGACGGAAACTATTGGTATTTCGATTACCACACCGGTCCAGGCTTTTGGCATAATTTTGGTCCACTACCCTAAAAAGGAAATTTATTATATTCCACTCATAAACGGTATTCCGAGGTGGTGATCGATCGCTGCGATGATGCCGAAAAGTACAACAAACCAGGCAATACAGAAAATGAAATAGAAGATACCCCAGGGGATGTCTTTTAGTATCTTTTTCTTCATTGGCATATCTCGATGGTCGTTAGTCACGACATACGCTACACAGAGACCCACCACGAGGAGGACCGGTATGACCAAGACCCATACCAGTCCAAATAAAGCGATCAAAGCAGAGAAGACTGAAGACTCAGGTACGATGAAGAACAGAATGAGTGGAAACGTGATAAATCCTACAAGACCAAAGTACGCAAGTAGAGATACCGGCAAACCCCGTATGATAGTACGGACCGCTTTCGGAAGCTCTACAAAAAGCAGGTGGTAAATGATGTATCCAATTACATAGAACGTCCGCTTAAGGACATTCTCCATGTCCTCCAGCATTCCAATAATGAAATCCAACCACATACCTAGAGTGTACCCCAAACTACCGGGTTATTAGCGAGGAGATTCAGCCTCACAGGCAGAATCTAATATTGGCTACAGGTTAGTTATTTAATATCTTCTCGTTAAATACCTCTGCAAACATTTCGTGAAGTTTGGGGTTAGTCTCACCTTTATTATAGAACGGTAGTCCCACCAACTTGAACTTACGGTTTTCATAGCTGAGCTTAATATCGGCTTCCTCTTCAAGATCTAAAAGTAGTTTTTGTTTCCACCCTTCTTGAGATTGCTCAAATTCGTGGTCGCTGTCTAGAAATGCATCTCCCTTAGGCTCAATGAAAATCTGGTACACAAACTCCTTCTTAGATTCCTTATGCAATAGAAACATTATGAAATCTGGATAAAATGGCGTTCCATCTTCAAAATTGTGTATCTTCACGAACATCTCGTTTCTCAACAGGGCAATGTCGTCATATTTCTTCTTCAAATCATCAACCGCCTCATCAACAAAATGAAGTAGCGATTCTTCCTCGCTGGTACCCCAAACCTCACTCTGTGCAAACCAATTCTTTGCCTCGAAGTTAAAATCCATAGCCTGCGCCCTGTGACTCTCAGCATCTAACTGAAGGGTTTTGTCATAGAACGCTTTCCTAATCTTGACGGGCTTAAATTCAGCATCGCCCCTAAATTCTCTTTTGTGCTTTGCCATATCCGCCATGATTCGAGTCAGCACGAATATCGCTAAATCAACTTTGTCATTCTGAGTCAGATTATCTAACTTTGTTTTTGTGCCTTTTATAACCAATCTGACACCCCCTAAATACTTGTCGTCAGAAATGAACTCTGT
>JAYQPD010000034.1:0-9006 GCA_038145135.1 bacterium | reverse complement strand
ACGTAACCGTGTCACCTGAACTATCCTCTACGAGGTAGTTCGCTCCTGCTGTTCCCATCGCTACACCTCTCATCGCAGTCTTGTTGACCCATACATTAGATTCAAACGCCGTTACATCAAACTTGACCGTGAAAATGCCTTGATCATCAGTAAGATCGTCAGGGGCATTTTCCTTAATACTTGTCGATGTGTCATTAAGTGAAAGGACTGCTCCTGAGGTACGAAGTGTGTGCGTTGCTCCCGTAACGGTGCCATGGATCGCACGTGCTCGAAGCTCAGATACTGATGAAGCTTTCACGCCCTTGGGAGACACTGACGCAGTAAGTCTAGTGCCCTCAAATCTTGGAGCGAGACCCTTAAACTCAACCTGAACTTCAGCAGTGACACGGCTACCGGCATCGATACTTGAATCCAACTCTGAGAACGTGAACGTGTAGAGACGATTTTTCCCATCACGCCCAGTCTTATATGTATCGAATGTATCTCCGTCGATCGTTATACGTACCGCATTAATGAGCGCCCCAACTTTACCTTGATCGACTGCAAACTTGACGGGGAGTTGGAGTACTGTTATGTCATTTTTGCTATCTGCCGCGTCAATATCAAATGCAAATACAGTAGTCCAATCCGACTTCATGTCACGTTCAAGTGAAAAGGTTGTCGCATCTGGATCTTCTTCGGACGCTTTGAGGTTCAACTGATCGCCATTTCTTGTTGACGGATCAATGACGCGGAGAAGTCCAGTACTTTCCACCGTCTCACCGTCCTTGGTACCAGTGAGGGTCACGCGGTACATACCGAGCTTAGCATCAGCCCACTCGTAGAGTTTGTCTGACGGCGTTACGCTCGTATTCAGCACCTCGGTACCGTCCGAGTATTTTGAAAGGATGAGTGTCGCAGCATCTGCATGGGCCGCATCAACCCAACGGATCTTTGCTGGCCTCCCCTCCTTTATATTACTGAGCCCATTCATATTTATCTTGAACGTCTTCTCGTTGAACTTTCGATCCTTAGTGGTCGTTGCCTTAGGAGTGTCGAAATTTTCGATACGTGACTTCAAGCGCTTTATCTTGCTCTCATAGAATGGAATGCGCTGCGTACTCAGGAACTCGATCTGCTTCAGGGTCGAGGTCGCATTACTCCCTGATGACTCAAGTGTCGCGAGCTTTGCTTCGAGCGCTTCTTTTGTCGCTTGTGCTTTCTCAAGCTGTGCCTGGAGCGCTTCGATCGATGTTGACGCACCGAGCACTTCACCACTTGCCACGGTTGAAGCGCCAAGCACTTCTCCTGAGGGTATCATAGAGGAAAGCACATCTTCAGCGTGATCGAGCTGCATCTCCATAAGATCGATGTCGCCAGCATGAGTCGCTGCATGCACGCGCGGTGCTATACAAAAGACAGCTACAAGTACACTGATCACTAAATATGCAAAGAGGTGTGTGGTGTACGATGTGGCGGCAAGAGTGGATGACTTCATTGTGTTTAACGATTATGTGTAAACGCAACAAAAGAAGCGCCTGTTGCAGGGCGCCCTCCATTACTCATGATTGTATGTGTTCTGTGATACTGGTGTAAATGGACAGGGTGGGGATAAATTTAAAATAGTGCACTCAATTCCACTAGGTGGTACTCGAACGGGTGGTTTGGAGCTCTCTTTGACAGATTTTGATCCCCTGCTATACTCGGTAGTGCAGATGCAGGACGTCGGCTCTCCCAGCCGGCCATTTTTATTTTCTGCTTAGTTATAGAGCTATGTTTGACCTAAAAGTAATAAACAACGTCATCGACCAGATGAGCGAGGAGCGTGGCATTCCACGAGAGCGTATGCTCGATGCGATCGAGCAGTCTTTGGCGACAGCATATAAGAAAGAGTACGGAAAGCGCGGTCAGATCGTACGTGCGCATTTTGACCTTACTTCTGGTGCGACAGAATTCGAACAGGTGAAGATCGTGGTCGATGAGACCATGGTGCGCATGGACGAACCAGTTGAGGAAGAGGAAAAACCGGAAGAACAGGGCAACCGTCGTCGTGAAAAGGAAGAGGAACTCGTCGTTCCCCAGGTTGCTGAAGGTGAGGCACGCGTACGTTTTGACCCTGAGAAGCATATCCTCATTGAGAATGCACGCTTCATCAAGAAGGACGTAGCCCTCGGAGAAGAGCTTATCTTCCCCCTTGAACCAAAGGATGACTTCGGCCGTATTGCTGCACAGACTGCGAAGCAAGTCATTATTCAGAAGATACGTGAAGCGGAGAAGGAGGCAGCACTCGCTGAGTTTGGCCAGAAGGCAGGCGACATCGTGATGGGTCATGTGCAGCGCTTTGAGCGCGGCAACCTCTACGTGGACCTCGGCCGTGTGACGGGCGTAATGCCGTACGATGAGCAGATACCGGGTGAACGCTACCGCACTGGTGAGCGTATTCGTGCCCTCCTCCTTGCGGTTGAAGAGACACCGCGCGGTATCTTCATCAAGCTCTCTCGCTCACACCCTGACTTCCTCGAGAAACTCTTTGCGATCGAAGCGCCCGAACTTCAGAGTGGTGCAGTGGTCGTGAAGGCGATCGCACGTGAAGCAGGTTCACGCTCAAAGATAGCCGTTGCGTCTATCGATCAGCATATCGATCCGGTCGGCTCTCTCGTCGGCCAGCGTGGTGTACGTGTCTCGACCGTCATGAGCGAACTCGGTGGAGAGAAGATCGATATCATCGAGTGGTCGGAAGACCCTCGCTCGTTCATTGAGGATGCGCTCTCACCAGCCCGCATCATGTCTGTCGAGACAGCAGAACCTGAAGAGGAGGGCGACCATCCTCGTGCACACGTACAGGTAGCTGCCGACCAGCAATCACTCGCTATCGGTCGTGGTGGTCAGAACGTCCGCCTCGCTGCCAAGCTCACTGGCTTCCGCATCGACATCACACCGGTTGGTGGCGCACAAGATGATGAGGAGGATGCTGAGGAACCTGAATCAGAATCTTCAGAAATGCCTGAAACAGCTACTGAGCCAGAGAGTGACACTACGACTGAGGTGTCTGACGAGGGGTCCACAGAGGAGGTAGTAGAGGAAGCTGAGGAGGAGTCAAAGGAGTAGTTACCAAGTAATCACACCACTCGTATGAATTTGTGGCATGACATTGATCCGGGTTCCGCTGACAGCGTGAACACCATTATTGAGATCCAGAAGCTCTCGAAGAACAAGTATGAGATCGATAAGGAGACCGGGCTCATTGCGCTCGATCGCGTGATGCATACTGCACAAGATTACCCATTTGACTACGGCTTTGTCCCGCAGACCCTCTGGGACGATGGCGACCCACTTGATGTGGTCGTCCTCACCACCTACCCACTTCTTCCAGGTATCTTGGTACCGGTTCGCATGGTCGCCATCATGGATATGATCGATGATGGCGAGTCTGACGCGAAGATCATCGCAGTCCCCAAGAAGGATCCTCGTTGGGATGAGGTCCAAGACCTTGCCGACATCAACAAACACACTCTCAAGGAGATCGAACACTTCTTCGCTACCTATAAAAAGGTGCAAAATAAAGAGGTGGAAGTGCGTGGCTTCTCTGATGCCGAAGCGGCAAAAGCTGCCTTTGAAAGATCTCGAACGCAGTACAACGAAAAATATCCGAAAGCAGCGTAAGCATCACCCTGTCGATAAACACCCGCGGCCAATGGCCGCGGGTGTTTTATACTAGGTACATAATCGATGTATCACGGGTATGTATATTTCTAAACCTTCGTCACTCATTATTCGTGTCCTATTCTCACTCTGTGTAGTGGTCGGCATCGGAGTACTCCTTGCTCCAGCAGCGCCAACATTCGGTGCTGAGGTTCCTACTGAGCATGGTGCGGGCCGTCCGGACGCACCGGGAAAGAGGACGGAGTTTCAGAATATCATGCAGGAGCGTCGCGAGAACTACGACATGGCACAAGGTCGTGGCAGTACCACTTCAGAATTCAACCGCGAACGTATGCTTGAGAAACGAGCGAAGTTTGGGGAGGCAGTGAAGAATCGCGTGAAGAACCTTCTTTCGAATATCACCTCACGCATTGAGGCGGTACTTAATCGACTCGACACGATCGCAGATCGCATCGAGGTTCGCATTGAAAAATTGGAAGATATGGGTGCGGAGGGAGATGATGCACGAGGTCATCTTGAAAGCGCGCGTGATGCACTCGCTCACGCACGCCAAACACTGGAGGGCGTCGACGAAACTGAGGTGGATACTGTCGTCGACAGTCAGGCACCTCATGAACGATTCCAGGGTATGCGCGGAACCATAGAGAGCATCCGGACAGATCTTCAGACCGTTCAGAAGGAGCTTCGAGAGAGTGTCACAGCGCTTAAAGAAGCAGCACGTGGCATCGAGGGTCGTGGTGTGTCAGAAGCAGTAGCAAACGAACACAGTGCATCAAGCACACCAAAAGACGAGAGTGAGTCAGCAACTGAAAATGAAGAGGAGAGCGAATCCTCAAACTAATAGCATTTCACTAAGCATCAATCCCTATGAGCGATCAAGATCAACAGATCCCAGCCGCAACACCTGAGGCACCTATTCAGGTTGACCCGGTGAACGCGCCAATACCGGCAGAGCCCGGTGCAGAACTCCCTTCCTGGGTCGCACCAGCGATCGGACTTACGATCGTCGGACTCATTCTCATCTTCGGCGGCCTCTACCTTTGGGGTTCACTCCTTACACCGGAAGATCTCGCACCGCTCGAAGCACCTGCGCGGGTGAACAACGAACCTGAGACACCACGGGCGCAGGCTGATGTACAAGTGACCGAAACAATGAGCCCCTCGACAGAGATCGACGCAATTGACGCTGACCTCGAAAGTACACAGCTCGACTCGATCGACGCTGACCTCCAGGCAATGGACGCAGAGCTTTCGGAGTTTGAGAACCAGCTCAACACCCCCTAGGAACAAAACGTTAGAAATGCCTGGAGCGACACGTCGCTCCAGGCATTTGATTTTATGCGGCAAAACACGTAGACTGTGACGTCAAGTTATCTATCTTTATGTCACATTCTCACGAACACACCCATTCACACGCATACACTGCCACGGTGGAGAAAAAACCACATTCCACTGCCCTTATCACTGTAGAGGTTCCGGAGGAAACCTTGAGCTCTCACCGCTCATTTGCGCTTGAATCACTTAAGAAGCACGTGAAGCTGGATGGTTTTCGTCCCGGCCATGTCCCTGAGAAGGTTCTGGTCGACAAGCTCGGGGAGATGGCAATTTTGACCGAAACAGCAGAGATAACGATCAGTCACCTCTACCCACATATCATTGAGGAACAAAAGCTTGATCCGATCGGAAGCCCAAAGGTGACGATCACAAAGCTTGCTCCAGGAAACCCACTTCACCTCACGCTTGAAGTTGCACTGATCCCAGAAGTAACGCTGCCGGACTACCTCGATATCGCGAAGAAGGAGAATACCAAAAAGGAGTCGGTCGAAGTGACCGATAAAGACGTGGATGAAGCGGTGGAACGCGTACTTAGACAGAAGATGGCGTACGATCGTATTCAGGAGAAGGCACAAAAGCGAAAGGAGGCAATGGACGCAGGGCAAACACTCCCCACCCCCGACACAGTAGAGAGCGAAGAGGATCATTCAAAACTCCCCCTCCCCGAACTCACTGACGAGCTCGTTCAAACATTGGGTAACTTCAAAACGGTTAGTGAGTTTAGAGAGCAACTCAAAGCGCACCTTACCCACGAGCGTACTGAAGAGGCTCACTCAAAGCATCGCGCTGCGATCACCGATACGATCATTGAGGGCGCAACCATCGACCTTCCTGAAGTCCTCACTGAGAGCGAGCTTTCACAAATGTTCGCAGAGATGGAGTCCGACATCGTTCGGGCTGGCCTTAAAATGGAGGACTATCTTGAACATGTAAAAAAGACCCGCGATGACCTCAAGAAGGAATGGATGCCCGTCGCGGAGAAGCGTGCAAAACTTCAGCTTGTCCTAAACGAGATCGCAAAGAAAGAATCGATCGAACCAGAGAAGGATACTGTGGAGCGCGAAGTTAAGAACCTCATGGAGCGCTTCAAGGACGCCGACCCTATCCGCACCCGCATCTATGTTGAGTCTGTGCTCCGCAATGATGCGGTGATGAAGAAGCTTGAATCACTCTCGTAATTTGGTGCGTAGTAAAACACGTACTACTATAGTATCTATATGCACGATAAACACATTCAACCAGTAACCGACCAGCTCGTCCCAATGGTCATCGAAAAGACCTCGTTCGGCGAGCGCGCATTCGATATTTATTCTCGCCTCCTCAAGGAGCGCATCATCTTTGTGACCGGCCCTATCGAAGACTACGGTGCCAACCTCATCGTGGCACAACTCCTCTTCCTTCAGAGCGAAGACCCAAAGAAAGACATCTTCCTCTACGTAAATTCTCCGGGTGGAAGCGTCTCCGCTGGTCTCGCGATCGTCGACACCATGAACCATATCAAGCCGGACGTAGCGACCGTTTGTGTCGGTATGGCGGCATCTATGGGTTCAGTGATCCTCGCCTCTGGTGCCAAGGGCAAGCGCTTCGCGCTCCCTAACTCAGAGGTAATGATCCACCAGCCGTGGGGTGGTGCACAAGGTCAGGCTTCTGACATCGAGATCACCGCGAAGCACATCCTCGCAACGCGTGACCGACTCAACAAGATACTTTCAAAGACGACCGGCAATCCGCTCGCAAAGATCGAGAAGGATGTCGACCGCGACTTCTTTATGACCGCTGAGGACGCAAAGAAGTACGGGCTCGTGGATGTGGTATACAAATAAACCTTAACTACAACTGAAAAACCGCCCTGGATCCTCAGATCCAGGGCGGTTTGAGTTTGTACCTCGGCACTACTGGCCCGTAGTCCCAAAAAACGCTTTGAGATACGGCACTAGCTTTTCGACCAAGATCGGCATCGCTGTCACTATCGCTAACCCCAGTGCGGCGACGATCAGTCCATACTCAACCAACCCATCCTTAGGGTCTTTTTCAGACTGCTTCATATCTATCCTCATTTGCTCCGCCGGCAATGTCCGCACATACTACCGAGCGGTCTGAGTAACTCATTGAGTACCTGGCGTATATGACCTAGTATCAATGCAACCATCGTGACGGTCTCCTTTCTGGAGCAGACTTTACCACAAACCCTCCTATTCGACACTTCCCCCTCCCTCTGGTATCGTGAATATAGAACTCGTTTCAAACTACTAGAAGTTGCACGTAGTTGAATTATTTCGCCGTCACCGGCGATAGTCTGAAACGAATTCCGCACGTTATTGGAAATTTGATCGTAACACTTGCCAGAGCGACCGGACACGAACGTATGACCATTCTGAATCACTCCCAGTCGACTGAATCACTTCTTAGCATACACGCGTAGATGTAGCGTCCGTTTTTTGTGTGTCGGCTGCCTGGCGCCACACAGTATGAACACAGAATTAATCCCCGCCCTCATAGCACTCCTCGTCGGTGTGCTCGTTGGCTATGTCGTACGAAAGTACCATGCCCTCTCGCAGCAGAGCTCAGTTGAGCTCCGTATCAAGCAGGTCGAGCTCGAAGCCAGGGAGAAACGAGATGCCATTATTGAAAAGGCAGAGGCAGAGGCAGAGAAGGTGCGTGAGGAGAAGCATAAGGAGATGAAGACCCTTGAGGAGAAGTTTCTCAAAATGGAAGAGCGCTTAGTAAAGCGCGAGGAACACCTTGACCAGCGTCAGATCGATGTCGACTCGCAAGTTGAGTCGGTACGCACGAAGATCGAGGACGTAAAGACCATCAAGGCTCGACTCGATGAGCGTGCTGCAGAGATCGACAAGGAATATGAACGCGTCGCATCACTCAGTAAAGACGAAGCGAAACAGGAAGTCATCGCACGCATGGAAAAGGATGCGGAGGAAGACCTCACCCAGCGCATGCAGAAGCTTGCCATGTTCGGCGAAGAGAAGCTCGAAGAGCGCGCAAAGGAGATCATTACGACCGCCATCCACCGTATTGGGAACACCGTCCGCGCTGATGCCATGACCTCATCAGTCGAAATACCGTCAGACGACCTCAAGGGCAAGATCATCGGTAAGGAAGGGCGCAATGTGCGTGCCTTTGAGCGCGCATCCGGTGTCGACGTATTGATCGACGAGTCGCCTGGCATGATCGTCATCTCGTCATTCGATCCGGTACGGCGTCAAATCGCTAAGACCGCACTTGAGAACCTTATCTCAGATGGCCGCATCCAGCCGGTGCGTATCGAGGAATTTGTTGAGAAAGCAAAGAAAGAGATAGCGACCACTATGCAGAAGATGGGCGAGAAAGCGGCCTACGAGGCAGGTGTCATCAACCTCCACCCCGACCTCATCAAGATCCTCGGTCGCCTTCATTTCCGTACCTCATACGGTCAGAACGTACTCTGGCACTCGGTCGAGATGGCGCATATCGCCGGCATGATCGCTGAAGAACTTGGGGTCAATGTTGCCGTTGCTAAGGCAGGCGCACTCCTCCACGATATTGGGAAGGCGCTCGACCACGAGGTGCAAGGTTCGCACGTCGAGATCGGTCGCCGTCTTCTCTTGAAGTTTGGCGTCGACGAAGCAGTTGTCAAAGCAATGCAGGCGCACCATGAGGAGTACCCATACGAGACGCCTGAATCGATCATCGTGCAGGTGGCTGACTCTATCTCTGGAAGCCGCCCCGGAGCTCGCCGCGACTCGGTAGAGAACTACATCAAGCGCCTCCAAGACCTTGAGAACATCGCAACAAGCTTCACCGGCATTGATAAGGCCTACGCGATCCAGGCAGGACGCGAGGTGCGCGTTTTTGTGAAGCCAGACGAGGTGAGCGATCTCGGCGCCTACGAGACCGCAAAAGCGATCGCGCGCAAGATCGAGTCAGACCTCAAGTATCCTGGCGAGATCCGCGTGAACGTGATCCGCGAGAGCCGTACGATAGAGTACGCTCGTTAACCCACTCCAATATATGAAAAACGCCCCGCCGGTCGTG
>JAYQPD010000033.1:0-10250 GCA_038145135.1 bacterium | reverse complement strand
GAATTTTGTGTACATCATCTACCACTTCACACAGAATAAAAAGATACCGCTTCACAAGCGGATCGCAATTGGGCTTCAGCAAGCTGAAGGGTATTGGTCACTGGTGACCAATCCGATCATGCTCTTCATTCTCGGGTGGGCACCTATCTTCCTCGGCACCAAAGAGTTCCACCAGACAGTGCTCTCGTACAATCTCCCCATCATAGTACGCGACCTCCTCATTCTTGCGATGTTCGGCCTCGTGATCTCATCCTTCATATCACTCACGTTGCTGCCGACACGACCGAAGGAGAAGAGTCCGCTCCTCTATGTGGTGCTCGCGGTACAATGGATCTTGGTACCTATCACCATGATCGTCTTTTCTGCTATCCCAGGACTCGATGCCCAGACGCGTCTTATGTTTGGTCGTTACATGGGTTTTTGGGTAACTCCGAAGACACGTAAAGAGAAGGTTGCCTCCTCATAACTACTATGCCGTCACGACCAACAGTTACACCACTGCCGCGTTCGCATCGTCGAATAGTGTTTGTGTCATTCCTCATCATTTTCTTGGTAGCCATGCCGGCACTTTGGTTCTACACGACCGGGTATCGTTTCGATCTCGACGCGCTCGGTGAGCGCACTATCGTAGGAGTTGGTGGACTCTACATCTCGACCGACTCACCCGATGTGGAGTTCTTTGTCGACGAAGCACAGGTGACGAAGTTTCGCATCTTTAGAAAAGCTGCGTATATTCAAGATCTGATCGCTGGTGTGCATCATGTGAGTGTGCAGGGGAAAGACCTGATCACCTGGACAAAAGATCTACCGGTCTCTCCCTACATAGTTACTGAGGCGTATGCTTTCACCATGCCGGCAATTCCACAGATCCGGGCTATCGGTGAGTACACGACCGCGACCGGAACCCAAGTGCTCAAGGTCGAAATCGGGAGTTCTACACCGTTTGCTTTTGCTTCAAGTACGAGTGCGTATGTCGCAACAACAAGTAAGGCAACCACAACGCTTATAGCGAACAGTGAGTACACGTACGTGCGTGGACTCTTTAAGAATGATGGCAGCGCTGACTCCCTCATCGATCGCCTCTCCGACCGCGTCGGACAGATCTACACTGGCACCGTTGTGGGTCCGGTCGCAAGTACCACCTCCGCGACCAGCACTGCTACCACTACCAAGGAGTGGCGAAGTGTACGTCTCAATGAAGATAGTGATCATGAGATACAAGCGGCGTGGGTTGGTGGTGATCGTGAACGCCCGTACTACTACTGCGTCGACAACGTACGTGCGTCGTCAACACCGCTTCTCTATGGTGAGCATGTCTATGCAGACATGCTTCAAGAAAAGGTGGTACACGAACGTGCGTCGACAACAGCCGAAGCCGCGCGTCTCATAGAGGGTGAGCGAGTATGTCGCGACACGATCCGTGTCGACAGAAAGGGGAGTACGGTCTTGTGGTTCGACTTCTACCCGTCGAGTTCGGACCTGGTCCTGCTCCTTCTTGACGATGGGCTCTACGCGGTCGAGATCGATGATCGTTCGTGGCAAAATACTCAGCTCATCTATCCTGGCACCAAGCTGAAGGTGGCGCTCGACGGCGGGAGGATCTTTGTCCGTGATGATGGACTCTACGCTGAGGTGTTTACGACCATCACGCAATAAGATAAGGTGATAGAACTCAATGTTTAGAATATAACTATGCTCGAACCACAGGGACACATTCATCCACATTCGCGCCTTATGCGTGACATCAACACTGCGTTCTCAAAGCTCGGGTTCGTCTTCGCTGAAGGTCCAGAAATGGAAACTGCTCACTATAACTTTGACCTTCTCAATGTACCGAAGGATCACCCTTCGCGTGATATGCAGGATACGTTCTACGTGGATATAACACGCGAGGATGGTGATGATACGGTCATGAGAACGCACACCTCACCGGTCCAAGTACGCTACATGGAACGTTTTATGAAAGAGGGAGGTGAATTCCCGATTCGTGTCATTGTGCCAGGGAAAGTGTTCAGAAATGAAGCAACCGATGCGACCCACGAGGCACAATTCTATCAACTTGAGGGACTCATGGTAGATAAAGGTATCTCAGTCGGTCACTTAAAGGGAACACTCGAGTATTTCTTCACCACACTCTTTGGCGGCAACGCCGAAGTGCGGCTACGCCCTTCATTCTTCCCGTTCGTCGAGCCGGGGCTTGAGGTCGACATGCGCCTTACCGGAGACAATGCGCCCGAAAAACTCCGTGGACGATGGATAGAGATCATGGGAGCAGGCATGGTACACCCAAGCGTACTTAAAAACGCAGGTATCGACCCGCTGATCTACCAGGGCTTTGCGTTTGGCATGGGTATCGATAGACTCGCGATGATGCGCTACGGCGTCGATGATGTCCGGCTCTTCTATAATGGCGACCTTCGGGTGGTCTCGCAGTTTTAGCCCGTTAGAGATTATGAATTTTCATTATGTTTACGTGGTAAAAAGTGTTACAGACGGTAAATGGTATACCGGATGTACGAATGACCTACGAAAACGTATGAGGCAACACATACGTGGCGAAGTTCGCTCAACAGCTGAACGTCTGCCGTTAGAGTTGATCTATTATGAAGCATCATTAGATCAGAGTGATGCGTATACTAGAGAAAAGTATCTTAAGAGTGGTATGGGCAAACGGTATATTAAAAATCGCCTCAAGCGTTTTCTATCTCTAACGGGCTAAAGTATGAAGATCAGCTATAACGAGCTCAATACAAACTATTTCGATGGGAAACTCCCACCTCCTGACACGCTTGCAGAAGCGCTCACATTCCATGCATGGGAGATTGAGGGGGTGGAGCAGGTCGGTGATGACACAGTGCTTGATGTAAAGGTGCTGCCTGATAAATCAGCATGGGCACTTTCACATCGTGGCATCGCGAAGGATCTCTCAGTCATTTTGAATATTCCGCTCACCAAAGATCCACTTAGAGAAACACCGGTACTTGAACCGATGGCGTCCGATGTTGCCGTCTCTGTCGAGACGGAGACATGTACTCGCTACACTGCTGCGTACATTCGCGGGGTGAAAATAGGGGAGTCACCAGAGTGGCTCAGGGCATTTCTTACCTCCATGGGGCAGCGCTCGATCAACAATGTGGTCGACCTGACGAACTATGTGATGTTCGGCATTGGGCAGCCCCTCCATGCGTTTGATGCACAGAAACTTTCCAACAACGGTGGCTTCAAGATCACCGTACGAAATGCACATGCGGGTGAACATATAACCACTCTCACTGGTGAGGACTATGAACTTACAGATGAGGATGCGCTTATCGTAGATGGCGGAACTGACACGTCGATCGGTATTGCTGGCATCAAGGGAGGAAAGGTGGCGGAAGTTGATGAAGATACTGTCGACATTATCCTCGAATCGGCAAACTTTGATCCAGTCAAAGTGCGCAAAACATCACAGCGACTAAAGTTACGCACCGATGCCTCACAACGTTTTGAGAACGGTGTGGTCCGAGATATGGCTGGCTTCGGAGTCACAGCAGGAGCTCGTTTTATCGTCAACTATTGTGGTGGCGAGATCATCGGATATGCCGATACGAATCCGGCCCACGTACCCAAGACGGATGTCTCACTCCCACTTCAGAAACTCAATTCAGTCCTCGGTCTTTCACTCACGATGGACGAGGTCGCCGCGATCATAGAGCGCTTTGGCTATGCATACACGGTGGCAGATGACATTCTCACTGTCACACCGCCGGTTGAGCGCCCTGATCTCGTTATTCCAGAAGACCTTATTGAGGAGATCGGCCGCGTACATGGATATGAACATGTGCCTTCGATCACCATAGAGCCGATACCGCTTCGAGAGGTCAACGCCCGCTTCTACTATGGAGAGAAAGTGCGCGACATGCTCACCGTGCTCGGGTTTTCAGAAATATATACCTCTTCGTTTCGTGATACTGATGAGGTGAAGCTCAAGAATGCACTTGCGTCAGATAAGGGGTATTTGCGGAGTTCAAGCGGAATGCAAAAGAATATGCGTGAGGCACTCGCGCTTAATGCGCCAAACGCTGACCTCTTCGGCGCGGAGCAGATAAGGGTCTTCGAGATCGGCACGGTCTTTGAAGCGACCGGTGAACGGCTCATGCTTACACTCGGGGTCACCTCAAAGGCAGGATTTTCACAAAAGAAAGATCAAAAAGTACTCGACGCAGCGTGCACTGCTCTGAAGGAAGTATTTGGTGACGTTGTGTGTGTTGGGAATGAGGGTGTAGTACAGCTCGACCTCGAAGCTTTGAT
The DNA here is from genome assembly GCA_038145135.1 of bacterium. Taxonomy (GTDB): domain Bacteria; phylum Patescibacteriota; class Minisyncoccia; order Phycocordibacterales; family UBA918; genus JAYQPD01. Next base: position 5,960 of record JAYQPD010000033.1, on the reverse strand, counting down.
CGAGACACTTCCAAAACCAGCGACCTATACTGCCCATGAACTCTCGAGCGAGGTTGCCTACAAACCATTCTCCGCGTATCCCTATATGACACGGGATGTTGCGTTTTGGGTCACGAAGCAAAGCGCTGAAGCGCTTGCTACGGACCATGTACCCACTGAACAGGCAATACAAAATATAGTTAAAGATGCCGCTGGTCTGAACGTGACGCGTATCGATATGTTCGATCGCTTTGAAAAGGAGGGGAGGGTCTCCTACGGCTTCCGCATCGTGTTCCAGTCATATGAAAAAACGCTTGAGAGCGCCGTAGCAGACCAGTATATGCAGTCTGTCTACGACGCGCTCAAAGCGCAGGGATTTGAGGTCCGCTAGCTCATCGCAGATTCCCTCGTTGATATCGTCTTAATTCTACATCGTACTCAGCTCGGGCTCGATCATACCCTACGGTGTTGATGAGGTCGAACAACAATCTGAGCCCTTCGGCATCACGCCAGGTCACTTCCTCTTGCATGTCTTCTGAGAGGGCAAGATGTAGTGCTGACGCCGATACTCGACTCATCAGTTTGTGTACACGAGCAGCCATCAGGTCTTTACCCCTCCTGGTTTTCTCTCTCCGATCTCAAAATACGCTGCAACCGAATCCGTGATCGAGCTTGCGTAGTGAAGTGTAGATAGGTTAGGCACCTTGAGCAGACTCTCTCCTATATGTACCCACAAAGGGGTGTCGCCATTGATCTCGCGTAGCTCGGAGACGATCAATGATCGTTTTGATACTGAATCAACCATGATCACAACACCGTCCCATCCTTTTTCAAGAAACTGACGGTCTATGACGTCTGGCTCAATGATCTTAGTGCGAAAGAGCTCACTGGGCAGGTTGATCTGCATATCTTTATCTTCATCGTCACTGATGACCAAGAGTTTTCTTGGCGCGGGCTTCTCATGTTGTTCAGCCATCCTCAAGATCCTTCTCTGTTAACGATTCTAGCTTCATATAACCATATCCAACAAGAAAAAGAAAATAACTGCGGAAACGGGTAGTATTCTGTGTTGTGGGGATAGCGCCCACAGCATAGTAGCAAGAGGATATAATTAACCTATTAGGGGTGTCCTCGAACACCTGGGTTAGTTTATGTCTATGCGTGCACTGAAGAACCATGTTGTAGGAGCGCTCGTCCTCTTTGCCTTCTCGTGTTCTCCTGCATATGCAGCCGATGATTCTGCTCTGACACGCTTACTTCTTGGGCTCGATACCATCACAGCAGACCTCATTGCATTCACTCAAAGTATGATGGGCGAGGTCCTTGGTGCGAGCACGTCTTTGTTGTCTGATGGGACGGGTACACAGACCATCGAAGAAGACGTCGACGAAGAATCCGAAGAACTACTCAATACACCTCGTTTTGCGTCACTCCTACCAGGTCGAAGACAAACACCAATGACGCTCAGTTTCAAAAGTTTTGAGACGACACCATACGACACTACACCGGGCTCCGAGTTCATGAATGCACTTGGTGAGCAACGCGACATGGCATGGCTTCACATTGGTGGAGGTGTCACGAAGTCTGCACTTGATCGCTCACAAGATATCGTGAGGCGCACAGGAGACCAAGGAAGCGGAAAGGACTACTGGGGGGATCCGGCGAACTCCAAGATCGTGACGCTCCAAGATGCATACGGTGGGGTGGGGTGGACCATCTGGAAGCAGCTCTGGCCTGGGTACATCCTCTACATGCCAGGGAGTGACATTGTAAGTCTTTCAAATGTTCCTGATAGTGACGGATTGTACGCACTGGTCGTGAAGGATCCAGATAGTATCGCTAAGTCACAGAAGGATATCGACAAGATAAACGGCGATGGGGGTGCTCGCGGAGGTCACCATATCATCACGCTCTATCAAAGAATGCATGACGGCACACCGAACTGGCAGAGTGCTGAGTACGTGCGTGTAGAAAAGATTGAAAAGTCCAAGACCGACACCACTTTCTTTGTTCGTCGTGACGAGTGGAGGAAGTCGCTCGGCATGCCTGGTGACAATAAGCTGTTCACCACAGATGCGGTGGCGGTAGTGCCAATGCGATTCTGGTCCGGACAGCTGATGCTCAATCTTTCACTTGAAAGTCCAGTATATGATTCCCCAGCAAACCCTTTTGTAGCGGATGATAAGTTGCCCCCGCCAGTGCCGGGTGATCAGGCAGGGGAATGGTATGCTCGCCTTATTGCAAGCAGGGTCGCGTTCGCAAACGCTGACGGCGTGGAGTTTGATGTTGGACGGTGGACGTTCGGTCGACAAAACAAGAATGTCGCAATGGATGCCAATAACGATGGTGTAGTTGATCATGGGTACATAGACGGCATGAACGTGTTTGGTATCGGCACTCGTACATTCCACAAGAAATTGCGCGCCCTCCTTGGCCCATCAAAGATTATCCAGGCAGATAGTTCTTCTCCAGGAGGTGGCGTTCGTGACCCGCTGTATCTCAATGGTATCCAGATGGAAGCGTATCCAAGCAAGAACGACCTCGATCGCTTCTCAGAGGCCTTTAGTCACCTCCGCTTCTGGAAGAAGGAAGCCGCGATCGTGCGGGGAGAGTCGATCGGTCCGCGAATGAGTTACCCTGCACTCAAGGCTCCGACTGAGGCCTATAACATGTGCAATACTGAGAAGATTAACGGGATCATCACTCGCGTACCACCGAAGCAAGGCTGCGACGTCTCCTTCTACAAAGGTATGAATAACCGTGCGCGAATCGGCACAGCGTCGGCTGTCTTACTCTCATTCCCAAGTAGTTACTCAGCGATCTCTGTGCTCGACTTCGATCCAAACAGCGAAGCGGATACCGCGCGTTCACAAGATCTGTATGGAGTCTTTGACTGGGATGAGTATCACAACGGTGTGGCAAACACCCCAGGGTGGCTCGGGCGACCTGTTTCGAAACTCAAACGAGTACGCACCGTGGTCGGCTCATATCTCCCGGACGCATGGGAGATGAAGACAACGAAAGGATATTCAGCGAAGAAGGTAGGGTTGGGCCGCGTAGGTGCTCAGGTGGTGTCAGTGCCTGACCCGAGTAAGGTGGTGCCAAATAATGGATGGTTTGGGGTGCGTTTTGTTCCGGTAAAAAATATGAAGTTTACTCCGGGTAAAGAATACACGGTAAGTTTTTCAGCACGCGGCAGTACTGACTGGAATTACGGAGGGAAGACATACAACAACATTCCGCGCATGCTCGCGCTTGAGCTCCCAATGACGACACACTCAGAAGAACCACTGGCAACGCTCGTGACAAACGAATGGAAGAACTACAGCTTTAGTTTCCTCGCTGCAGACTGTGCGTCTACAACTGAGCGCCATTACTGTGCGAAGGGAAAGAAGCCCGCGTTTGGTATCTCCGAACAAGTAGGCCTTACCGAGCTTCGTGACATCAAGGTGTACGAAGGAACGGGCGAACGATATTACCGCGAGTATGAGAACGGTATTGTACTCCTCAATATGTCACACAGCCCATGGAGCTTTGAGTTACCCAATACTGGGACGTATACCTACAGCCGCATTCAGGGCACAATCGATCCAAAGGTCAACAACGGCACTCGAGTAGGGGAAACGGTCACCATACCTGCACAAGACGCCCTCTTTCTTGTGAAAAGTCCAAGAAATTAGGTCTGTTTTTAGCCATATTTCTGATATCGACTGCTTCCGCAGGGACTGTATTTTTGGTATACTACACAGGTTATAAGCGTTATTCGCGTGAGTATTAGTATGGCCGGAAAAAAGGAAAAAGAGGTGAAGAAAAAGGGTGGATACGACGCATCGGCCATCACCGTCCTCGAAGGACTTGAGCCAGTTCGCAAGCGACCGGGTATGTACATCGGCACCACTGGTCCCGATGGACTCCACCATCTCATTTGGGAGGTGTTCGATAACTCACGTGATGAAGCAATGGGTGGTTTTGCTAATCGCGTTGAGGTAGCGCTTCTTCCCGGTAATCGAGTACGTGTGGTCGACAACGGTCGTGGTATTCCGGTTGACGTACACAAGCAGACCAAGGTCTCTGCGCTTGAGACCATTATGACCACGCTCCACGCAGGCGGTAAGTTTGGTGGTGAGGGATATAAAGTGTCCGGTGGTCTTCATGGTGTGGGCGTCTCAGTAGTGAACGCACTTTCGACACATGTGAAGGCAGAGGTGTACCGCGATGGTGGGTACTTCACGCAGGACTACAAGATAGGAAAGCCGCAAGGAAAGGTAAAGAAGGTGAGTGCCTCAAAACTTCAGGGCACCATCATCACGTTTGAGGCTGACCCGACCATCTTCAACGAAGTAAAGTACGAGTGGAACCGTATCGTCTCGCACCTGCGTCAGCAAGCGTATCTCGTGAAGGATCTTCGCCTCACGGTCATTGATGCACGTGAGTATCAGGGCAAGCTCGATCTCGATGGTGTGTTCTATCTCGCTGACGAGTGTCTTGAGGTACCGTCGATGACCTTCTTCTTTGAAGGCGGTCTTCGTTCGCTCATCTCGTTCTACAACCAACACCAGACGACCATTCATCGAAATATCTTTTACGTTGAAAAGAATGAGGTCGACAAGAATGTCCTCAACGTTGAGGTGGCGCTTCAGTATGTCGATGACATCTCGTCGCGTATCTCTGCGTTTGCGAACAATATCTACAACCCTGAGCACGGTACGCACGTGACCGGCTTCAAGACCGCGCTCACCAGAACCCTCAACAACTACGCGCGAAAGAATAATCTCACCAAGGAGAAGGATGAGTCATTTACGGGTGACGATGTGCTTGAAGGACTCACTGCAGTCGTTTCGGTAAAGATGCCTGAGATCCAGTTTGAAGGACAGACCAAAGCAAAGCTCGGTTCGGTGGAAGCACGTGGTGCTGTGGAGTCGGTCTTCGGCGAGGCGTTTGCGGAATTCCTTGAGGAGAATCCAGACGACGCAAAGGCCATCATCAATAAGGTCGTTATCGCAGTGAAGGCACGTAAGGCGGCGAAGGCAGCTAAGGACTCGGTCCTTCGCAAGGGGGCACTCGAGGGCATGGCGCTTCCCGGTAAGCTTGCCGACTGTCAGACCAAGAGTGCTGAAGAATCGGAGCTCTTCATTGTAGAGGGAGACTCCGCAGGAGGTTCGGCTAAGATGGGACGCGACCGGCGCACTCAGGCGATCCTTCCACTTCGTGGAAAGATCCTTAACGTTGAGCGTGCACGTCTCGACAAGATGTTGGCTTCTGAGCAGATCAAGAACCTGGTCATCGCACTTGGTACTGCTATTGGAGACGTATTCGATATCTCAAAGCTTCGCTACCACAAGGTCATCATTGCAACCGATGCCGACGTCGACGGTGCACACATCCGCACACTCCTCCTCACACTCTTCTATCGCTACTTCAGAAGTGTCATCGAAGGGGGATTCGTATACATTGCACAGCCGCCACTCTACAAGATCCAACGAGGTAAGGAGGTGATGTATGCGTACTCAGACCCAGAGAAATTTGCACTTCTTGGGGAAGATGCTTCTGCTCTGGATTCAATTGATGAGGGTACTGACGAGGAAAGTGATGAAGAGACCGAAGACGAAGAGGTGTCATCAAAGAAGACTTCCAAGGTACGCATCCAGCGCTACAAGGGCTTGGGTGAGATGAACGCTGAAGAGCTCGGTGAGACCACTATGGATCCCAAGAACCGTGTCCTGAAGCGCGTCACCATTGAGGATGCGCAAGACGCAGACCGCATCTTCGATATTCTCATGGGTACGGATGTATCAAGTCGCAAATCATTCATCCAATCGAACGCGAAACACGCCAACCTCGACGTATAGGCAGCTCCCACAAAAGGTATACAACAAGCCCCAGACGGGGCTTGTTGTATACTTACTATCCATCTTTGGGAGCAAAGCCCCCGCCTTCAGGCGGTCCTTTCAAGATGATACAGTGTACGCATGAAACTCTAT
>JAYQPD010000032.1:0-10381 GCA_038145135.1 bacterium | reverse complement strand
CCACAGAGAAAAACACTGCGCAGGCAGTGTTTTTCTCTGTGGTGCCCGGAGTGGGCATCGAATCTTACAGATTCTGTTCAGGTTGTGTGATCTTTTCTTCTTATGGTCGAAAAGCTCGACAACCTTTTCGATACCCTCGACCACTTCTCACTTCGTTCGTCGTGGTGCCCGGAGTGGGCATCGAACCCACACTACCTTTTAAGGGGTAACAGGATTTTAAGTCCTGCGCGTATACCAATTTCGCCATCCGGGCAACGGGTAGATAATACCAAAGACAGGGTAAATAAAAAACCGACATAGTGTCGGTTTGAGTGCTACCACATCCTGCTTTCAGGAACGTACTGCATTGCTGTTGCGATCGAGGGATTGATTGCAGGTTCTGCTGATTGCTTGCTGCTGACTTCAGCAGGTTTCTTTTCTGTTTCAGGTTTTTTCTTCACGGGGTCCTCCTGTGCTAGGCAACGTTTTATCAGAGATACTGAGGTGAGTCAACTTGAGGCCTGGGCGGGAATTGAATCATACTGATTCTGTACACCCTTCGTATCGTGCTCCCTACGGTCAGCGCGATATACTCAGGGATCTTCAATTCCCTGGAAATCGCCTTGCGATTGAGGCCTGGGCGGATTGTCCTGCGGTCACTAAGTTCACTTCGTTCACCAAGTGCCGCGGGACACGACTCGTAGTCGCAAAGCGACATACTCCGTCGTTCAATTCCCGACGATGTGTGCGCAGGCACACATCTCCCAAGCTCAAAACTACTTCGTAATTTTGAGGCCTGGGCGGGAATTGAACCCGCGCGTCGAGGATTTGCAGTCCCCTGTGTTACCACTTCACCACCAGGCCACGTTGCTACTGAAAGCAACGGGGCAATAGTACCATATTGAGGGCTCTACTACGAGGTATTAACTTTCCTCTTCGATCTGTTTTGCGACTTCGTCTAAGTGCTGACGGTTGCGTTCGCCGTAGTCGACCATAAATTCAAAGTGGGGAATGCCGCGCAGACGAGCGTGCTTTTTCACGTATTCACGAAGCTCGGTGCCTTTCCGCTTCATAAAAATGACCGCAGCGTCTTCTTTCTCAGTAGGGAATGCAGTGACCATAACGATCACACGTTTCATGTCGGGAGACGCATCGAGTCGTGTAACGGTAATGAGTGGGTCGGTATTTGCCTCCTCGCGCACAAAATCCGCGATCACGTTTTGGAGGATCGAGAGTGCGCGGTCGTTTCGGTTAAAAGTCATATATTAGAGATTGCTCGTGGTAGATGCTATCTCTCTATCGTCTCAAAAGCCTCTATAGTATCCCCCGGCATGATCTCCGCCTTTGTGTGAAGTTCCATACCGAACTCACCATCTGATACTTCACGCGTGTTCGCTTTTTGCTGTTGGAGATTCTCGAGGGTGCCGCGGCCGATCTCAAGATCACGTCGCATCACCTTCACGATCTCGCCTACCTTAAGCACGCCTTCAAGTACTCGTCCGCCGAGCACGTGGGTGTTTCTGGTAACACTAAACTCTTTAAGGATCTTTGCGTTCCCGGTCTTTACATCAACGGTCTCTATTGGAGTACGTGTCTTCACTGCTTCCTCGAGCCACTCCGCGAGTTTGTAAATGATGTCGAAGGTTGCGATCTCGACGCCGACGCGTTCTGCGATGTCACGTGCCTGACGATCAACTGAAGTGCTAAAGCCAATGATGATGGCATTCTTTGAATTTCCGAGATTCTTCACGTCGTTCTCTGTGATGCCGCCAACGGTCTTGTCGATCACCTTAAGGACCACGCGGTCTTGAGGGATCTTTGCGATCTCGTGTTCGATACCTTCGATCGAGCCAACCGTGTCTGCTTTGATGACGAGCGGGATAGTGGGGAGTGTTGCATCAGTGGTGACTTCACCAGAAGCAGCGGCACTAAACTCCTTGTTTTGAAGAACGAGTGCCTCAGCTTCTTTTTTGGTGGCACACGTAGTGAATGATGAGCCTACTTCTGGTACGTCAGAGAAGCCAACAATGCGTACGGGGGTAGAGAGTCCTGCTTCTTTGATCGGCTTGCCACGGAAATCCTCCATGATACGAACTGGTGCAAAGGTGGTGCCTGATACCACGAACATTCCGCTTTTAAGGATACCGTCTTTCACGATAAGTGTTGCAGAGGTGCCTCGGCGTGTATCGAGTTCGGATTCGATCACGACGCCAGAAGGTACCGCACCTTCATCACCGGTAAGTTCTGCGAGGTCAGCGGTAAGGAGTACTAGATCAAGCAGGTCATCAATGCCTGTACCTGCCTTTGCGGAAATAGGTGCGAACGGAATGTCGCCGCCCATACCCTCGATGTAGATCTCGTTCTCAATAAGTGAGATCTTGGTGCGCTCAACGTTTGCGTTTGGCTTGTCGATCTTATTGATCGCGACCACGTAGGGAATATTTGCAGCTTTAATGGAAGCGAGCGCCTCAAGTGTCTGTGGCTTCACACCTTCCTCAGCAGACACAACGAGAATGGCGACGTCGGCTACGTCGGCACCACGAAGACGCATCTTCTGGAATGCGGCATGACCAGGGGTATCGAGGAATGTGATGAGTTTCTTTCCAGACTCCTTTGTCTCATGCTCAACAACGTACGCAGAGAGGTGTTGGGTGATGCCTCCTGCCTCCTTATCCACGATATTCGTGTTGCGGATATGATCAAGAAGTGTCGACTTTCCGTGGTCGATGTGGCCCATGACGACGACAACAGGGTGCCGTGTCACACTATGTGACTTTTGTATGATTTTTTTCGGCATGGCAATGGAAGCCGCGGTGTTACTTTTCCAGGCGGCAGAATGCGGTGAACTATACCACGACATTTGAGTTTATGCGACTTTATGGAATGATGGTGAAATGCGATTACCTTGGAAGCAAAAGCGTATCTACCTCGACCACGGAGCAGCGACGCCACTTAGACCTTCGATTGCTAAAACGATGCGCCCGTATGAGCGGGAGGTCTTCGGAAACGCTAGCGCAGTGCATAAGGATGGTGTGATGGCGCGCGCAGCCATTGAGACGGCGCGTGGGGATGTTGGGAGGGTGCTTGCCACTACCACACGCAACATTATCTTTACCTCAGGCGGCACAGAGTCGAATAACCTCGCTGTGCATGGCGTGATCGAATACCTGTCAGAACAGGGACGTGCATACAGTGATATGGAGGTGATTACGACCGCGCTCGAGCACCCGTCGCTCCTCGCGCCACTTGAAGCGTTTGAACGAAAGGGAGTACGTATCGTCTACGCACCGACGGACAGTGAGGGAAGTATCCTGGAGCAAGAATTCAAAAAGCTCATTACTGACAAAACGGTCTTGGTGACGTTTGCGTATGCAAACAGTGAAGTGGGTACTGTACAGAACGTGAAGTCCCTCTCGCGCATGGTCAGGCTCTGGCGCCAAGAACACGGGGGTCAGTACCCCTATACACACATCGATGCGAGTCAGGTACCACTCTGGCTTCCATGCAAAATGGACTCACTCGGGATCGACCTTATGTCAATTGATGCAGGGAAGTGTTACGGACCGAAATCGTCGGGCGTTCTTGCGCTTCGTGGGGAGGTGCACCTCGCACCCCTGCTTCGAGGTGGCGCACAAGAAGGTTCGCTTCGCCCAGGTACCGAGCATGTAGGGCTCATCGTTGGCTGTGCTGCAGCACTTACGATCGCGCAAGATGAGTACGAGGTACGCGCGAGTAGGATCACTAAACTACGTGACCAGTTCATTACTGGACTCCAAAAAGCATTTCCGAGCCTGGTACTCAATGGCTCGCGCACTTCTCGTGTCGCGAACAACGTCAACATCTCCATCCCCGGTCTCGATGGGGAGTATGCGGTCATTGGTCTCGATCATCGTGGTATCGCGTGCTCTACGCGGAGCGCGTGCAAGCGGGGTGAGGTAGGTGGCTCCCATGTCCTGCGCGCGCTTGGTCTTCCGGACGATGTCGTGTTCGGCGCGATCCGTTTTTCACTCGGTGAGGAGACCACAGAAGCGGAACTCAGAACGACCGTCACGGCGCTTAGGGAGCATACACGTATCGCCATGCAGTAGTTTTGACATTTTATAAAAAAGTTGTAGTATACGAGCATCAGGGTGACGCACAGAATGAATTTTCTGTTATAGAAATACGTAGTATCCTATAGTAAGCAACGTCACTGCCATTCACATGAGTATGCCTCCATTTCACAACTTCACATCTAAAGCAAAGGAAGCGGTTCGACGCGCGCATGAGCTCGCGATCGAGCGCGGACAAAGCCATGTGAGCTCAGTGCACCTCTTGACCGCACTCGTCATGCAAGAAGACGGGCCGGTCATTTCTATACTCGAGCGCATGGACATCGATATCGTCGCGCTCGCTGACCTCCTCATTGAATCACTCGAGGGTCCGGACGAGCGCCGCTCGGTCTCGCAGTCGTACCAGCTCTACCTCACTCCCGACCTCGCGCAGGCACTCGAGGAAGCGGGCAAGGTATCGGCACGCCTCAACGACACCTATATAGGCACCGAGCATCTCTTCCTTGCTGCACTCGAACACCCAGGTCCAGCATCTGAGATCTTTGGTCGTGTTGGTCTTGATAAAAAAGTTGTCGAGCGCGCGCTCGAAGAGCTTCGTGAATCACCGCAAGCAGCTGAATCTGGAGAACAGCAGAAAAAGTATCGCTCACTTCAGAAATTCACGAGAAACCTCACCAAGCTTGCAGAAGAGAGTAAGCTCGACCCAGTGATCGGCCGCGATACTGAGATACAGCGTGTCATTCAGATTCTCTCGCGTCGCACCAAGAACAACCCGGTCCTCATTGGCGAAGCGGGTGTCGGAAAGACCGCGATCGCAGAAGGACTTGCTATGGCGATCGCAACGGGGAATGTGCCAGAGTCGGTAAAGGATAAAGAGCTCCTCTCACTTGATCTTGGGCTTCTCATCGCAGGAACCAAATTCCGTGGTGAGTTCGAAGAGCGTCTTAAGTCGATCATGAAGGAGGTGCAGCAGGCTGAAGGACACATCATTCTCTTCATCGATGAGCTCCACACTATTGTGGGTGCTGGTGCTGCAGAAGGAGCTATTGATGCAGCGAACATGCTGAAGCCCGCACTCGCACGGGGTGAGCTTCGTGTTATCGGCGCTACGACTCTGAAGGAATATCAGAAATATATTGAACGTGACCCAGCGCTCACCCGTCGTTTTCAGCCAGTCTATGTGAATGAGCCGACACAGGAAGACACTGTCGCTATTCTTCGCGGCATCGCTGAGAAGTACGAACTTTTCCATGGTGTGCGCATCACTGACGACGCGATCGTCGCCGCAGTAAATCTTTCGTCACGGTACATCACCGATCGCTTCCTTCCTGATAAGGCAGTCGATCTCGTCGACGAAGCAGCGTCTGCACTTCGTATCTCACTTGAGAGCAAGCCTGCAGAACTTGAGGAGGCCGACCGCAAGATCCGTCGCCTTGAGATCGAGCGCGAAGCACTGAAACGTGAAGAAGAACTTCCGGAGCACGCCAAGAAAGCAAAGCTGCGACTTAAGGAGATCGAGAAAGAGATGACTGAACTTCGCGAGAAGACCTCAGCGCTTGAGGCGCGTTGGAATAACGAAAAGACCGCACTCGGTGAGATCCGTAAGATGAAGAAGGAACTCGAGGAGCTCCGCATCGAAGCGGTAAGCACCGAAGCGGGTACCGACCTCACGCGTGCAGCTGAGATACGTTACAGTTTGATTCCAAAACTCGAGAAGAAACTCTCCGAGAAGATGGAGAAGCTCAAGAAACTTCAGAAGACCAAGCGCATCTTGAAGGAGGAAGTGACTGAAGAAGATATTGCAAAGGTGGTCGCTCGCTGGACGGGTGTACCCGTCTCACGCATGCTCGAGGAAGAGGCAGCAAAGCTCTCACGCATGGAAGACGAGCTCACCTCTCGTGTTGTTGGTCAGGACGAAGCAGTGAAGAAGATCGCGGACGCGGTGAAGCGCTCGCGCGCTGGCATTGCAGATCCAAATCGCCCGATCGGCTCATTCCTCTTCCTTGGTCCAACGGGTGTAGGGAAGACCGAACTCTCGAAGGCACTTGCGGCATTCCTCTTTGATGATGAGAACGCGCTTGTGCGCATCGACATGTCTGAGTTCATGGAGCGTCACTCGGTATCGAAGATCATTGGTTCACCTCCTGGGTATGTTGGTCACGAAGAAGGTGGCGCGGTCACCGAGCTGGTACGTCATCGCCCGTACTCGGTCATCTTGCTCGATGAGGTAGAAAAAGCGCATCCTGAGGTCTTCAACATCCTGCTCCAGGTACTCGACTCAGGTCATCTTACCGATGCAAAGGGACGCAAGGTCAACTTCAAGAACACCGTCATCGTGATGACATCGAATATTGGTGCTGAACACATCGACCGCATGTCGAAGTTTGGTTTCTCGCACCAGAACGATGATGCATCACGCTACTCACAAGCTAAGGACAAGGTGCTTGAGAGTTTGAAGAACTTCTTCCGCCCCGAGTTCTTGAACCGTCTTGATGAGATCATTGTCTTCGATATCCTCTCGCCAGAGACCATCGCAGGCATTGTGAAGATGCAGATCGATATTGTGGTAAAGCGTCTTGCTGAGAAGGAGATCACCATCACCGTATCTCCAGAGGTCTACGAGTACCTCGCGAAAGAAGGCTACAACCCACAGTATGGTGCGCGCCCGCTGAAGCGTCTCATACAGTCGAAGATACTGACACCGCTTGCTTCGATGATGGTCTCCCACGGGGTCTTTGCTGGAGGATCGGTTGCGATCGGAGCGAAGAATGGTGAGTTTACCTTTGAGGTAAAGAAGGGGAGGAAACAAACAGCATCACGACGGAAGCAAAAAGCTACCGCCGCAGTCTCATAAAATGTAACAACAAAGCACCTGATGAGGTGCTTTGTTGTAACTAGAAGTGATAAAATATCAGCGACCTTTTCTATGCGCTCATTCAAGGGAAAGATAGGACTTTTGACGATCATTTTCGTCACGTCTTTTCCTCTAGTCGTATGGGTTTTTAGCGCGCCGCTTAGTCCACGTTTCGGAGACCTCTTCAGCATCCTCTCAAGCCTCGGACAGCTGACCGCGATCGTTGGCACCACACTCTTTTCACTCGCGCTTCTTTTGAGTGCCCGCCTCTGGTTTCTTGAAGAGTATTTTGGCGGTCTCGATCGAATGTACAACGTACACCACAAGATCGGGACACTCGCACTTCTGTTCTTACTCGTACATCCTCTTCTGCTTGCATTTCGGTATGCGCCTACGTCACTCTACCTCACTGCGACCTACCTTCTCCCGAGTGGTGATTGGCCAAAGAACCTAGGCATCATTGCACTGGTGATTCTGATGGGGCTTCTCGGAGTCACCTTTTATGCAAAGTGGCGATACCAGATCCGCAAATTCTTGCATCAGATACTCGGCATTGTCTTTTTTATCGGTGCGCTCCATGCATTTCTGATTTCGGGAGCGCTCAGTACGATGTCACTTCTTAAGTGGTCACTCATGTGTTTTGCGATTCTGGCACTTTCGGCCTACCTCTATCGCACTATCTTTGGCCGTATGACGGTGTCGCGCTACACGTATAAGGTGCACGCGGTTCACCAACTCGACGAGACAGTGACTGAAGTTGTCATGCATTCTGAAGGAGCGCGGATGCAGTACCTCCCCGGACAATTTCTCTTTGTACGGTTTAAGCAAGGTGGCATAGAACGTGAGACACACCCGTTCTCGATCAGTTCGGCGCCTTCGGAACCAGTGCTTCGAATCACCGCGAAAGCACTCGGTGACTTCACGAACGAGCTCCGAAACCTTCAGGTAGGTGCGACTGCACTCGTTGAGGGACCGTTTGGTTCGTTCACGTATCTGTATGGCACCAACCGTAATCAGATCTGGATCGCGGGAGGTATCGGTATCACCCCATTTCTTAATATGGCACGCAACTTACGCATGAACCCGCAATCAGGTCATTCAATCGATTTCTATTACTCCACCAAGACTGCAGAGGAGATGATCTTCCTTAAGGAGCTGACTGAGATCGCACAGGTATACCCCGGCTTACGTGTCATTCCGTATAATGCAGATCAGTACGGGTTTCTCACGATGGATGCGGTACAGAAACTGAGTAGTGAGATCATGGGGAAAGATATCTATGTCTGTGGCCCTCCACCTATGATGCACAGCCTCATAGCTCAGTGTCAGGCGAAAGGTGTACCGAAACATCTCATTCACTCTGAAGAATTCAAACTGCTATGAAAAAGGCTTTTCTTATCGGCGTCTCTTTGTTTTGGGTCATCGTTGCGCTGACCATGACCTTGGGTGTGCTCGCGGGGAGACCTGACGGACTGCCGATCTCAGGGCTTGGTATTTAACGCTGAGCGGTGCATGCCACCCCGCGATCGCGTAGAGCGCCCAGCTACTTCCTCTGTTGGTGTGCATCACAAACCAGTAGCCGATGAGCGTCAACACAAGAAGAACTCCCAATATGACCGTGAGTTTTTTGTGACGGCGTACTAGGGAGGGGATGTTCATAGGTCATACCAGGATATCACAATAAAAGAGCCGCACATTTGAGCGGCCCCCGTCACTTCCTCTTCGAGAGTTTTCTGTAGTCACCGATAGTGCTCGAGAGGCATCCCTTGGAGGGAGTACAGACATCTTTGATCTTGCACCCAGCGCCCATACGAACACTGAATCGTGTTGATTTTCCATTGAGAAGCGCGATGCCGACAGTATCACTCACCCAGGTGATAGACGCTTCAGCAAAGCTACGAAGATCACCTGCAAGTGACGCAACCACACGACACATATAGTCGTGTTGTTCACTTCGGGCAGTTTGGTTCATATTCTTCCACTTCGCAGCCACCGGTCTACTCGCGAGCCATTCATCCAGATGGGTGTAGCACGCAGCTTTGAGCTTTCGTTGATCGCTCCCAGCGTTCTTGATCGCTTGAAGAGCATTCATTGCGCATTGGTTTGCGAGTGCCTGCTCTGGAAAGAGTAGAGCGCCGCACACTGCCAATGCCCACAGCTTACTTTGGTAGGGGATACGCATCACGGTCCTCCCTTGATGTACGTCTTTTCACATCCTAGCGCTGTTTTGACCTACACGGTTGGATAACTGTGCACTAACAACACGAGCGCCTATTGTACTCATATTTTGAGCTATGTTTGACAAGAGTGGTTTATCAGTTTTTATAAAAGAAAAGACCCGAATAGATCGGGTCACTCATTCATGTAGCGCGTTCTGCGTCAATCAAAGACTGCCAGCATTGATTGCACAGATTGTGGTCGTCTGGAGGTGGTCCCCAACGACCTCTTACCCGCACTCGTATCTCACGTCCGCATTCACAATACTTCGGCATGGTTTCCTCCTACGTGTTTGCTCAACTTATATTGAACTTGTAACAATACCCTGTCAATCCATTCAGATAGAAAAACCACCCATTTCTGGGTGGTGAGTCAATGTACTTCGATCGTATCTCTTGTAGTTATCACCCCACCTGAAAGTGGGGTGAGTATCAGTCCCATGACGGCCTTTGGGGATTTCTCATAACCACGCTTCTCCATGAAAATACCGAGCTCTTGAAGGAGTGGTATGTCGTACGTTCCTGTTTCAGGTGACGCATTGATCGCCTTACACCGCTCACATGGTTTCTTCACGCTGAACTGACATGCGCCGATGGTGATCTCGCGACCGACCCAGTTGAGTTCTTCAAACGGTTCCAGACCATCGATCCACACATTCATACGAAAGCGGCGTGGATCGATCGAACAGGGAGTTATGTCCGTATGAGTTGTGTGGGTTCCCATACGCGGCAGAGCACGAGCTGTCGCCAGGCTCAGTAGAGAGACCGATGGCGACTGACTGTCAGTCATGTTGAACTCGCGGTGTGTGTTGATCACCTTGAGCTCTAGCACTCCAAGTTGTTCAGCGATTTGGAGTACTTGTCCCGGATCGATCACATCTTGTGTGAGGTGTGGTGTAAGTGTTGGGATGAGTGGTGTGTTCATTCCCACACGAAACGCCGCTTTGGGAGCCCAGGCAGCAGCCTGGTCTGTTTTCTTGCAGAGTGCGAACTGTCGGTCTCCGACAATGCCAACGGCCGTGCGCACTTCGAGTGTATTTTGTGCCACTCCACGCATCCCTTTTACGGGGAATTGATTTAGATGTGTGACGTACGACATTCGTGCCTCCGATCATTACTGTGTCCGCCTCGAACGGTACCATAGGAGGTACAGAGTGTCACTCTCCACCTTGCGCAGATGCTAGTCAGCGTAGTGAGATGAGATAAAAGAAAAGCCAGTTGTTGGGGACAACTGGCAAACCCGCACAAATATTTTCTAGATTTCTACTTCGGGTAGCCTG
>JAYQPD010000031.1:4166-10738 GCA_038145135.1 bacterium | reverse complement strand
TTCCCCTGGCTGTCAAAGCCGGCACGGGTGGGGAAGAGTACGCACACCGAACGCCAAGGAGTTGGGTAACCCTCGAACGGTTTGGACTTGAACATCATTAGCCACCTCCTAACTTGGCTGAGTGTACTGTACCATATCCATATTCATTGTCAAACAAACATCCTTGATCACTAACCCGAAAAATACATCTTGAAACATAGCCATATCTGTGACATACTAGCGTCGTTATTCATCCCGTTAGAAAGCACTTACGCTTGAGACGGATGAACGGAGCATACTATTCACTAATTACTTTCTAACGGGATGAATCCAAGAGAAATGCATAAAGAGCGATCGCTCGTCATTATTAAGCCAGACGGCGTTCAGCGCGCCCTTATTGGCGAGATCATCAGCCGTTTTGAGCGCACTGGTCTTAAGTTCACTGGTTTCAAGTTCTTGGTTGCTACACCAGAGCAGTGTATGACGCACTACAACAAGGACGAAGCATGGTTCCTTAGGAAGGGAAACCGCATCATTGAGGACCTACAGGCTCAAGGACTTCCAGTAGAGAAGGACGCCATGACCTACGGAAAGGGCATTATCGACACCATTGTGAAGTTCATTACTGCCGGTCCGGTGCTCGCGATGGTCGTAGAAGGGAACCAGGCAGTGGCAATTGTCACAAAGCTCGTAGGTTCAACCGAGCCCGCTACCTCAGACGTAGGTACTATCCGTGGCGACCTCACGGTCGACTCCTACGGCCACTCGACCCTCCAGAACCGCGCAGTTCGCAACCTCATTCACTGTTCGGAGTCTCCAGAAGAGGCAGAGCGCGAGATAAAGGTATGGTTCAAGGAAGACGAGCTCATCAACTACAAGACGGTGCAGGAGAGGATTCTCTACGATGTTGATCTCAATAACATCTTTGACTAACTTCAAGACCCAGGAATACGCCAGCTACTTTGTTGCCTACAAAGAAAAGCCGCTCATCGTACGTCAGTACGCCTCGCGGCTTTTCTTTTTGGCGCCTCGTATCTGACTGTATTCCCGAATCTTGGTGAAAAACTGTATTCGAAAATACAAATAGTGTATCCACACCGTGCGCGTTTAACGGAGAGGTGTATACTGGAATTGAGGATCACTTGCCGCATGTTCCGCTTAAATTTTATGCTCGGGAGTCTGTAGTCGCGGTGAACTATGAGGCCTTGCATCAGCAAGATTTCAGACGTGATCCGGAAAGGACACCCACCTCGAATTTCGAGGAGCATGCGCCTGTGATCCTCATAAAAGCACCCGTGAGTACACGGGTCTTTTTATACCCGACACGTTTCCTGGCTCTGCTATACTGAAGGCACCATGCAAAAGACTGTCTTTCTTATCTTCGCCCTCTCGATCATCGTGCTGGCGGTCTTGCATACGCTCTCGCTTGTGTTCTCACTCTATTGGGTCTACGAATGGCTCGATATACCAATGCATGCACTTGGTGGCGCCATGGTCGCCTTGGGGTATCAGAGCCGCTTCGGGCTCACACGCTACAGCGACCGACTCTCGTTTGGGTTTCTGGGTACCATTGGCGCCGTGATGTTCGTCGGAGTATCGTGGGAGGTGTATGAATATATCGTCGGTCCGATATTACCCGGGTACGTCATCGACACGGCAACTGATCTCGTTATGGATGCGGTTGGTGCGTGTATTGGGTATGTCGTAGCGAAGGCAGTAGCACAACTATGAAAACAACCATTGGATTCTATGGCGGGGTAGGCAGTGTGACCGGCGCGCACTTCGTGATCGACAGCGGGAGTGCAAAGTTTGCCGTTGATTGTGGCCTCGAACAGGGAGGAGAGTTTGCACTCGAAAACAATGCACTTCCATTCCCCTATGAGGTGAGTACGCTCAATGCGCTCATCGTGACACACGCGCACGCAGACCACATTGGCCGTATACCAAAGCTCGTTAAGGATGGTTTTCGCGGCAAGATCCACTCAACGGTCCCGACGCGCGACCTTGCAGCGGTGATGCTCGGGGACGCCCTTATGATCATGGAACATGAGGCAAGATATGCTGGTGTAGAGCCATTATATTCAGCACAGGACATTGATCGCGCACTCGCGCTCTGGACGACGCATGGGTACCATGAGTCGTTCACCCTTGGTGATGTCACCACGACCTTCTACGACGCAGGGCATATCCTTGGCTCCGCACTCGTTGTGTTCGAACGAAATGGAAAGCGGTTCATGTGCTCGGGTGATATTGGAAACGTCCCGCAGCCACTTCTAGCGCCACCTGAAGCGCAGGAGGACCTCGACTATCTCCTTATGGAATCAGTCTACGGCAATCGTCTCCATGAACGAGTGAATGAGCGTACGCGTTTGCTTCGTGAGGAGATCGAGCATACACAGAGGAATAACGGCACACTCATCATCCCTGCGTTCTCACTCGAGCGCACTCAGGCGATGCTCTTCGAGATCAACAACATGGTGGAATCGGGTGAAGTTGAGTCAATTTCAGTGTTTCTCGACTCGCCACTTGCTATCTCGGTCACCAATATATATCGCGCACACCGCGCGTACCTGAAGCCTGAGGTCCGTGCTCAGATCGAGGCTGGGGATGATATCTTCGATTTCCCGAAGTTCAAAATGACGAATTCGAAGGAGGAGTCTGAGGCGATCGCACATGTCAAAGGACCGAAGATCATTATCGCGGGCTCGGGCATGTCGCACGGCGGGCGAGTTTTGAAACATGAGCTCCGTTACCTCGAGCACAAGAACACCACACTCCTCCTGGTGGGGTACCAGACAGTTGGAAGCGTTGGAAGGCTTCTTCAGGATGGTGTGAAGCGGGTCACGATCGATGGTCAGGACGTGAACGTGCGCGCTCGGGTCAAAATGATACAGGGGTACTCAGGACACGCTGATCGCGACCAGCTCATCGAGTTTGCGGCAGCGAGTGCAGAACGTCTGAAGAAGGTCTTTGTGACCATGGGGGAGGAGCGTGCATCGCTCTTCTTGGTCCAGCGACTTCGTGATTACCTCGGAGTTGATGCGATCGCACCGGAAGCTGATCAGATACTAGAGATTGATTTCTAACATGAATGAACCGACATATGAGGAGTTGGACGCACGTGTGCGTGCATTAGGGCTGTATAAGAGGACGTATGGACGATATACACTGTTCGTCGCACTGGCATTTCTTGGAGTTGGTCTGAGCGTCTACATACTGACACTTTCGGATTCTCTACTCGTTCAGACTTTGAACGCTCTCTTCTTTTCGTTTGCACTTGTTCAAGTTGGCACGCTGAGTCACGACCTTTCCCATAATCAGGTATTTACGAATAAGCGCGTCAATAAGCTGATTTCAAAAATTGTCTTCGGCCTTATGGCAGGGTTGAGTGAAAGTCTTTGGCACAAAGAACACTCAGCTCACCATGAGCACGTTAATCAAGAGGGCCACGATCCAGACCTCACCATCCCTTTTCTGTTCTCTCCCAACCAATCGCGAGAAGCGCATGCTGCACCTGACTTCATGCTCAAACATCAACACATAGTGTTTTTTTGTGTCCTACCTATCGTGTACACGAGCAAGGTCATCAGGTCCTGGCTCAATGTACCTGAACACATTGGATGGTACCTGTTCGAACTAGTGCTCGTGGCGGTGCATTTTGCTGTCTTGCTGTATATGGTCATGGCATACCTACCACTGACCGTTAGCGTAACATTTTTACTCGTCCATGTGCTCTGTGTGGGACTGTATATGGGTACGATCTTTGCCCCTAACCACAAAGGTGAAGAGGTGTTACGCAAAGACGAACAGGTAACGTGGCGACATCAGATCACCTCAACACGAAATGTACAGCACACACCATTTGTGTTCATTATCATGGGAGGTCTCAATCTGCAGATTGAGCACCATTTATTCCCTCGTATGTCGCGGTACCAGTATTCAAAAGCTCAGAAGGTCGTTAAAGCGTTTTGTTGTGAGCACGACATCCGCTATCACGAAACGACCTTCTGGGGCTCAATGAAAGAGATATATGGCACTCTTAAGGGGGAAGCAAGAGCCCACACTGGTGACCGTTGACTCCAACTACTATTACGCGTAGGGTACTCTAAGGAGGTTCCTCATGTGGAGTTTCTTGAAACAGTTAACCCTTTTACGTCCTCTGAAACAGTGCGCTGAACACACACCAACACAGCCCACTGTGTGCTGGCCAGTGGTCACACTAAATGGCTCGCCGTGGCAGTATGTCGATCCGGGGCTTTGGCAGCACCAGATAGATGAAAAGAACGCACGTCTGCCCCGACTGGTCTCTTGGAATGCCGAAACGCTGGATGGGGGAGAGTATACTCGACACCCCCTGACGCCCAAATGCAAAACGCCGTGATCCCTAGATCACGGCGTTTTTTCTATACTTCACTCTCTACTTCACTTTTGCGACGATGCGGTCGAATGCGCCGCTGTTGTCCTTGGCGAGGGTGGCGAGAACCTTGCGGTCGAGCGCGATACCCTTGTCCTTGAGCGCCTTCATAAAGCGGCTGTAGGTCATGCCGTGGGGACGGATCGCTGCATTGATGCGTGCGATCCAGAGCTGACGGAAGTCATTCTTCTTGTCCTTTCGGTGTGCAAATGCGTGGAGCCCTGCATGCTTGAGGGCATCGATAGCAGCGCGCTTCTTTTTTGAACGGTCGAAGCGGAAACCCTTTACGCGACCGAGGATGTTGCGACGGCGCTTGTTTGCCTGAACTCCTCCTTTTACTCGTGCCATACGTTAAATGCTGTGCTGGTTAATGATTCGATAATACTGAAACTATGCGCCCATGCCTGGAAGGAAACGCTGACGGTCCTTGACGGTGAGCTGAATAGGCATTGCCTTACGGCGTGACTGGCGGCCACGGCCCGACTCTTTAGCGTTGAAGTGGTTCTGACCAGCGCGACGTGCTATGACCTTTCCGTTCTTGGTGACGCGCAAACGCTTCGTGTATGACTTGTTGGTTTTCATAATAAATTTCTGATTGTGTGACTATGATTTTGCCTTTCCAGCTCGTTCTATCGTTGCGGTAAATCCTTTCGGACTTCGCTTGATCGGGTCGGCGATCTTGTACTCTGCGGGGATGAGTTTCAAAAATCGTTCGAGCCGCTCCTTGAGGAATGCTTCCTCCATGTGCTTGTAGCGCCCCCAGAGGAAGAGGTCAACCTTGACCCGGTGCCCCTCAGTGAGCCAGTCTGCGGTCTTCTTTGCTTTGAGCGACAGGTCGTGTTCTCCGGTACCGATCTTGACCTGAATGCTCTTTGTTTCCGTTACATGCGACTTTGCTTTCATTTCACGCGCCTTCTTTGAGGCCTCGTACTGATATTTGCCGTAGTCCATGATCTTTGCGACCGGTGGTACTGCGGAAGGGGAGATCTCGATGAGATCCAGATTCGCTTCCTCTGCAAGACGCAGGGCCTCGGCGCGGGAAATGACACCGTGGTTCTCACCCTCTGCACCGATAACTCGGAGCTCAGGGGCGCGTATTGCGAGATTGATGCGGATCTTGTCTTTCAAATTCAGTATGAGTCCTCGAGTCTTATAGTGCGTGAACGCAAAATGCCTCGGGAATACGCCAAAGAATGTACCACGGATGGCCGCTCTGTGCAATACCAGACCTATTTGAAGAAGAGGGTGATATACTGTACGCACATATGCCACGAATCACACGAAAAAAGGTGTCACTTTTAGAATCACCAGCAGTGCGCTTTGGTGGAGCGGTCGTCGGTATCTCCGGCATTCTTGCCCTCGGCGCTATCTTCTTTGGGATGTCAGATAAAGGCACGATCGACGTATCCGGGAAGATCTCATCAGCTGATCAATCTGGGTTTGTGAAGCCGGTTAATACACTGAATAACTCAGCGTCCATAAACGGCGGGCTAAAACCAAAAGTGGTAGACCCAAATGAGGTGAAGGCACCAGAACCAGAACCGGTCGTCGACGAGGAAACAGCTTCCACTACGACAGATGGATCAGAAGATGTATCGACTGAGGAGGCGACAGATACGGAGACTGTAGCAGCTGATACTGAAACTTCTAGTGACAGTGAACCGACCGAAACAGAGGAGACATTGTAGGAATAAACTTACCATCACTATGGAAAAAGATGCTCTGAGAACTGTTGTCACCGATTTTCTCAATAACCACCGCAAGGCGGTGTTTGCGACCGTTGACAAAGAGGGTGGGCCGCACACATCGCTCATGCTGTATGTTGTTGATGGCGACCTCAACGTGTACTTCGGTACCCGGAGAGCATTCGGGAAGTACGAGCAATTGAAGCAGAACCCCCATATGTCACTTTCGGTCATCGAGGAGAAACTCGATCCGCTCAGAGTTGTCGATATTCGCGGTAAAGCAGAAGAGATCGCTCCTGATGAACACGACATGTGGTTTGAACACTTTAAGGCGAAGAACACGAGTAAATACTATGTGGAAGGAGCAGACGATTTCGTAATGTTCCGCGTACGTCCAACCATGATTCGCTGGCTTGACGCCACCTCGGGCGAATTAGAGATCGTGCCGGTGCTGTAGCGATAACGATGGAGGTAACAGGGGTGAAAACGACCCG
>JAYQPD010000031.1:0-4156 GCA_038145135.1 bacterium | reverse complement strand
CGGTTCCGCCCACCCTTTATGCGCGGGCTCGCCGCCCCCGCGGGCTAATTCGCGCGCGGGCGGGGGGGTTAGCTATACCTCGGGGGGACCCGGGGGGCAACCCGACCGGGCCCTTTGGGACCGGTCGTTTTCCACCACACCACTTGACGCCGTTGCATTGCGTGCTATCTTTCCACTCAGAAGACGGCAGGTAGAACCTGCCGTTGATTGTTCCAAGGAGGAACGAATGAGAAAGCTTTTCATCGGTGCAGTTACCGCTGCGGTACTTGGTATCGCCCCGCTCGCGCTCGCCGCTCCAGCCCTCGCAGACTGGAAGGCGGTCGCCGCAGTTCCAGATTCGGACCCATCATATTATTGGTGGGGAACGGGTACCGGCTGGGATGAGGAGTCGGCCCGTGCTAACGCGGTCAACAACTGTGAGTCCAATTCGGGTCGCACCTGTTACGAAACACGGTCAGTGCCGAGCTGGTGGTATCTCGTCATTTCAAATTGTGGCGGGTACATTTCGACCGGTGGCTCGAAGCACGGCTATGGCGCCGCCAACAGCAGGGCCGCGTACAACGCAAACTACAACGGGCGTTGTCGTATCCTAAAGAAGCTCTGACGACAATCCAAATATTGATCGCATGCACCACTGCATGCGGTTTTTTCTATTCTATTGACGAAACACATATATAAACGTATAGTCCACGGCAAGTTGTTCCAGCTCTTTGAGAAAGGGAAGACGCATGGTGACTCGCAGAGATCTATTCTATGGAATCTCCACAATAGCAGTTGGGTTGTGTGCCAGGGAGGCGGGTGCTCAGACACTTGAGCGATCGCTCAAGGTGCGGTCGTTTGGTCCCGGCCCATACTACTTCGCGCCGCACGCGAATGAATTTGTCTCGGTTGAAGCGGCCAAGGCGGTCCTGGAGAAGCAGGGTGGCACACTGGTCAGCATCCATCAGTCCGGAAATAGGAATATCACGTTCTCTATTGATGGAAAGCAGTATATCGCTGATCCAAACCGTATCTTCACCGATGCGGGTATAGAGGCGACGCTTAAAAAGTACTCATCGTACTCGAAGAAAGCGCATCGCTACCTCTCGAACTACGCTCAGAACGTGCTCAAAGAGCTCGGTATCAAGGACGGAGTCTCGTCGTCCCAATTTCCGATCATTGCACTGCACAACAACACTGAAGGACAATACTCGGTCAAGTATTATCTGAAGGGCGGCCAGTATGAGTGGGACGCGGAGCATGTCTTCATGATCTCTGATGTCGATACTGACAACTTCTTCTTCACAACGGATCGAGTCCTATTCCACGCGCTCGTCGAGAAGGGTATCAACACTGTTCTTCAAGACAACAAGCGAGCAGAGGACGACGGTTCACTCTCCATCTACTGCGGACGGCACGGTATCTCGTACGTTAATGTTGAAGAACAACAGAGTGATACCGCGGAAGCGAGGGTAAAAGAGATCGCGTACCAGATCTACATGCTCGAGACACTGATCGCAATCATCAACGCGAAGGAATGATCATGTACAAACTATTAGCACTCGCTATTCTTTTGAATCTCGCTGCACCATTCGCATTCGCGGAAGACAGCACGATCGACCCACAGTGGTTTAATGACGGCACGGTGTTTGCGATCGGTGTTACACCAACACGCGATCTAAGTCAGGCCGAGATGCTCTTCGAACCCGAAGGTGGAAGGGAATGCATTCAAGAAGGTGACCTATCGTGGAAAGAGTTTGGTGATAAGCTGAACTACTACCGCGGTGATGTCACCGTGGTGTCCTGTCCAGACGGAAAAAATGCTCGTCTGTGCTACAGAGATACGGTAGACCCTGCGTCCATCACCATGTGCACACTGGTGTCGCACGCAAACTGATCAAAGACACACGCACGAACCCCGTGCGTGTTTTTTATATGTTGTGTAGGTTACTCGGGGCAGGTTTGACAACTGACCACGCCGTGGATACTCTTGGCGCAGACAGAGGAGGATCGTCATGAACAAAGTGGTTAGTGCTTTTGGTCTCGCTGCCCTTGTGTTAGGGAGCACACCAGCAGAGAGTAAAGGGGTGTGGTTCCGCGTCTACAACGACATTGTGGTGGAGTCATACTACACACAGATCATTGAGGTGAGCGCCCTTGTCTGCACCAAGAGACAGTGTCGTTGGTCAGAGAATCTGCTCAAACACGGCCCTCTCAGGAGTGGTACAAAGACGGAGATCACTGTCCCACGCGGAGCGCACAAATGTAGAGTGACGCTCCAAGCGATATTCCGCGACGGAGAGGCGGCGCCGGAGATCGCCAGGATCAATGTCTGCAAGACCCGGGCATGGCACGTCGGACTTGAAGAATATGAATAGGCCACGGCCAACTCACGCACGCGCACCTGCGCGTGTTTTTATATTTTAAAAAAATCTATCCTCTAGAGGATAGATCAGGTACTTTTCTGCTCACTCAGATACTGCTCGAGTGCCCGAATCCGGGCGTTCGGAGCGGGGTGCATACGCGAAGATTGGCGCGCATCGACACACTGGTAGAGTACATATGTTGTAAGTGTGATGATGAGGCCGTGCGCGCCCCTACGACCAAGCGTGAGGAGTGCGTGGCTATCGGCAATGTACTCTGAGGCATGTGCGGTCTTGCGCAGGAGCAACCCGCTAATCACCGCTCCGAGTAGCCAAGTGAGCGTAGATACTGCACTGCCGAAGGTCTGCTCCGGGCTGGTATTCATTAAGGTCATCAACAGAACCACCACTGTGCCATTTAACCCCATCACTGTGCTTATGAACCCCACTGAAAGAGAGATCAGGGGAGCATTGCGGCCTGTCCACCAGTTGATCATGTGACCAACTTCATGGAGTACGATCGCCTCGGGTGCCATAGGTTGAGACAGTGCCCTGTCTCGCAGCGGAAGTATGAGCTCTGAGTGCTCACGGTAGAGAAAACCTGACGAGCGGACCGAGGGAACCCTCCGTCCGTTTTTTGTGACCAGTATCTCACAGCGTTTAGGAAGCCATCCTTTTTCTTGGATCGTGGAAATAGCTCTACAGAGTTCCCAAGGAGTAAGTGTGCCGGGGGTGTCTAAGTACTTGGTGTCATCGATATGGCCCCGATTGCAGAGCAGCCACAAGGTGAACATCAGCACCACTCCCACCCCGAGCGCATGTTCGTAGGGAAGTGCAAGGAACAGGGATGCGGACATGAGCAAAAATAGCGTCAGCGAAACGCATATGCCGACGATAGCGATTCGACGCTGACGAGTGATGAATTGCCAGTAGGTGTCCATTTGACACTCCTTTCTTCTGGCATAGAACCATAAAGTACGCAGTGAGTCCAGTGTGCATGGTGATGTAAGGCAAAGAGGGTGTGCGCGTCATAGCATGGAAAGGAGGACGCTTTTAATTTCCACTTTTTAATACATACTTTCAATGAATACCACCCTCAAAGTGCTCGGTCTAGCTATCGTACTGATCGGGATCGCGGCACTCTTCACCCTCGCGACCAAAAGCGACGAGATCACGTACGTTGCGGACATTGCCGGACAGGTAGATGCTCTCGAGCGTGATCTGGACGATGTTCACACAGCAATTGTTTCTGAGACACTTACCCCCGAGAAGGCCACCGCTGCGAAGGCGCAGATCAAGGATCGTATAAAGACCATCAACACCACTCTCGCGACTACCGACCAGAGTAAGTTGTCGTCAGAACAACTCACAGCTCTCAAGGAGTCACTCATCAAGCTGAACGCCCTGCTTCTTGCATATTCTGACTCCCTAGTGCAGGTTGAGGCTCTCGATCAGACACCTGCATCCAATAGTATTCAGTTCGATAGTGCGCTCATAACCCAGGTTGCAGATACTGTCGATGCATTTCAGATGCATGTCGAAGAGGTGTCTGGAGAGCAGATCACCTACCCGCCACCCGAAGAAGTGCTTGGCGATATTCCTTCAGAAGACCCTGTCTCGATCGATCCTGAAGAGCTGATCTCTACAGACTTTGAGCCACCGACACCCGACGAAGCGTCTTCGGAGATGAGTGGTGATATGTCTGGCGAGACCACCACAGACGATACAGGTGCGCATGAGGGCACTGACGTCCCAGATGAGTAAGGTTACGAACATATACAAACGCCGCTGCCCACCCCGCACCGGCGTTTGTG
>JAYQPD010000030.1:0-10855 GCA_038145135.1 bacterium | reverse complement strand
CCGCCCACCAGCTACGAACACCACTCTCAGCGCTTAAGTGGGCACAGCAGATGTTGCTCGAGGGAGAGATGGGTGCCATCACACCAGAGCAAACCATGCTTCTTAAGCAGTCCCAGGAGAGTGTGCAGCGCATGGTGACACTGGTGAATGATCTTTTGGCTGCAGATCACCTTGAGTACGGTACGGTTTCCTACAACTTTACTCAGATCGATTCTGAGACCACACTTATTTCCGCGGTATCAGAACTCAAACCTATGGCTGATGAGCGGAGGATCATCATCAACTTTGACCCGAACAAAGAGACTGGAAAGATCACCGCTGACCCCGATCGTATCAAAGAAGCGTTTCTTAACATTCTCAATAATGCGATCAAATACACACCAAATTCAGGAACTATTACGGTCAGGATCATCTATGGTATGGGCAAGGTGGTGTACTCAGTAGCAGATACTGGTATCGGTATACCTCCCGCTGACCGTGACCGACTTTTTGAGAAGTTTGTCCGTATGGATAACGCCAAAAAGGTGGACGCCAACGGTACTGGTCTGGGACTGTTTATAGTGAAGAAGATTATCGACGCACACAATGGTAGAATTTGGTTTGATAGCATCGAAGGGAAGGGAACCACATTCTTTATTGAGTTGCCGCTTTCAGTCCTTCCTGTGCATCAGTCATCATTTAGTGAGTAATCTATGTCACAAGATATATTACAAGGCGCAACCATCATACTGCTTGAGGATGACGAATTCCTTGCTGAAGTCATTGTTAGAAAACTGACTGCAGTTGGTGCTGATGTGAAAAGATATCGCAACGGCCTGGAAGGACTGGCCGCCATTCGCCAATTCTCTCCAGACCTCGTCCTTCTCGATATCATGATGCCCGTTATGGACGGCTATGAAGTGCTCAAGGTCATGTCCGAAGAGCATCTCATGGATGAGGTACCTGTAATGGTCGTATCGAATTCAGGGCAACCAGTTGAGATAGAAAAGGTCTTAAAATTAGGCGTGAAAGATTATGTCGTTAAGGTAGATTTCACACCTGATGAAGTACTCGATAAAGCACGTGTGATTCTGACTCAGATGAAACAAGCGTCCGGTGAACTCGGGTCGTTCATACCCCCTTCCACGATGGGTGGAATACAGGAATCTACAGGATCACAGAGAGCGACCCTAGCACCGTCTGAAGCAACTGGTGCCCCCGCACGACAACCCTCTTCTATGCCAGAACCGAATTCGCCCAAACCGCAGGGCCTCAAGGTGCTTGTTGTCGAAGACGACCCTCTTCTGAAGAACCTTTTAGCTGTTAAATTGACTGCCAATGGTTGCTCGCCACTGTATGTAGATGATGGCCTCAAAGCGTACGACCTTGCAATGTCATTTAAGCCAGACGTCGTACTTCTCGACCTTATGATCCCTGGTATGGACGGCTTCGGTGTGTTGGAGAAGTTCCAATCGGACCCAGAGCTGAAGGAAGTGCCAGTGTTCGTTTTCTCAAATAAAAGCTCAGAGCAAGACAAACAACGCGTATATTCCCTCGGAGCAAAGATATTCCGACAAAAGGCCGAAACCAATCTTTCAGAAGTTGTCGCTGAACTCTATAAACTTGCAGGTCGAACGATCACTAAATAAGTGTTATGCCCACACGGAGCAATGCAAAGAAAAAAAACACCACCACAAAGTCAAACGCCGCGAAGGGATCGGTCGTTGTGACCGGTGGTGATACGCTCCGTACTCTCTCACTCTCTAACAAGAAAGTTCAAAAATCTTCTACGAATGCGAAGAAGTTTTTGAAAGAGTCAGTGACCCCTAAGCAGAAGAAAGCCCCAGAAGTAAAAAGGTCTGTATCAAAGAAATCAGCTTCCTCTAAAAAGTCAAAAAATTCGCACAATGAGAAAGTACCGACGGTCACTGCTCTCCCTACACTCATTTCAGTCTCACTTGATGAAAAAGGCGCCGCTTCAGTTTCTCGATATGCAGGACTCTTCTTTATATTCTTCGGTCTCTGTTTCGCCATCCACTCACTCAGTGTTGTATATGGTGAGTCGGTTGAACTTGGCCTCCATACGGCTCCCTCATCACACCGCACCTCACTGCGAGCTGAGCTTATCACTGCGCTAAGTACTACTACCGCTGACTCGTCCGGTGATACTTATCCTACCTCTGGTACGACCGGAACTTCCGATACTTCAGGAACTTCGGTCGATTCTGACACATCTGGAACTTCAGATACACAGATAATTCAGGACACCCAAGTTTCTCCAGATGCGCCTCCACCGCAGGACGTACAACTGACTGATACGAATCAACTGAACACTGATACTTCTTCAAATACGGCAACTGACACTAAAACCGCTGACTTGCGTTCAGAAGAAATGCAGCCACCTATCACAGTAACTATTCGCGAGCCACTTCCTGTATCTGGTTATTTTGATACTCGTGTTGATGTTCGCTACGCTGATCTCGTCGAACTCATTGTTGTGCCACACATATCACTGCGAGAGCAATATCTTGGCAAGGCACGCAAGGTAGAGCCAGATAGATGGCTCCTAAAATATGATTCAACACTCTTGCCAAATGGTGAATATAAACTCTTTGCGCGTGTTCATAACAAGTTTGGCAGTTATCGGAGTGATGGAGTGTACCTTCGCGTAAAAAACCCGCTTCCTATCGTTGTGGCGACTACTACAGATATAGAAGTCACGAAGCAGGTGACAGAAGCTGAAGACTCATTTGACTCAAAGGAACCTGTCGTTGATGTAACTGAAGAGATCATTGATGTGCTAAAAGCTACAGATACCTCAACTGAGGAAGATCACGAACCAACAGACGTTGACCAACAGACTGATCAGCAAGTTGAACAAGAAGATGATCATAAGATAGCTGAAGAAACTTCGATCGATCCTGAGATCAATGCAAAAGCGCTCGGGTACCTCCTTGATCTCGAAAATAAGTTCAATGACCTTCTTGAGCGTTATGCAGTAGCGCTTAGAACTGGCGATGAATCTGCGCTCATCACAGCCAGAGAAGCACTACGTATATTTGAGAACCAGCAACTCGATAGAATTGGACTCGATCTTTTAAACGGTAGTGATGACGCTCGTATCGCGCAGGTGCGAGACCGCTTCAAGGTGCTTGTTTCTGATGCCATAACCAGAACAGAACGACGCGAACGTCTCATAGTGGATAGGGTAGGAGACAAGGTTACGAGAGACAGTGATCGTGACGGTGTCAGCGACTACGACGAGATCAATTTGTACTACACTGACCCGTATGCTGCAGACTCAGATAAAGACGGCTTCCCAGATGGTGCAGAGATACTGGCTGGCTACGATCCGAACAACGACAACGGTCAGGTAACGGTTGCGTACGAAGACCCTAAGGTTGACGGTGTGGTCCGAGATGACGTACTGAGTATCGACCGACTCGATCTCTATAAAGAAGAGGCAACAGCGGAAGTAACTGAGCCTGAACAGAAGCTATTGTTCTCAGGAAAGGCGCTACCCTCAAGTTTCATAACACTCTATATCTTCTCAACCCCTGTTGTAGTGACTGTTAAAACAAACCGAGATGGAACTTGGAGCTACGCGTTCGATAAAGAACTCGATGATGGAGAGCATACTGTGTATATTGGCATGACCGATAATGAAGGAGTTATCGTAGCAAAGTCGAAGCCGTTCACCTTTGTGAAGCAGGCTGAAGCATACACCATCAGGACTGATGGCATTACAGCTGCTGTGACTGAGACCACTGAACCTCAGCAACTCTTCTCACAAGGTATTCTCATGCTCATCTTCTCGCTTGGCGTCATCATGATGGGGCTCGTGTTGGTCATTCTTGGAGTACATTTTTCTCGACACACAAAAATACCTGAACCGGTACTCGAGCCCGTTGTATGATCCAACAGATCGCCACGTATTTCAGAGTTGGCCTCAGATCCATTCGTGAGCACAGCTCGCTTCTCCTTCCTGCACTTCTCCTCGTACTGATCCCGGCTGCCTTCCTGTGGACCGGCCAACACTTCCTCGACCTTTCTATAGATCGGAGTGCGCGTCTTGAAAAGGGGCGAGTCAATTCACTCCACGATGGAATTTCGTTGGCATACAGAGCTAATGTCGAAAGCGGTCTGCTTTCAACGTATCTTGAGGACCTACACAAGACTGATCAGGGACTCCAAGGTGTTGAGGTGCTCACGTTAACGGATGGGACTACGACCACACTCATTAGGGTGGGAGATCTAGAACAGAGTGTCGTTGATCCGGTTACGCCACTCGCTGTGGCGCAGCCTGGCACCTCATTCATATTTGAGACATCGTTCCACTCTATTCGTCATTGGATCGGTGTCCGTGCCGTAAGTAAAGATGGCACAACGGTGATCATTCGCACTGATCATACTATGGGCGCGGTCGATACATATTTTGCCTCACGGGTTCGTGATGCATATCTTATACTCATTTTTATCATTGGAGCGCTACTGCTGTTATTGTGGCGTCAGGTCCGTATTGTCGACTACGCTGCGCTCTATACAAAACTAAACAGAGCACACGAAACAATGATGCTCTTTACGAATATGACCGCGCATGAGCTTCGAACGCCACTTACTGCGATCAGAGGGTATGCAAGTATGATCCGCGAGGATGCAGAAGCTACACCTGCGATCATGACACATGCAGGACAGATAGAGACATCCTCTTCAAATCTTATTGCGCTCATCGGAGATCTCCTTGATGTTGCGCGACTACAATCAGGCAAGATGTCGTTTATAACCTCACCAGTTGATCTTGAAACCGTCATAGTGCATGTGATCACCTCTCTCTTGCCACTCGCAAAAGAGCACGGACTCTTTTTGAAACGTGAGCCACATGAGTATGAACGACCGACAACAATAGCTGACGAGAAGCGGCTCGTTCAGGTACTTACTAATGTAGTGTCTAATGCGCTTAAATATACTAAAACTGGCGGGATCACTGTTTCGCTCACACGAAAGAAAGAATGGTTTGAGATTCGAATAAAAGACACGGGTATGGGTATCTCTGCAGAAAATCAGAAAAAACTGTTCGCTCCCTACTTTAGAGTTAACTCTGTTGAGGTAAACGCAACTACAGGAACCGGGCTCGGAATGTGGATCACAAAGCGTATGGTTGAGGAGATGGGCGGCTCCATAGATGTTGAGTCGATAGAAGGCGTAGGTACGCATATAGTAGTGCGCTTCAAGGCAGCTAATGCATGATCGTCAAACTTGACGTATACTGTGCTGTTCACCTGAACTAACCTATGTCTGCAAAAAAAAGAGAGCGTAAAGATGAAAGAATAATTGTCAGAGGAGCACGCACCCATAATCTAAAGGATATTACCGTTGAAATGCCACGAAATGCCATGGTGGTCTTTACCGGTCTTTCTGGTTCTGGAAAGTCATCTCTCGCATTCGATACCATATTCGCTGAGGGACAACGACGCTATGTTGAGTCGCTTTCGGCATACGCGCGACAGTTTTTGCGTCAAATGCAGAAACCCGATGTAGATGAGATCCTTGGACTTTCGCCAGCGATCTCCATCGATCAAAAGTCGCGTTCAAACAATCCACGCTCGACCGTTGCAACCATTACGGAGATATACGATTACCTGCGTATCCTCTATGCCCGCGTAGGACAACCGTACTGTCTTGATGTCGATGTGCCGATCGAAAAGCTCTCACAAGATGAGATACTTGGGATCATTCTTCGCTCGATCGAGACCCACGAGCTTAAGGGTAAGGGATCAAAAGACATGAAAGAGGTCATGGGAGTGACACTCTCCTCAGCAAAGATCCAGGTGCTTGCACCGGTTGTGGTGGGGCGCAAGGGTGAGTACTACCAACTCCTCTACGACCTTCTAGGTAAGGGGTATGAGACTGTTCGAATCGACGGAGTTGAAAAGAAACTACGTGAGCGCATTGAGCTCCAAAAGACAAAGAGACACGACATTGATATTGTGGTCGATGAGATCTACGTGAGTGAGTTCATCTCGGATAAGAAATCATCGCGTGAGCGCCTCTCAGAAGCAGTGGAGCGGGCACTACAGGAGGCAAGTGGCCTCGTGAAGATCGTCTCCCCCGACGGCTCTGAGCGTATACTCTCATCAAAGTTCATATGTCCAGTTGATGGTTCGTCATTTCCCGAAGTAGAACCTCGCCTTTTTTCATTTAACTCACCGTACGGTGCGTGTCCCGAGTGTAACGGACTTGGCACTGTCGGCATCTTCCAAAACGATGAATGTCCTGTTTGTAAAGGAGCGCGGCTACGCCCTGAAGCGCTTCGTGTCTATCTCGGAGGAGCAAAAGACACACTAGGGAAGAACATTGTAGATTTTACCCGCATGACGATCGAGGAGGCGCATGCGTTCATCAACTCTCTCAACCTCTCAAAGGCACAAATGGAGATCGCGTGGCCAGCACTTCGTGAGATCATGGACCGCCTGCAATTCATGCTCGATGTTGGTATCGAATACCTTACGCTTGATCGGCGTGCTCATACACTCTCTGGAGGCGAGGCACAGCGCATTCGCCTTGCCTCACAGCTTGGAAGTGGACTCGTCGGTGCGCTCTACGTTCTCGATGAACCAACGATCGGTCTCCATCAGCGCGATAATGATCGACTCATTAAGACCCTCACTGACCTTCGTGACGCTGGCAACACCATTTTGGTTGTTGAGCATGATGAAGACACGATTTTTGCTTCCGACTACCTCATTGATATCGGACCGGGTGCAGGTGTCCATGGTGGTTCAGTAGTGGTGGCAGATTATCTTGAGCCACTTCTGGATGCGAAAAAGAATACCTCCAACTCACTGACGCTTGCGTACTTGCGTGGTGAAAAGAAGATCGCTATTCCAGTGAAGCGACGAGACCAGGAAAAAGGGAAGCTCATCATTCGAGGTGGCAAGGCCTTCAATATCAAGAACGCAAATGTGGATGTACCACTCGGTCGTTTGGTATGTGTCACTGGCGTTTCAGGTTCTGGGAAATCTACCTTCATGTATGAGATATTGCACCGGAATCTTCTCTCACGACTTGAAAAGCGCTACCGAACACCGCACACGTACAATGCAGCCACTTTTTCTGGCACTGAATATCTCGCGCGTGTAGTACTCATTGATCAGTCTCCCATTGGGAGAACTCCTCGTTCCAACCCTGCGACCTACACTGGAGCGTTCACTCATATCCGCGACCTCTTCGCTTCAACCACTGAAGCGCGTGCACGTGGATGGAAAGGTGGTCGTTTCTCATTTAACGTAAAGGGTGGTCGTTGCGAAGCTTGTCAGGGTAATGGTGAGATCGCGGTTGAAATGCACTTCTTGCCGACGGTCTTTGTGACGTGTGATGTCTGTAATGGAAAGCGCTTTACCAAAGAAACACTCGAAGTGACCTACAAAGGCAAGAATATAGACGACATACTTCACATGACGGTCGAAGATGCACTTCTGTTCTTCAATGATATCCCATCAGTATACGAACGCTTAAAGACGCTTGATGATGTTGGTCTCTCGTATCTTGAACTTGGGCAGAGTGCGACGACGCTTTCAGGCGGAGAAGCACAGCGCGTAAAGATCTCATCTGAACTCTATAGGCGACACACTGAGAAGACGATCTATCTTCTTGATGAGCCTACAGTCGGTTTGCACTACGAAGATGTGCGCAAACTCATAGAGATACTTCAAAAGTTGGTTGATCACGGAAATACGGTGGTTGTGATCGAGCATAACCTTGACCTCATAAAGTGTGCTGATCATATCATTGACATTGGACCTGAAGGCGGTGCTAAGGGTGGTCTGATCATTGCAAAAGGAACTCCAGAGGAGGTGGCGAGAAATCCTAACTCACACACTGGCAAGTACCTCAAAAAAATGTTGAGAAAAGGCTAGTTTGACCGAGTTGTGATGGTATACTAAGGGTCTAGAGAGTTCCAAAAGGGGGGATACATGTTACAGAAGCTGGATGAACTGCTCAGTTCATCATACGAGGAAGCGATCCTCGATCATTTTGCTCACAAGTTCAAGCTCGACCGCACTGACGTACCCAAGATCTTCGAAGCAATTGAAGAGTATTGGTTTGTCCCTCGTAGCGACGAAATGAAGCTACGCTCAATAGAGCGAGTTGAACAGGCATGCATGCTTATGAAGCGTTCTGGTCTACTCATCGATGACCATATCGCTGCGTATCGATTCTCCTGCTCAGAAAGAGCACTAGCCATTCGTGAACGTGTAGGTACTACAGCTGCGTAGCAACACGCAGCTGTTTTGTGTATGCTGGTAGCACATGA
Organism: bacterium; assembly: GCA_038145135.1. Lineage (GTDB taxonomy): Bacteria > Patescibacteriota > Minisyncoccia > Phycocordibacterales > UBA918 > JAYQPD01. The sequence continues at coordinate 2,562 of JAYQPD010000030.1, read as the reverse complement.
AAAAGGAAACACTTGAAAAGCTCGATCTTCCGGATGCACCCGGAGTGTATTTTTTCATTGGATCACAGAAGGAGATCCTGTATATAGGGAAGGCGACTTCGCTTCGAAATCGAGTACGAAGTTACTTTGCCCCTGACCTCAAAGATAAACGTAGTACGCTCATCGAAAAAATGGTTGCTGATGCAAAGACGGTCGATTGGACCGAAACAGACTCAGTACTTGAGGCGCTCATCCTTGAGACTAACTTGATCAGAACACATAAGCCGCGTTGTAACACCGACTCCAAAGATGATAAAAGCTTCAACCATCTCGTGATCACGAATGAAGAATTCCCGCGTATTCTTGTGGTTCGTGGTAAGGATATTGGGACGACATTCGATGAGGGTGATATCTCCTATATCTTTGGCCCATTCACCAGCGGTTCACTCTTTAGAGAGGCGATCAAAATAACTAAACGCATTTTTCGATACTACGACACTGACAAGCCTATCCATGAAATGAAGACAAAGCTCGCACGCGGTGTGCTCGACTTTAACCGTCAGATCGGACTGTACCCTAGTGAGGAGCATAAAGAGTCGTACCTAAAGACAGTTCGCCACGTCAAACTGTTCTTTGAAGGAAAGAAAAAGCAGATCATAAAGGAACTCGAGAAAGAAATGAAACAGTATGCTAAAGAAATGCGTTTCGAAGAGGCTAATACGGTGAAGAAAAAGCTTTTTGCACTACGACATATAGAGGACGTCTCCTTGATCCGAGACGATCTAAGACACTACCAGGACGACCGGCGGATCCGTGTCGAAGCGTACGATGTTGCACATACAAGTGGCACCTCAATGGTCGGGGTGATGACGGTCGTAGAAGGGACTGAACCCGCGCGCGGTGAGTATCGAAAGTTCATCATTCGCTCAGTTGGTGGTGCAAACGACCCCGCAGCACTCAAAGAAGTACTTGAGCGACGACTTACCCACACTGAATGGCAACTTCCTGCACTTATTGTTGTTGATGGGAATGCGGTACAAAAGAGAACTGCAGAAAAAGTGCTGGATGAAGCAGGAGTGGTCATACCAGTAGTTGCTGTGGTAAAAGATGAAAAGCACCGCCCACGACGCATTATAGGGCCAAATAAGACCATTAAAGATCACGAAGAGGCAATTTTGCGTGCGAATGGTGAGGCACATCGATTCTCTATCTCATTCCACCGAAAAAAGCGTATACGGAAGTCTCTCGACATGTAGGGATGTTACAATGGGCGCATGGCACGCATCAATGTAGCAGTACTGAGAGGTGGTCCGAGCGATGAATTTGATGTGTCGCTTAAGACCGGTGCAGAGGTTCTACGCGCTCTTCCAAGCGACCGATATGCTCCACGCGATGTGGTGATCACTAAAACCGGTGAGTGGCTGCAAAATGGTAAGCAGCGTGATCCGCATGAGGTGCTTCATGGTGTAGATGTTGTCTTCAATGCGCTCCATGGCTCCTACGGTGAGGATGGTACGGTACAACGACTCCTCGAGCGCTTTGGGGTACCCTACACTGGTTCTCGCTCATATTCAGCAATGCTGGCTATGAACAAGGCGATTGCAAAAGACCATCTTCGTGACGCCGACATCGCGCTCCCGCGTCACTTTTTAGTATCTCACGATTCATTTGATTCACTCGATAGAGTGGCACACTCGATCACCGAACTCTTTGGGCCGATGTATATGGTCAAACCGGTCATGGGAGGGTCTTCAGTTGGCACGATGAAAGCAGATAACGTTCATATGCTGTTGTTGGCGCTCCGTCGCCTTCTCACTACCTACGAACAGGTCTTGGTAGAAGAATATATAGAGGGGAGGGAGGCAACGTGTGGCGTGATAGATGATTTTCGTGGTCAGTCACAGTATGTACTTCCTTCAATCGAGATAATTCCTCCATCGTCTGTCCCATTCTTCAACTATGATGCAAAGTATTCTGGTCTTACACGCGAGATCTGTCCAAGCACATTCTCAAAACAGGTAAAAGAACGCATTGCCTCTGTGGCACTCACCGCACATACACTACTGGGTCTCTCTGATTATTCTCGCACTGACGTTATAGTGGGTAACGATGGTCATGTATACTTCCTTGAAGTGAACACCCTTCCTGGTCTTACCGCAGATTCATTATTCCCCAAGGCACTCCAGGCAGTCGGAGCTCCCTATGGACAGTTCCTCGACCACCTACTCACACGCGCACTCGAGCGCGACAGAAGGAATGTGCGATAATACACAACAATGAAGCAGCCGAAAGCACTGACACAAAAAGAAGTTGAAAAGAGCCTCAAGAAGCTTTCAGAGTGGGAGCCGAACAAAAAGTTCACCCAACTCGCGAAAAGCTTCAGTTTTCCTAATTTCGTGGCAGCACTAGCATTCCTGGCAAAGGTGACTGTTCACGCAGAAGTGATGGATCATCATCCCGAGGTGGAGCTTAAGTACGGCGAGCTCAAGGTGAAACTCTCGACACAAAGTGCCAAGGGACTCACTAAAAGAGACTTTGAGCTGGCGCAAAGGATAGACAACTTGTCTCGCTAAATTTGGTGGA
>JAYQPD010000029.1:7685-11271 GCA_038145135.1 bacterium | reverse complement strand
ATCTACATCAATGCCGAGAGCTTCAAGAATATCGCGCGATGTAGTGATTGGTGTTGCGCCGAGCCGAAGCAACATGTGTGGACCTTCGCTTCCACCACTGAATATTGAGCCAGGGATAGTAAGGACGTCGCGGTTGTACTCTGTCGCGAGCCGAGAGGTGATAAGGGTCCCCGACCGCTGTCGTGCTTCAACGACAAGGACGGCGTGTGACATTCCCGCCATGATGCGATTGCGTGCGGGGAAGCTCCACGTCGTAGCACGGAAGGTCGGATCAAATTCGGAAAGCAATCCGCCGCCTGCTTCGAGTATGCGGGTTGCGAGTCGCCGGTGGCGGGCAGGGTAGATCACATTGTCGTCGATACCTGAACCCGGTACTGAAACGGTATGGATATTGTGGGCAAGTGCTGCCTCGTGCGCGATCGAGTCGATCCCAAGGGCGAGACCCGAGACAATAGTGATCGGATGCCCGGTGAGTCCGGCAACGAGTTTTTGTACAACATCTCTCCCGTAGGTCGTTGCGGCGCGTGAACCGACGATCGAGAGTATCTTGTGGTCGTGTGGTGGAAGTGCACCACGGTGGTAGAGCTGTTTCGGCGGGTCAGGTATCTCATGAAGCAGAGCTGGCCACTCTGCTTTTTCCAGCTTTGAGATAGGGAAGTCCATGGTCTGATTGTATCACCGCCATCCTAATAGCGGTTCTTTCAGCGCAACGTTTTTCATGTATAATCAAGCGCACACGTAGATACATATATATAACACTATGCTCGACATTAAATTCATCCGAGAGAATCTTGATCTTGTCAAAATGGGGGCTAAAAAGAAGCACATCAAGGTCGACCTTGATGGACTCGTTTCCTATGACGACAAACGCCGCGCACTTCTCTCGTCGGTTGAATCAAAGAAGGCTGAGCAGAACAAGTGTTCAGAGGAGATCGTGAATGCAAAGGACGATGCGACACGGAATCAACTCATCGCCGAGATGAAGCTCCTCAAAGAAGAGATCGGGAAGGAGGAAGAGGAACTTAAGCTCGTCATGACTGAATGGCAGAAACTCATGGTGCAGGTGCCAAACATTCCGGATATCTCTGTGCCAGAGGGCGATGATGATATGGGCAATAAGGAGGTGCGCACCTGGGGTGATATTCCACAATTCGCGTTCACTCCACGTTCTCACACTGAGCTTATGCTCCTAAACGGCATGGCTGATTTTGAGCGTGGTACGAAGGTGGCGGGCTTCCGCGGGTACTTCCTTAAAGGAAACGGAGCAAAGCTTATGTTTGCCCTTACGCGCTTTGTCGAAGACCGCTTCATGGCGAAGCCCGACTTCACGCCACTCATCGCACCGTCGATGGTGCGTCGCGAGCCGTTCTTGGGCACCGGGTATCTCCCACAATCCGAAGAGGATCTCTACAAGACACAGGATGGCGATTTCCTTGCAGGTACTGCTGAAGTGGCGACCATGGGGTACTTCATGGATGAGATGATCGACAAGAAGCAACTCCCGATTAAGTTCTTCGCGTGGAGCCCTTGCTTCCGCAGAGAGGCAGGGAGCCATGGAAAGGACACCAAGGGTGTGTTTCGTATTCACGAGTTCGTGAAGTTCGAGCAGGTGATCCTCTGTGAAGCAAATCATGAGGAATCGGTGCGGCTCCATGAAGAGATCACTGCAAACTCAGAAGCGCTCCTCCAAGAGCTTAAGCTCCCATACCATGTTGTAGTGAACTGTGGTGGCGACCTCGGACTCGGGCAGGTGAAGAAGTACGACATCGAAGCATGGATGCCATCAGAGAATCGCTACCGTGAGACACACTCCGCTTCGTACTTCCACGATTTCCAGACACGTCGCCTCAACATCCGCTACCGCGACGAAGACGGCACCATGCGCTTTGCCCACTCACTCAACAATACTGCGCTCGCAATGCCACGTGTACTCTGCCAGATCGTTGAGAACTATCAGAATGAGGATGGCTCGGTGACCGTCCCTGAAGTGTTGCGACCATACCTTGGCGGGATGACCGCCTTCACACCAGTGATGTAATACACAATGGCTCGAAAGAGAAAACTCACACACGCCACAAAACGATCGCGAAAGATATTTTGGAGACGAATCGTTCTCGGTTCTTCGACGGTCATTGTGATGGCAAGTCTCTCTGCACTCATCTATTTTGGCACCCGTGCAACATCGCTTTCGATCAGTACTGTGGCTGTCGAAGGCACTGAGACGCTCGAGCCTGCTCGCATCACCGAGCGCGCCAACTCACTCCTTGCAGGGAGCTACTATGGCGTGATCCCGTATCGCTTCATGTACCTCTTTCCACATGATCGCTTGGTGTCGGTCATTAAAGAAATGCCGCGTATCAGCACTGTTGATGTGTGGCGGCAGGGCGCGGCACTCACTATCGCGGTCACCGAACATGCCCCTGCTATGCTCTGGTGTGGTAGTGGAGAGGGGGGTGACTGTTACTATGTCGATGATGCAGGTGAGGCATATGAGAAGGCACCACAGCTTTCCGGCAACACACTTACCCGGTTTGTGATCGACGGCGTTGAACCTAAACAAGGTGACTCGCTCCTCTCCTCAGACGTTCGCGCAGGACTGCTTGCAATGGCACGTACCATGGAGGAGCGACATGATTTTCGCGTTTCAAGAATAGAATATGCTGAGAACGGCGACGTGACGCTCTCACTTACTGGTGGCGGTAGGATACAACTCTCAACACAGAACGATCTTGAGACCACGTACGCTAACCTCGCATCGATACTCTCTTCGGATGAGTTTGCTCACTTAGAGCCAGGCAACTTCGAGCGCATTGATCTTCGCTTTGGAAGCAAAGTATTTGTACAAGAAGAACCTGTGGTAGCGTCTACTACCGCTTCTACTTCAGCTGAGGTAGAGTAGTGCACTTAGTATGAACTTTTGGGATCAACTCAAGAAACCGCTTTTCGTTGTTGCGCCGATGGCAGATGTCACCGACCCGGCCTTTCGCCGTATGATCGCCAAGTACAGTGCGCATGAACGTACTGACGGTACCGTAGGTGGGCCGGATGTCATGTGGACTGAGTTCGTCTCCGCTGATGGACTCATGCTCGCGCCTGAACCAGGGAAGCAAAAACTCCTGGCCGACCTCCAGTTCGATAAAAGTGAACGACCGATCATCGCACAACTCTTTTCTTCTCATCCAGAACGCATGGAGGCAGCGGCACGACTCTGTCTGGAGAGGGGGTTTGACGGTGTCGACATCAATATGGGGTGTCCTGATCGTTCGATAGAGAAGCAGGGAGCTGGCGCTGCACATATAAAGGATCCCGACCGTGCGGTCGAGGTAATCAAGGCAGCAATGCGTGGTGCAGGACACCACGACGGTGGAATACCGGTCTCGGTAAAGACGCGTCTCGGGTACAACACCGACATCCTTGAGGAGTGGCTCCCGCGTATTTTAAGTACCGACCCGGCAGCAGTCACTGTGCATGCACGAACCAGAAAGGAAATGTCGAAGGTCCCGGCACGCTGGGAGCGTATTCGGCGCGCAGTGGAGATACGTGACGCGCTTCAGTCTTCTGCGCGCATCATTGGGAATGGCGCCGT
>JAYQPD010000029.1:0-7675 GCA_038145135.1 bacterium | reverse complement strand
GGTCTTCTACACGCATCATCGGGAATGGTGACGTGTTGTCCTTAGAGGATGCACATGCAAAAGTGAAAGAAACAGGAGCTGACGGTGCTATGATCGGCCGGGCACTCTTTGGAAATCCGTGGTTCTTCCATCCGACACGCCGACTCCCGATACGCCTTACTGCACTTCCGACGCATGGCGTCGATAGGGAAAAGATAGTGACCGAGGACACGACGGCGCCCGTTGAGTATGTGTCACTCGAGGAGCGCCTCCGTGTCATGATCGAGCACACCAAGCTCTACACCGAGCTTCTCCCGCATAAGTCATTTGCGGTCATGAAGAAACACTATAAAGCCTATGTCTCGGGCTTTGATGGGGCACACGACCTTCGCGCAGAGCTTATGGACGCGACGTCGGTAGAGGAAATTGAGGTATCAGTACAGCGCTTTCTAAGTATTGCAAAATAGTATTTTAGTGTTATAATCCCAGTCAGTAATTGGGGAGTTTAAGAATGAAACAAAATGTGAGGTCGTTTTTACCAAAGGACGGAATGCCTCTACTATTCGATCGCCAAGAGCTTTGCTACGAATATGCGGTCGACTCGCTTGGGGACCCAGCTGATGTTGATCGGTTGCTCGAGGCAAATAGTGTCACCTCGGCAGAGCTTTTCTTCGCGTTTCTGACATGGCGTGGAAAGGCGTTCCGTCGCTCGCGACTGATGAAATGGAAATGGTTCCGCGACCTGTCCGGGAGCCCTTCATTCTTTCGTTTCTTCGTATGGCGATACTCAGTCGTATAGGCCGACACACAGCCGCATACAATGCGGCTGTTTTTCACGCAGTGGCACTATTGTGCGAACCTCGTAACTATTGTATGTTCATCGAGGACTACACAGGGAGAGGTCAATGTGTTTTCAGGGAGCATTCATGCCACAGAACCCAAATCAAGATACACCGAAACGTAGGGTCGAGGTATCAGGGATAAGCTCGGCCCTTCGTGCCGATGCGGTCTATAAGCAGGGTCTGGAACTCAACCGCCGGAACAGAAGTAGCGTGCGCGAATTCATGTCTCGGGAGGAGGAGTATCCACACCTCAAAGAGTGTGTGACGAGCTATGTGGAAGGACAGATCATCAGGTAGTTCATACCGGCGGTGTCGTTAAAAGACACCGCTTTTTTTATTTATTCTATACGGAGTATACTTACTGACAGTACCCGTTCTATGGAGAGTGGTGATGTTACATCATACACGTACGATCAGGCCTGATGGCTACCTCACTGAGGTAGAATCCGAACAGTATATTCGCACGGTGTTGTTCGATGGTGGTGGTACTTCCTTGTCCCACAAACTGTACTATCAGTGCCTCAGAGTGGCGCGACGGCTTAAGATAGACTTTGTGCATCGGGTCATCGTGACAAGTTTCTTCGAATGGCTCGAATGGAATAGAGATGGTGCTTTTGTTCAGTTCTTCTATCGGCGCACGGTCCGCGACATTTTCGCGGGATTCTTCCGGCACCTGCGTGCCAGAGAACATTCAGTAGCACACGTGTTTTCAACCACCCTGCAGTAGGGTGGTTTTCTTATGCACACCAGGTTTATGGGGTGTAGGGGTATACTAGTTTTATGAGTCCCGTTAGAGATAACGAGATTCGGGTGCGGTGATCCAACATCGAACGATAGAATTAATGACCTAATTTCTAACGGGATGAGTCCCGTTAGAAATAATGAGATTCACATTATTCAGTCTATCGTTGCTCTGTTGAATGAATTAGTTAATTTCTAACGGGATGAGCGAGGTATTACAGGCGAACATCTTTTTTATCATTACCTCGATCGCGGTGGTATGTGTGACGATCATGGTTATCGTCATGCTCTACTACGTGATCAAGATCCTTCGTGCGGTCCGCGATATCGCAGAGCGGGTACGTGAAGGGAGTGAGGTAATAGCAGATGATGTAGCGCACGTCCGCGAGGGGATCGTCACCGGGCGATTCTTCAAGAGTGTGGTCGACCGCGCTCAGGCGGCAGCAGGATTTGGTCCCAAACGTGCGCGTCGCTCCCGAAAGAGGGAGACAGACGAACCGGAGGAGGATGAGGTAGAGGAACAGGTTATCGATACGTAATCAATAAACATGGCACAGAAAAAAACCAAGAAGTCAGAAGAGATGTCGAGTGGTCAGAAGATCGGTATTGGTGTTGGAGTAACAGCAACCATGCTTGCAGCAGTCGGCGGCTATTTCCTCTACGGTGCAAAGAACGCCAAGAGTAATCGAAAGAAGGTGGGGAGTTGGATGCTCAAAGCGAAGGCTGAAGTACTCGAGGGTATCGAGAACGTAAAGGAGCTCACCGAAGAAGACTACGACAAACTTGTCGATGATGTGATGAAGGGATACAAAGCTGCGCGCTCTGCAAGCGTTAAGGAACTTTCTGAGTTTGCAAGCGAAATGACGCATAATGGCAAGAACAAAAAGTCGTCGGGACCAGCTAAAAAAGTAGTCCTTGCGGTCAAGGATGCAGAAAAGACCACAGCAAAGAAGAATCCTGCGAAGAAAGTGGCAAAGAAGAAAGCATCATAAAAAAGAAAAGCGTCCTCACCGGACGCTTTTTTGTATGGGTATCTTCTTGGTACGATAGAGTGCATGAAGTTTCGCCCTGTCCACCTTCTTCTGTTTTGTTCAGTGTTGTTCGTGCTCTTGGCGTACGGATCACATTCAAAAGGAACATGGGGAAGTGCTACGCTGCCACTTCAGTATCAGTACACCGTACTTCCTGATGCGTTTCAGAGCGCTGATGTCAGTGCGGTGAGCTATCTCGTCTTTGACGTGGCAACCGGCGAAGAGTTCAGTTCACGAAACAAGGACGATGTCCGCGCAATGGCATCGGTGGTAAAGCTCCTCACTGCAGAGACCGCGATCACACTCGCGGACATCGAGGCCTCGACGACCGTCTCGTGGCGCGCGGTCTCTACGGAGGGACGATCAGGCAAACTCAAGTACGGTGAAGAGTATCGCATTCGCGAACTCCTCTTTCCGCTCCTCCTCGAGTCGTCTAATGATGCTGCAGAAGCGATAGCAGAAGGCTATGGTCGGGGCACATTCATTGACGGTATGAATGCCAGGAGGGCTCTGATAGGAATGGAACACACCACCATCGTTGACCCGACCGGACTTTCTTCTCGGAACACCTCCACAGTGAGTGATCTAAAACTCCTTCTCACACATCTCTACCGTGAACACCGTTACCTCCTTGATATAACCTCACTTCGACAGTTCATTGGCCGAGAACACACCTACTACAACAACGATCCGGTCTTCTCATCCTCCGGTTTCATAGGGGGAAAACACGGTTACACTGACGAGGCAGGGAAGACGCTCGCGGCCGTATTCATGGTGCCGTTTTCTGGCGCAGATACCGCACTTCCCGTCGGCATCATCCTTATGAAGAGTACTGATCTTCAAAAAGACACTGACACCATCCGTACGGAACTCATGCGTGCGGTGAGCTATGGGCCTGGCGGAGTGTAGCAGGTAGGACCTGGCCTCACTCCACGGTATACTGTCAGGGCTATGAAGAAGAACGAATCAACACCGCATGTTGCACTGTATAGAAAGTACCGCCCTGGCGCCTTCAGCGAAGTGCGTGGACAAGAGCATATTGTGACCGCACTTGAGGGTGCCCTCAAGAAAAACTCCATTCCACACGCACTCCTCTTTGCGGGACCGCGTGGTACCGGGAAGACCTCGACCGCACGTATCTTTGCCCGTGAGATCGGTGCCTCGAACCTCGACACCTACGAGATCGACGCCGCCTCGAATCGCGGTGTCGATGATATCCGTGAGCTTCGTGAAGCGGTCCACACACTTCCGTATGAGTCGTCGCGCAAGGTGTACATCATCGACGAGGTGCACATGCTCACTAAGGAGGCATTCAACGCACTCCTTAAGACGCTCGAAGAGCCACCTGCGCACGTCGTCTTCATTCTCGCGACGACCGAGATAGACAAGCTCCTTCCGACCATCCTCTCACGCTGTCAGGTGTTTCAGTTCAAAATGCCGACCAAAGCGATCCTCCGCGAAGCAGTACTAAATGCGGGAAAAGGTGAAAAATTCACTTTGACCGACGATGCTGCTGAGCTTATTGCGATCGCTGCTGATGGTTCGTTCCGCGATGCACTCGGCATCACCGAAAAAGTGATCATGGCCTCAGGTGACACCAAAGCTGGTGCAGACGAAGTGGCGAAGATCATTGGTGCACCAAAGAAAGCACTCCTCCTTTCGCTCCTCACGGCACTCCATGAAAAGAATGGGGAGGCCGCACTCACCACACTGGGAGAAGTAGAAAAAGAAAATCTCGACATAAAGATCTTCACGCGTATGCTCCTCGAACGGGTACGGGCAGTACTGCTCGCTCGCCATGCCAAAGGCGCGAGCGAGGAACTCCTCTCACGTTTCGGCGAGGACGAAGCAGAACTTATTGTGAAGATATCCAAAGATCCTAAGTCACCGGTGAATTCAGCACTCCTCATACGTCTTATCGATGCGGCACTTATGGTGGGGAAGACCGCTATCGCAACTCTCCCTCTGGAACTTGCGGTAATTGACCTCACTGCGTAATGGAAAAACGGCTCTACATCGTTCGGCACGGCGAGACCATGGCCAACATGCGGGATGCGGTCCAGGATGGCACTGATCCGCTTTCACCTGATGGCGAACTTCAGGCGCTCCGGGTCGGGGAGCGTTTTAAGGATATTTCCTTCGATGCACTTATCGCGAGTAACTACCTTCGCGCACAGCAGACTGCAAAAGCCATTAGTGACGCGACGGGTATGCCGGTCGAGACCTCTTCTCATTTCTACGAGGTCCGTCACCCCACCGCGTTTGTTGGAATGGAACGAAAAGAGGAGGAGTTCAAGACATACATCAAAGAGCAGTATGCGCATATGGGCGATCCGGCATGGCACTTTGCTGACGAGGAGAATTTTTTCGACCTTCGCGACCGTGCACGAAAGGCAGAAGCGGAAGTACTTCAACATGAAAAGGAAACGCTTGTCGTGGTCTCCCACGCGAACTTCATCAAGTGTTTTGTAAGCCAGCTCATCTTCGGTGAACAGTTCACCCCAGAGATCTTTCACATACTTCGTCCCCGTATCCTTCACTCGAACACCGGCATCACCATTTTCAAATACACTGACGATCGCTGGCACCTGATCAGCTGGAACGACCACGCCCACTTGGGGTAACTACAAAACAGTGCGACCTAAAAGGTCGCACTGTCTCGTTCGTATAGTATTCTCAGGTATATTTAGGCAAGTCCACGCTCGACCTTAAGTTCGTGCACGCGGTCCTCCAGTACATCAATGAGCTTGAGCTGCAAGAGCTTCACATACTCAACCATGGTGATGACCAGCTTGTCTTTCACGACGGTCGCCTGTGCGTGAATGTCTGCCTGTGTCACCTCTGCATGAGCGCTAAACGGAAGCATCAGTAAAACACGCCGCCTCTGCCATTCCCCGCTGCAAGCAGACGGGGCATTCGGGAGACGGCACCAGGGTGTTTTGCTAGAAGAGGAGTGCGCCACCGCGCACTCATTTTGGGCGACGATTCATCCCCACCGCAAAGCGGATGGGGCATTCTCGTCGTCCACTAGTAAAACACCAAAGGTCATAGAGATGAGTAGTACACCCATACCCGAGAATACGCGGTGAGCAAATAGCGTATTCTTCATATTTAGTTGTAACGTTAGGCTAGTAACTGACACGTGTCGTATCGAAGGCCCTTACTAGTACGGACGGTACCACCCCTCCTTCTCTTACGTGGTATAATGAAAAGGTAGAGTATTGTTCTTAGAAAGTGTAAATACTATTCTAATGATCAAAAAACAAAAAGAGAAAATAAAAGCAATATCATTACGGAAGAAAGGTATGACGTATGGTGACATACTTGCTTTGGTTCCTGTATCGCGGTCAACACTTTCACTTTGGTTACGAGAAGTAGGTCTTGCGAGAAAGCAATATCAACGTCTCACAGTGAAAAAACGTAAGGCGCAGCTACGTGGCGGCATGAGACGCAAGGAGATGCGTCTGTCCGAGAGTGAGAGTATTTTATCTAAAAGTAAGTCAGAGGTAGGAAGTCTCTCTAGCAGAGAGCTGAAACTTATAGGTGCCGCACTATACTGGGCTGAGGGAACAAAAGAAAAAGAGTACCGCCCGAGTGCCCGACTGCAATTTGCAAATTCTGACCCGAGTATGGTAGCACTATACATGTTATGGTTGCGGCGCATTACAGGTGTTTCTGATAAAGACGTTATTGTCACAGTCCATATTCACGACAACCATCGGTCCATAGCTAGCAGCATTGAGCGATATTGGCTTAAAGTCACCAATTTATCAAGGACAAATCTTGGTAAAACAGTGTTCAAGAAACATAACCCTAAGACGCTTAGGAAGAATATTGGATTAAGATATAGAGGTTTGGTGTCAATTTCCGTACGAAAAAGCACCAGTCTTAACCGTCGCGTTCAGGGATGGATTAATGGTATCATTGAGGGCGCAAAAATATAGATATTGCCGGGTGGTGCAACGGTAGCACGACAGCCTTTGGAGCTGTGAGATCTTGGTTCGAATCCAAGCCCGGCAGCAAAAATAATATAGACCGGCGCATGGCCGGTCCTTATTATTTCTAGTGGGACAGGGACGAGAAGGGCGGAAGAAAACAGTTTGGGGAACTGTTTTCTCTGCCGGGGTCGAGAGCACTTAGTATTTTGACCGAAGGGAAAAATACTTAGTGACTCGTGACCGAGCCCTGTCCCCCAGCCCTATAGAACACAAAAGAGCTGGCATCCCATGCTATCATCTAGGGCAGTGTCAGAAGAGAAAAAGCTACATATCATCCAGTACAGCGCAGTGCTCCTTTTCGCACTGGTTGTTGCTGCGGCTGCGTACGCAGCCAACACCATAAGTCTTGGCGCAGTTTCGTACTCACAATTTAATGAGGTTGAAGAAGCAACAAAAGAACCAGAAGTACTCTCCGAGACCGTAGAAGAGCCAGTGGTGCCAGTATGGCCTGCACCTCTTGATATTGCGGAGTACAATGCGCGCCTCCTCGCACTCACGAACTACACACCGCCACCGCCGGTCATTTCTACTACGTCACGTGAGGATGGAACCGTGGCAACGACCACCACAGTGGTGAGTGATCTTATTTCGGCGAGCAGTACGAATGTGACCGTGAAGGGAAGCAGATGGCCAACACTCGCACCATACCCATACGGTGACGCGATCCTTCCGTTCAAGCGCATCTTAGCGTACTACGGCAATTTCTATTCAACGAAGATGGGTATCTTGGGTGAGTACGACCCTGAGGTGGTCATCCAGCATCTCGCCAGCACGACCGAGCTCTGGGAAGCGGCTGATCCGGCAACACCAGTCCTTCCCGCGATCGAATACATCGCGATGGTGGCACAGGCCGGAGCAGGGGCGGATGGTATGTATCGGGCGGTCATGCCTGAGGCAGAGATTGAAAAAGGGTATGACCTCGCGAAGCAGATCAATGGTATTTATATTCTCGATCTTCAGGTAGGCCTGAGCACCATCGAGCGCGAGCTTCCGAAGTTTAAGAAGTATCTGGATCGACCAGAGGTACACCTCGCGATCGATCCTGAGTTCTCGATGAAGTATGGCGATCCGCCGGGCACAGTCA
>JAYQPD010000028.1:0-11615 GCA_038145135.1 bacterium | reverse complement strand
TTCTTGAGTGTTTGTCGTACTGTGTCGGTAAGTGCCACTTTATATGGTGCGTATGCGTCTGAGGTATCGGCAATACGCTCATGTGCATAGAAGGCATTAAAGAGTGCAGCAAGCTCAAGGAGATAGGTAGAAACGTAGTGTGGCTCACGCTCCACTGCAGCACGAAGGACTATTTCCGGAAACTGGTACACTTTTTTCTCAAGCTCGTATGGCTCTGTTGGCTGTTTCGCTGTGTCAGCTACAACTCCAGCTTCTTGCGCTTTTTTGAGCACAGATACTGCACGAGTGTGCGTATACTGAAGATACGGCCCCGAATCGCCGTCGAGTCGTGTTGCTTCATCAATATCAAAGGCTATGTCACGCATGCGACCCGACTTCAAGATTGAAAATTTTACAGCAGCGAGTGCTACCTGCTCTGCGACCAGATCCTTATCACCGATAGCGCGCTCTCGTATAAGCTCTGATACTTTTTCTTTCGTCATGTCGAGCACGTCATCGATATAGAGCACCGTGCCAAGGCGCGAACTCATCTTTCCCTGCCCTTTCACGCTCATGTATCCATAGGCGATATGTTCAAACTCGTCACGTCTTCCAATACCGAGCTGCTCACACACTGCAAAAAGCTGCTTCATTGCGAGCGACTGATCGGGACCAATGACCCACATCAAACGCTGTGCACCTGTATCTTTCTTTAGCTTCGTGAGCGCGATATCTTGCGTGATATAGAGTGCCGTCCCGTCTGACTTCTGCACGATGGTGTCGGAGAGTCCGTACGATTCGAGATTCGTGAGAATCGCTCCATCCTCAAGCTTTTTAAAGACACCTTTCTCTAGTCCTTCAGCCACATACCGCTTCCCCGCTTCATAATGCTCATGCTCATGCCATACCCGGTCCCATCTATTGTGAAGCCGCGTGAGCGTCTGTGCCTGACCTTGATATGAAAATCCCAGTACGGTGCGCCACAGATCCCAGACCATCTCGTCGTGTGCCTCCCACGAGATGACCAGTGCCCTGATCGCTTGGTCACATTCCGGTGATGCATCTCCATCGGCATTACCCTTCACATAGAGCTCATCCACGAACCGGTCAGGGCGCACGTCCTTCGTCTCCGGAGTATGCCATTCATCCTTATGTTCATGCCAATAGGCAATGTTAGGATCTTCACTACCATCCTTTCGCGCGAATTTAAGGTACCCCCACATGAGCTTAGCGATCGCAATGCCGCGATCGTTGTCGATCGCTTCACTCACCACCTCAGCACCACACGCCTCCGAAAGGCGCACCAGCGCCATGCCGGTGATATTGTTACGAAGGTGCCCAATATGCATCGCCTTATTTGGGTTCGGGGAGGTATGTTCAATGATCCACGGTTGGTGCTTGAAATGATCGTGAGTGCCCCATAAAGGTCCAGCTTCTCGGGCGCGCTCGATCTCCTGCACAAAAAATTCTCGCGCAAGATAAAAGTTTACAAAGCCTGGACCAGCGATCTCCACTTGTGCAACTGATGAGACAGTATTCCGAAGCGCAGCCACGAGCTGCTCTGCTACCTCTCGCGGACTCTTGCCGAGGAGTTTCGCAGCGACGAGTGCTGCGTTGGTAGCGTAATCGCCACGAGAAGTGTCTGCTGGGTGCTCTACGGAGAAATCAGCCTCGCCTGCCCCGAGGGACACCAGTGCCTGTGAGATCGCTTGTCGTATCTGTGCCTGCATTGCCCTAGCATACGAGAAAACCATGACAATTGCGAGGCATATGAAAACCACGGCGAGTGCCGTGGTTACGCTTGTTCGGTACCGAAATCAGAGATATCGACCTGGTCTGCCATCATCTTGTACGGCCAAAACCAAGTCTCAATGCCCTTCTCTGCGTGAGCTGTGATCATGTGTGCGAACACAGTATCCCAGTATTTATATATCTCATTGAGCGGCCATGGGAAGGCCGCGTAAAATGGCTCTTTCTGCATGGTGCTTTCCTTTCCTCCACTCACTATATCCTAGAGTTACCCACTCTGCACGATGTTTATGCATCGTGTGTTCTAGAGTTCCACTCTCGTGACAAGCGGCTGAGGCACAGCACCAGTCTCTACCGTAAACGTGGTCATACCGATTATCTGACCCCGTGCCGTCTCTGCCTTACACCGCCATGTACCGTCTTGTACACTCTCAATATATGAATATCCTCGATATCCGCTTGCACGACCACCCTTGATCGGAAACGGAATAGCCACATGTTCCTTCCATCCCACTTCTTTGTCATAGCGTTCCCAGTGATGAACCACATCAGTCGAGAGCCTCGTGGGGGCAAAGATGGAGGTGAAGCAATATACTCGGTCTCCGGGGGTGTAGTGATAGGTAGTGTCTGATCGATGCCAAAGTGCATACCACGGTCCTTGCTCATACGTCAGCACGTACCCTTCCTCAGTGCGTTCTGAAACATTGTGATAAATACCTATCTCTTTCATGGAGAGCGGGATAGGAGGTATTAGGTTAGTGAAATAGAGCGTGTTCAACCCTACATAGATAAGTCCGATCGAAAACAGGATCATGCGCGTATTGAGCGCCATAAAATTCGGTACCACAGCATACAAGATCTGTGCGATCGCCCAAAAGAACACAAGTGCCACGAGGCCACTCCCCACAAACACGAGCGCTCCCATGGCACCGAGCACAACCGGTACTAGCAGTACTGAGTACGAAAACAGTCCCACGAAAAATACTGAAAGGTTGAATACCAACCGCTCGTTGCGGCGCTTAACAAACTCATTCCCGAGAATAACGATTAGGAGAATAAGAAGGAACGGCCAGCTCGTCCACCATGATCCCGAGCGACTATAGAACACCAACAGACCGCTCATCAGGTTTCCAAACGAGAACTGCATGGCGAGAGGGGCCCACGTTGCGGCATGCACCGCGACCCTGTCGGACAACTTTCCCGACGTGCCCCAGTAGAGGTAGATGATCGCGAGTGCGGCGAGCACAACATACCCCGCAAGGAGTGTGTTATCAAACCACTGATCGATACGATTAAGGGTGAAATTGTCGAGAATGAATCCTCCGACAAAAGAAAGCGTGAGGAGGTGGTGTTTTACTGGTTTGATGAACTTCTCAATAGACTCAAGCGACATGCCTACAGCATACCGTACTCAACTCATGTACCAAATATGTTCTCCATTTTATACACGGAGAACCTGTATCACCTCTTTGGCTACCTCCTCGATAGACTGCATCGCATCAATAACGTGATGCTCGGGATATTCAGAGAGGTGTGCATGATATCCAGCACGCACTCGCTCATGAAATGCGAGCTTCTCTTCCTCAAACCTGTCCATTTCTTTTGCTTCCGCAACACGGCAAAGTGCGGTCTCAGGTGGGCAATCAAGGAACACGATGACATCGGGTCTGACACCTGCGAGCGCATACTCACTCAACTGCTTCACAAACGTGAGCAGCTCCAAACGTTCACGACCATAGATCTGATATGCGATCGTTGAGAGGTCGAAGCGGTTCGAAACGACAGTCATCCCTGCCTCAAGAGCTGGTTTGATCTTCTCCTCAGCGAGCTGAGCACGCATAGTGAGATACAGGAGAAGCTCAGCGGTACGCGAGACCTGTTTGTTATGGAGCACGATCTTTCGCAACTGTTCCCCGATCTCCGTTGACCCTGGGTCGCGGACGTAAAGGAATCCTTCCTCCCCTGTATGTTCACGGAGAAGTGCTACCTGAGTGTCCTTTCCGGAACCATCTCCTCCTTCGAATACAATGAATCGCCCTCGTTTCATATACCTCATAATACCCCGTGTTGCCCTTTGATACAGCAGCGCTCGCTCTGGTAGTATTAAAATATCCTGTATGCGCCACATATTTCTCACACTCCTCGCTTTTGTCCCTGTCCTCGCTGTGGTTGGAGTGACGAGCGCCATTTACCTCGATACTATGGCGCACGACGGGGAACGCAAGGCGTCTCTCGAGAAAAGTGGCCCCATCGTGGTCATCAATCATGAGGTGCCTCTTGCTGCATCTGTTGTGGCAACTGCTCCGCTTGAAACACCGAAGGTCATCAGTATAGCGGAAGCCGCTGAATCAGAGGAAATCGTGCTCGATGAAACGAACCCTGCCCTGCTCCGCACACCTCAGATAATTGAGCAGAAACAGTACATACGGATCATCGATAGTTGTGGACCGCATTTCGATGGAGAGTGTGTTAATGCCCGCTCGGGACCATCGACCACCTCACCAGCGGTACTTAAACTCCGCAACGACGTTGTACTCGCGACAAATGACCTCATTGAGCGAGATGGTTCACTCTGGTACCAAGTGTATTTTGACGAATGGATACGATACCCGAGTCGTATCAAAAAGAAACTGTACGTAGCTGCGACGTATGCAGAGCCGATCACTGCCGACGGACCAGCACTCCTCGACCCGAACGCACCAACCACTACCAAGTACATTGTGGTTGAGCGGAGCAAACAGCACCTTACCGCGTACAACGAAGACGGGTCGATATTCATGGACCAAGACATCTCGACCGGCCTCGATGCGACTCCAACTCCGCGTGGTATCTTTACGATTTTCCAGAAAACACCCTCTCGTTACATGCAGGGGCCGCTTCCCGGTATCAGCAATGACTACTATGATCTCCCCGGCGTACCCTGGAACATGTACTTCACCGAGCAGGGAGGCGCACTTCACGGCGCATATTGGCACGACAAATTCGGTCGCAAGTGGTCACACGGCTGTGTAAATCTTCCACCTGAAAAAGCCCACGAACTCTACACCTGGGCAGAGCTCGGCACTAAGGTCGTCATCCGCGATTAGCATTATACAAACCGCTCCGGGACCGGATGCTTCAGACAGAGATTGCGGATCTCATCCTTGATCTCTGTTTTTTTCTGCGCGTTGGTGGTATTCCTCAATGTCTCGATCATCAGCTCAGCGATACGCGTCGATTCGCCTTCTTTCATGCCGCGCGTTGTGAGCGCAGGTGTTCCAAAGCGAATACCCGACGGATCGGTCGGTGGACGTGGGTCATCCGCGATCGCGTTCATATTGAGTGAGAGTCCCACCTCATCAAGGACAGCCTGCGCCTCCTTGCCACCGACATTAAGCGAGGACGCCACATCAGCCAGAATGAGGTGATTCGAGGTGCCGCCGGTCAGCATACGTACACCTTCCTTTTTAAACACTGCCTCCATAGCCTTTGCGTTTTTAAGTATTTGCTCAGTGTACTCGTGAAATGCTGGTGTGAGCGCCTCACCAAACGCGATCGCCTTCCCCGCGACAAGGTTCATGTGCGGACCACCCTGGAGCCCTGGGAAGACCGCTTTGTCTATTTTCTTTGCATACTCCTCATTCTCGCGGGTGAGGATCATGCCACCGCGCGGACCGCGGAGTGTCTTATGGGTCGTCGTCGTGATCACATCAAAACCGTCATCAAAAGGGTTTTGTGCCGACTTCCCTGCGATGAGTCCTGCAATGTGTGCCATGTCGGCGACCGTGATCGCGCCGACCTCACGCGCGATCTCTACAAACTTCGCGTAGTCGAGCTCGCGCGGATACGCTGAGAATCCGGCAAGGATCATCTTTGGCTTCTCGCGCAGTGCAACTTCGCGCAACTCATCAAAGTCGATCTCGCCCGTCTCAACGTCCTTCATCTTGTAGCGGACGAAACGAAATACCTTAGCGATCGAGGTAACCGGGTGCCCGTGGGTCAAGTGACCGCCGTGCGAGAGATCCATACCGAGGACGGTGTCTCCCGGCGAAAGGAGCGCGAAGTACATCGCAACATTCGCCGGTGCGCCCGAGAGTGGTTGCACATTCGCAAACTCTGCGCCAAAGAGTTTCTTCGCACGGTCTTGTGCGATCCGCTCAACCTCATCAGTAAAATCCTGGCCGCCGTAGTAGCGCTTGCCGGGATACCCTTCCGAATACTTGTTGGTAAAGACAGAACCGTTCGCTTCGCGTACCGCGAGCGACACGTAGTTTTCTGACGGGACAAGCTCGAGACCTTCGGCCTCGCGCTTCTCCTCTCCCATTAGTGCGCCAAATACCTCCTTGTCCTGTGATTCAATGTGATCGTAGTGTGTCATGGTGAAAAATCAAATAACCGCTTTCATAATCTCCTCGTATTCGATTTTTCGTAGCTAGATCATAGTAGTTGAAAGAGAGATCCTATCCTGCCTTCTTCTCGTGAATGTCCTTATTATACCCTCCCGCGACGGTCAGGTCAGCTTTGATGGTGGCATGAGGTTCATAACCCACAAGCTCAACATGCTCCGGACGGAAGGTATCGAGTGAGGTGAAGCCGTCTTTGAGGGCCACCTTAGGAAATGCTTTCGGTTCACGTAGGAGCTGCTCCTTTGCCTGCTCTATATGGTTCTCATAGATATGCACGTCGCCAAAGGTATGCACGAACTCTCCCGCTTCACGTCCAAGGATCTTTGCTATGACCATCGTAAGGAGTGCGTAGCTTCCAATATTAAATGGCACTCCGAGGAAGATATCTGCTGAGCGTTGGTAAAGCTGGAGACACACTCGCCCCTCCTTGATGTTGACCTGGTACATGTTGTGGCAGATCGGAAAGCGACACGCTTTTCCTGGAGCAGCCATGGAGTAGAGGTACTCAGGATTCCATGACGACACGATCGTGTTGTGTGCATCGGGATCTTTGGTCAGCTCATCGATCACCCATGAGAGCTGATCGACCGCACGACCGTCAGAGGCAGGCCACCTACGCCACAATTCACCATAGATATGGGGGAGTTCACCATGCATTTTCGCAAACGCGGCGTCGGTCTCGATCTTTCCGATGAATGCGTCCTTCTCCATCATCTCCACCTCTCCCTTCTCGGCCTTCTCTTTGTAGATCTTGTATGGATAGTCGTCCCAGATATGTACCTTGTTGTCGACGAGGTACTTTATATTCGATTGCCCAGAGAGGAACCAATAGAGCTCGTGGAGGACACCCTGCCAATACACACGCTTGGTGGTAAGGAGCGGGAACCCCTCCCGAAGATCGTACCGCATCTGACGCCCGAAGAGGCTATAGGTCGCTACGCCGGTACCCTTATCAACTTGCTTGTCGCCATGCTCGATAAGCTCTTGCATGAGGTCGAGATACTGGTACTCAGGATGTCGTTTGTCGCTCATACATTTTGTTACACCTTTTTACGTCTTCCGGTCACCCGTGCAAGTGGGCCACGCTTCGGCGGTACATACCCACGAAGATTATCCTTTGAGTAGCGACCGATCGCCTTGTAGTTTCGCTTCGTCTCACGTGAAAGGGTCGAAAAGGTAAGTTGGGCGATCTCCATGCCAGGACGAAGAATGATCGGTACGTTATTGAGGTTGCAGAGCTCAAGCGCAATATTGAGGAAATGGCCTGGGTTCACGAGTGAAGCAGAGTTGTGGACGAGGAGACCAATGCGCGCCAAGGATGACTTTCCATTCACCTCGATCATGTACTTATCAGAACCAAAGAGTTCTTTCGAGTACCCGAGTATCGACACCCCAGGGTGGAGTACGAACGATTCGCCATCAGCGATCATCACCTCTTCAACCTTCGGGTATATACCGCGAACAGGGTCGATCACGGTCGTTGTGTGCGCATCGTTCACAATGAACTTGTTACCAAGCCGAATGTCGTAGCTTGCTGGCTGAAGACGCTTTTTATCAAACGGGTCGAGAGTGATCTCTCCATTTTTAACCGCCGCTTCGATATCAATGTCGCTTAAGAACATATTAGAAATTATTATTAGACACACTCATTCAATAGTAAACGTTTTATCCGAACCATAATACTCCGGCCAGTTCTTGTTGTAGAAATCAAACATGCGTGCCAGTCGGTCCTGTGGAAGTTCAGAAGCGCCGAGCTCTGACATCAGTGCTTCGATCTCTTTTCGTGCCTGATCTACTCCGTCCGCATCGGGCACCACCTTCTCAAACTCAGCGAGGTACCCGTAGCCAGCATTTTTATCCAGGCAGACATTCAAACCCTTATACGCATACTCTTCTCGCGCGCGCGACCATTTGGCCTGATAGGTGAAGCCCGCATCAAGCACCTTCTGATCGAGTGCCTCGAGTGTAAGCGGTACCGCTTCTTCAAACTCAAGACGCGAAACTGTATTAGCACTCGTCCCTTCGTCGACAGACGCTTTAAGCACAAGAAGTACGGTGCCATCCTTATCACGCGTGCGTACCGAGAAATCAGTTCCCTTTTCAATGATGGTCTTGAGCTTTTCTCTCTCAACGTCACCAAAAAGGTCAGCGACTGCTTCGTAGAGCTTCATAACATCGCCTCCCTCAAAATAATGATTCAATTGTGCGTTCTTCGAGACAAGTGACGTCCCCGGGTCGAGCTCGCGCATCTTAGTGATAAGTGCGTCAGCATTCATTTTATCACCAAGAAGTGACTTGATCTCAATTTCATAGTGAGCCATAGCAGAGGCATTATACCTTGTTCGCATCGCACTAACCAAAAGTGACGCGGTTTGCTTTCAATGTCATAATCAGTGCATGGATGGACCACGTATTTGTATGATAGCGGCGATAAGCCGGCGGCGGCGCGCACTCGGGAAAGATAACCAGCTCATCTGGCATATTCCCGATGATCTGAAGCGTTTCAAAGCGCTTACGAAGGGACACCCTGTCATCATGGGACGAAAGACCTTTGAGTCGATCGTTGGGTACCTCGGTAAACCACTCCCCGACCGCACCAACATTGTGGTGACACGAAACACGCTCTTTCAGTACCCGGGTATCATTATTGCCCCCACGCTCCACGATGCCTTGGAGAACGCGAGTGTTGTAGATACCGAAGAAGTGCACATCATCGGTGGTGCTGAGGTGTACCGCCAAGCACTCCCCTTCGCACAGCGTCTCTACCTCACCTTGATCGATGATGAGCTCCAGGCGGATGCATTCTTCCCAGAATACGAAAAAGAGTTCACGAACATCGTTGAACAAGAAAAACGTGAGACCGAGGATGGTCTCACGTATGAATGGGTCACCCTCGACCGCGCATAGAAAAAAGCGGAGTATTTACTCCGCTCACACACTTACGCAGCTGCACTCTTGTATTCGCGGTTGAACCGTCGTGTCAGCGCACCTGCAACCGCTTCAATCCACGCCAAACGCTTTGATTCGTCCGTGATCTCCTCAAATGCGCCATTGATCTCGCCGAGGTCACGCATGACTGTTGCGCAGACGATAGGATTTGGGTCCCGCTGCTCCACGGTCTTTTTGACAGTGAGTGCAACATGATCAAGACTGACCTCGCCGAAATAATATCGCTTGCCGACCGAGAATCCTTCTGGTCTCCGATCTGACGACATAGCGTGGTCGTAGTACCCGTGGCACACCACCTTTGGCTGACTGAAACGTGGAGGTAGATTGAGCACAAAGCCGTCGTGGAGCAGAGCCCATGCTGCTGTATGCACTGTTTCGTCGCGAGCGATCATACGCTGTGGCGGGATGAGTAAATTTCCCGGGGCGTTGTCGTAGTTCACGAGCGGTACACCGTACACACCGTCTGAAATATTCACCGTTCCGATCAAAACGACCGTTGGGCGATACTCCCTCTTCCTCCATGCACGTTTGATACTCTGACCAACATCCACTTCGTCGGTCGAGACGATCTTTTTATGGTTACTGTTCGGCACGAATACTTCCTCCTTTTGTACGAGCCTGGGTGAGACTGTATCGAGAAAACAATAAACGCGCAAGGGTGTAATCCCCTGCGCGTATAGAACTAGTGGGTCGTACCCATCCTGATACCAAGTGCTGTGGCAATGATACTGATCTCCGCCTCACGTTTCTCTTCTGTGCGCATGCTACTGAAGTAGTCTCTACTGAGCACTTCCAGGTCAGCATGCGACGTTACCGGCGCCCAGTGAACGACCAGTGGTGGATTGGTCTCACGAGACCGATTCCATGCGGTATCGAGGTTCACTGTCCGCGAGGGTACGTCCACTCTACAGAATGTCATCATCTTACCTGCCACACCAGTGGCACTTCGAGATGAGTCAAACTTATTTTGATGGAAGAGTGAGATCCGGGTCACCATACCGTTCCACTCATTACTACGTGGGTCAGGCAACTTCATCCCGAACTCATTGGTGAGTATGCGCCACGCGACGTACTCGAACTGTTCGCGTTCGAAGATACGCCCCTGCGGCAACATAAAGCCTCCCTTCTGATACTTCACAATGAGTACATCACTCTCGCACACCACCACGAGGACAAGTGTGGGTAGGAATACTGCATCGTTCCCTGCAAGCGCAGAGAGCTGACGAGCAGTCTGAATAACTCTACCCGATCGTAAAAGAGCATTGGGCACTGTAGGCTCCCTCCCTATATCGACCAAAACTGTACAACTACTATATAAAAAACGCAAGGGAATCCCTTGCGCATTTTTGTCAGAATAGCTTACGGATCGGCTCCGCGAAGAAGAATACTTCGTGTTCCCCGAGCGCGAGCACTGCGTCCACAAGTACTGCATCCATCTTCGACGCTTCAGATTGCTTGACGAGGTGCACACGGTGCGTTGTTCGCGTACCAGCCATTGCTTCGTGCAGGTCGATGGTCATCTGTTGCTCACCTGCATCGTAGGAGTTTCGTGCAACTTCGACCAGAAACGGCAGTTTCTGCTTCTTTGCACTCCTTAGAACACGGCGTACCGCTCCCGATGTCTCGTCATGCAGATAGACAGGTACCTGGCTCACTTCATGCCAGTCCGCGAGATGTACCCGCACAAAACCCCTGAGCTCATCCCCATTCCTCGGATACTTTTGCTTGAAGCGCGTCGGCTGAAGCTCGGCCACTCCTGACCACAAAATCTCTCGCTTTACGTTCGTCCGCGGCATCCGCTCGTATCGATCCCCTACCATCGTGACCTCCATTTCGATGAACAAATCGACTCACATTAAACCATAAAGCATGGGCTGATTCAAGATATAAAAAAGCGCAGGTATTTTCCTGCGCACAGTTAGTATCATTGGGTGAGTTTGGCAACAAGCGGTGCCAATCTTTTCCTCTGCACCTCATTCAGTAGCTGGCGGGGATGATGATCGAACCCCGGCAGATCATGAACTTCGAGCAGCACAAGCACCTGCGCAAACTCAGGCTTACGTGATCGAAACACTATCTCCACCAATAGATCGACCTCAGACTGGTCAAGTGTAGTGGTCCATGTCTGATAGTTCCCGAGGCTGCGGTCATATATCCATTGAGCTATTGGTTGCCTGAGCATCTTCTTGATCAACTTCAATCGGGCATTACTGACAGCTTTTGTCCTTCCAAAACGGAAAGGACCAACATGCCTCAGCATACGTTCAGCTTGCTTGCATGTCATACGGTCAATATGGCGCGAGACTGCTCGCACCGCGAGACCTGATCGAAGTTTATAACCAAGCATTAGAATCGCCTCGATCGAACGGCCCTCTACGATCTCAGTAGGGGTCATATTCTTCTTAGCCATCACAGAACTCCGTGAGTGTTATTGGATTGAACTCGAACTGCCGACAACCATACAACTAAAAACAGCGCGCCGCAAGGCGCGCTGTTTTTGTGTCCAGAGAGTATTACTTAACGTCTATTCCTTACAGGAACAGTACACCTTGT
>JAYQPD010000027.1:0-12380 GCA_038145135.1 bacterium | reverse complement strand
AACCGCCTTTGTGGCAACGCTTTTTTGCTTCTAGATAGCGCTGTATACAAAAGGCCGCCCTGAAGGGGCGGCCTTTTGTACTACATGGGTGATCTATTTCGCAGTGACGTGTGCGACCTTCTTCACCATCGGCTTACCATCGAAGCCCTTCTTTTTGGTGGTCGTGAATGAAACGACACCGTTGGTACCTGCGAAGAGGGTGTGATCCTTACCCGTGCGGACGTTCTTTCCCGCGAGGATCTTGGTCCCACGCTGACGAACGATCACTTCGCTCATCTTAACGAAGGTACCTGCAGAGCGCTTGACGCCGAGGTATTTTGGATTTGAATCACGTAGGTTTTTGGCTGTACCGCCAGCTTTTTTTGTTGCCATAGGTGTATATGAATATTGTTCGCAGAACCTCGCGTAGAGTAGGGTAGGTGAGACGGTTTGCCCGGCGCACGGATCCCCAAACAGAGGTATAATTGCCGTGTGAGTGTACAAGATTTAGCTCGGGAAATCAAGGGGGTAGTTTGGCACGAGGGGGTACTCCTTTCAACATTGTTGGTTTTGGTGGCATTTGGCGCCTTCGTCGTGGGGCGAATGAGCGCCAGTGTACCCGTGGCACCGGTCACCGTCTCAGCGGGAAGTCAGCTTGCCGCGCCGTATGCTGTTCCAAGTAATGAAGTTGTCGAACCGCCGTCTAAAATAGTAGAGGTGGAAGGACCACAGGTTTTTGGTGATGCACCGGAATCAGGGCAGGGGGCGTATGTCGGCTCAAAGAATGGTACTAAGTACCACTTACCGTGGTGCCCTGGCGCACGCACCATAAAGGCGGAAAATAAGGTTTGGTTCAACAGTAAGGCGGAAGCAGAAGTCGCTGGATACCAACCAGCAGCAAACTGTAAGGGAATATAACGGAAACGTAATGCGCTTTTCAATAATTTTACGACGAATAGGGGGGACGACGGTATTTATGATCGGTATTGTCGCCCTGATACTCCCGGTTCTGCCCGGGTGGTTTTTAATAGCGGTCGGTCTGTATATCCTTTCGATCGACTCGCCAGGCATGCAGCTCAGACTCGATATGCTTTCGCGCAAATATCCGATCGTTGACCGCACACTCGCGCAAGTCGAGCGACGATTCGGTGTTACGCGGAAGAGGGGGTATACTACAGACGAACCACCCAAACTATGATCGTTGTCGATATCGAAGCAACCGGCACAGAACCCACCAAACACTCGATCCTCTCGATCGGTGCCATTGACTACAGCAATCCTACTCGGCAGTTTTACGACGAATGCCGTGCATGGGAGGGCGCACATATCTCTGACGAGGCACTCGCCGTGTGCGGCTTTTCTCGTGAAGAGGCCACTGACTCTCGAAAGCGCTCTGAGGCAGAACTCGTGAGTTCCTTCCTTGCCTGGGCCTGGGAGATTGAAGGAGATCGTACACTCGCGGGGCAGAATGTGTCGTTCGACCGCGACTATCTTAAGGAGGCGTCTGCGCGTGCCGGACTCCCCTGGGACCTTGCGCACCGCACTATCGACACCCATACACTTGCGTGGATGCATATGGTGAAGCGAGGTATTACACCGCCAATAGAGAACCATCGCTCCGCACTCAACCTCGACGCGATCTTGGTCTACTGTGGTATTCCTGAAGAACCTAAGCCACACAATGCCCTTACCGGAGCTATGTGTCATGCTGAGGTGATCGCGCGCCTCCTCGACGACAAAAAACTCCTCCCTGAGTTCGACCACCTCCCGATCCCGTGGCAAGGATAGGGCGTTTTTGCTTCTCCACGTCATCCACATAGTATGACGGAGTGACCATGGTATCCTGATAAGTGTCATGGCGTTACTAAAAAAGAAAAAGGCAGGGAAGACCAAGGTAAAAAGTGAGGCAGACGAAAAGTATCCTCACGTACGGATAATGAAGGATCTTTTAGATCCCAACGGCGACGCGGTGGAATCGTGGCGCATCTTCCGTATCATTGCTGAGTTTGTGGCAGGGTTTGAGCTTCTGCGTAAGTACGGGCTCGCGATCAGCTTTTTTGGTACCGCTCGATGTGCAGCGGGGACCGAGGTTTACAAGCAGGCAGAGGCACTTGCCGCAAAGCTCGCTAAGTCAGGATTCACGATCATCACTGGTGGCGGTCCTGGTGTCATGGAGGCCGCTAATGTCGGGGCATTCAAGGTTGGTGGAAAGTCGGTCGGTCTCAATATTGAACTCCCGATGGAGCAGCGCCTCAACCCGTACGTGACCGAGAGTGAGAAGTTCCACTTCTTTTTTACACGAAAGGTCATGCTCGCATTTGCTTCAGAGGTCTATGTGTATTTCCCGGGAGGTTTTGGCACACTTGATGAGCTCTTTGAATTGGTCACCTTAGTACAGACCAAAAAGATCACCAAGACCCCGATCATTCTCTACGGAAAGAAGTTTTGGGCGCCACTCCTCGACTGGATCGAAAATTCGCTCTATAAGAAGTACGGCACAGTAGGGAAGGAAGATATCGAGATCATCCATGTAGTGGATTCCGTTGATGAGGCGTATGACTACATTATGAAGAACGTGGATCGTAACCAGACACGACAAGTATAACTCGTACCACTATGCAATTCCGCTCGACAGACCACGCAGTCCCACAAACAGCCATCGACGCACTCGCCGCATACAGAGAGTATGTCAGAGCCGTCGTTGAGAAGAACGACACTGGAAATCCTGAAGGAGCACTTGCACTTTTCAGTGAGTCTCGTGATGCTGCTAGAGGAGCCCATGAGGCGCTGGGGAATGTATCCCATGTCGTACTTATCGGTATTGGAGGTTCGTCACTCGGTACCGAAGCGGTACATGAGGCGTGTCGTCACACACTCACTACACCAGCTACACTTCACGTACTTGATGCTGTTTCCGAAACAGCTATAGATAGAGTCGAACAAGCGCTTTCGGGTGTTGCACTTCATGAGCTTGCACTAGTGATCATTTCTAAATCAGGAAGTACCACTGAGACGATCACCAACGCCTCACTCTTGTTGTCACGCTTGGCCTCGGTCCATGGAGATGAGCTCGGATCGCGTGTTGTGGTCATTTCTGATGCTGGGTCGGACCTTTCACTTCATGCTGAACAGATGGGATATCGTCACTACACACTGCCTCATGCTGTGGGTGGGAGGTACTCGGTCTTTTCACCGGTAGGTACAGTACCCCTCGCACTCCTTGGGTATGATATCGACCTGTTTCTCACGGGCGCACGTGAATCACTCGAAGCGGAAATGGGTGTAGAGGTATCGCCCGCAGTAGTAAGTGCACACATGCTTGCTACTGCGAGCGAACGAGACGTATCAGTGTACGATACCTTCGTCTTTGATACTCGTCTCCGCGCGTACGGACTGTGGCGACGCCAGCTCCTCGCTGAGAGTCTCGGAAAGACAAAGACTCGTGATGGCCGCGTTGGTACCTTTGGTGTGTTGCCGACCGTGTCGACTGCCGTTGACCTCCATTCGGTTGCGCAGCTCTACCTCGGAGGTTTTAGAGGTATCCATACCGACTTTGTCATACTCGGCGACTACGGTGTAAGTACTATCCCAGACACACCACTTCTCGGTTCGCTTTCGTACCTCCAGGGGAAGACAACGTCTGACGTCGATCATGCCATTTGGGGTGGTGTACGCGATGCGTATCGTGAACAAAACCTTCCATTTAACATCTATGAAATACACGACGTCCATATAGGAGAGATCGGGGCCCTTATGGCGCACAATATGCTCGAAACCATGTACGCAGCAGAACTTATGGGAGTGAACGCTTTCGACCAGCCGCATGTAGAACTTTATAAGACAAAAACGCGCGCGCTACTCAACACACAATAAGATGGATCCTAGTTTGTACATTCTTTTCGACATCGGCGGCACTAAGACACGTATCGCAGCAACCGACACGCTCTCAGATATCGGTGAGGCGGTCTCCTTCCATACACCACCAAACTACAAGGAAGGAATGCAACAGTTCACTGACACGGTGAAAGAGCTCACCGGCGGACTCTCCATTCGACGCGCAGTAGGGGGCATCCGGGGGCCACTTTCTCATGAAGGCACGACCATCACTCAGAACGATATCCTGACAGACTGGGTGAACCAACCCATCTTGGACGATCTCACGACTGCGTGCGGTGGGGCGAAGACCTCTATTTTGAACGACACAGCACTCGTCGGACTTGGCGAGGCTCACTTTGGGGCAGGGAAGGGATACGATATCGTTGCCTACCATACGATCTCGACAGGGGTTGGTGGTGCACGCATCGTGGCGGGGTCGCTCGATGAATCTTCAGTTGGATTCGAGCCCGGGCATCAGATCATTGACGCTGATAATACACTTAGGCCCGGGACCGGAGCCGACACACTCGAAGAGCTTATCTCAGGCACAGCTATAGAGCAGCGGTTTGGCAAGAAACCCTATGAGATACCACAGAATGACCCACTGTGGGATGAGCTGGCAGGGTACCTTGCCTATGGACTCAAGAACACCATCCTCTACTGGTCACCGGACGTTATTGTGATCGGCGGCTCAATGATGATCGGTGACCCAAGGATCCTTCTTGAGGACGTTGTGCGCCATACCAAGGCTGTCATGGGTGACTTTGTCCCGGTCCCACCCATTGTGGACGCCACCCTTGCCGATAAAGGTGGTCTTTATGGTGCACTAGCGGTCATAGAGGCCGAAAAATAGAGTGAATATTGACTCTATTTCTAAACATGGTGTGACATTGTATTCCAATAATACGGCTTTGTAGAGCCGTATACGTTCTATTGACCACCCCCAAAAGTCGTTGGATAGTATTGACACCAGCCACAGATATGTTATAATGAAGGGAGTTCGGTAGGTGCCGAACTTTTTGGTTAACAGATAAGACCCTTGGCTTATTATAGGTACTGTTGTAGCAGCTCTCATGGCAGTTTCCTCGATCGCTCCATTACCAGCGGTCAACGAGACGGCCTACGGTACTGTAGAGACAGTTGCTGTAGAAGCGAAAAAGGACCTTGAAACAAGTGCGACCAGCCCATCTAACGCTTCAGATGTGGAACAGGCGGTACGTACTTACTTTAGCGACATCCCGGTGATGGCAGAAGTCGCACGTTGTGAGTCGACATTCAGGCATATACTCGCTGATGGAACAGTGCTCCGTGGTACGGTAGATAGTCGTGACGTAGGAGTCATGCAGATCAATACCGGATACCACCAAGCCACTGCAGCAAAGCTTGGACTCGACCTTTTGGATTTCGAAGACAATATGGCATACGCTCGTTATCTCTATGAGAAACAGGGTACCGCCCCATGGCGCGCTTCAGCTCCATGTTGGTCTAAGACCCTCGCGTACGCTCGCTAAAATAACAAAAGCCCCTTCGGGGGCTTTTGTTATACGTGAATTGTCTACATCATTGATGTAGTCCTCGGCTCTTGCCGCTTGTCGCATGAGTAGCCGGTACCAGGGCCGTATACCATCATGTAGATGAGACCACCCGCGATGGAGAGATTCTTCAAAAAGAGAGTCCGCTGCATCCCGTCCCCAAGTTTATTGTGGAAGAATGCTGCGGTGAAAAGGCAGACAAATACCAGCATTGACGCACCTATATCGGTATGCCAACCCAAAAGTACGAGTGCGCCACCACCAATTTCGAGAACGGCAGCAGCAACTGCGAGAAGTTCGGGGAAGGGTAGGCCGGCTGAGCTAATGTAGCCCACGGTGCCCGCAAACCCGCCACCAAGCCCAAATCCGGTACCGATCTTGCCGATACCAGCTGTAATGAATAATAGACCAACAACGATACGTGCAGCGAGCGTTCCGTATTGTTCGAGAAGCGCCCGGTGCGAACTACTCATCATAAGCATATGATCACGCTTAGTTTTTAATTCTCCTGCTTTTCAGTATAGCAAAGGGGCGCACAATTGATATCGTGCAAGAAGTGTTATTTGACATATCTCAATTCAATAGGTAATATTTGTTTAGATGTTTGTTTTGCACCGTAGTGGTGCTGGAGGTACAAAAGATGAGTTTTTTGAAAATCACTGCTGTGTTACTCTTCTCCATGCTTGCCTGGTGCACCCCGAGTGCAGTCAGCGCAGCGGAAGAAGAGGGGGGCCTGATCTACGTATGCAACTCGCCTGAGGCGACCCTGCGTGGGGCAGGTCTCTACGAAAGTTACCTTGTGGCGAGCCGTGAAGCGTTTGATGCCGATATTGCCGCTCTTGAGCAACAGCTCATCATTGCTCAAGAAACGGACATACCAGCAAAGCTTCTCGCCTACGCTATACATAGTGCGGAGACAGCTGATTATGTCAGTGAGTTCACGCGCGTGGTCGAGCATATGGGCGAATCGTGCATGGTCATGAATCCGGTCGACGTCGAGGTCGATGGTCTCTACGAAGACAAGAGCTTCAACATCACCGACACGTTCACGGGTGAACTGAGTATCCTTGCTCATGCTACAGCATGGGTCGATGGTTCACCCTACAAGGTCTTCACGTACGTTGGCGAGAAGACCAACGACGTGGTATCTGACTCAGGCGATAAGTAAGGAGGATTCCATGAGCAAGGTACTTCTTCGAGCACTCAGTTATTCTCTGGTGGCACATGTTGTCATCATCGGACTCGTCTTTGGGACCAACGGCAGCGACGTCGATCGAAAGGTCGCGTTCATGCAACGTCAGTACACGGTGGTTCTGGGTAAGGGTGACAAACTTACACCGGAACCGTCCCGGCGCCAAAGTGTCATGCCAGGGCGAAAAGAGTACGACATCTAGGTAATGTCCATAACCGCGTGAGATCATTTGATCCCCACGCGGTTTTTTTATTTGCTCTTCAAGCGCTGTGGAGTACTATTTGTACTAGAGGTCCTTTGAAGGAGGTAGCGTGATGAACCACATTCTCAGGCTGAGGCGCATCCTGTTCCTGCTATCGGTCATGCTCTTCACACCAACTCTCTGTAGTGCGCGAGGTGTGACGACTGATGTGCCGACACCAGTTCTCCCGATCGCTCTTATCAGCAGCGTGCCGATGTACTGCTATAAACGTGAGACGCTCGAGATATTGTCGTACCTCATCAGTATTTCAAAGTTCGAAGAGGCGGTGCGGTACCATGAGTGGCTCACTGATACGGGACTGTGCTTCTTTGGTGGAGAGAATGACATAGTGGTGAGCAAAGTGTTCAAACCTGTCGCACACGTGGTGATAGATAGTATGACCATTACGGTACGTCCAGTGATGTATGCAGTATTTCAGGAAGAAGGTCGTGTACAGCTCACACGCCTCTACTACGGTGAAGTCCACTACGGATTGCGATTTGGCTATCTGTAACAAAAATATCCTCGACACAGGTCGAGGATTTTATATTGAAAAATATAATAGTGAATGAATGGGGGAGGGTGGTACGACTACAGGTTGCGGTCTATGTACGAGCATGAATGATCTCGATCAGTAATAGGAAAGAAAACCTAGAAGAGAATGTTGTGAGTACAGTCATACAAAGACAATTTGAATATCCAAAACACTCTTAGCTGACTGAAAGGTCACCGCACGTAGTTTTGAATATGGGACCCAAAGTGTCCCCGAGGGGAGGGCCCCTCTCTCTATAGGAAGCGTCGCACAATATATCTTTTGCGACGTATCCTAAGGACGCTGCGGTATAAGGGTACGTTGCAATAGATTGGCGCCATTGCCCAACATCAACGGTGAGTTGTGTCTGTCGGTTAATGGCTGTTGCGTCGTGGTTGGCAGATCTCAGTACTCTCTATGGTGTGCGTGACTGATCTCTTTTTTTCCTGTAATCTCAAATTAGATCTGTAATTGTTGGAGGCATCCATGCGCATGCATATATCGCTCGTCCGTTGGCGTCGCAAGCTCTTTGTCATGATACTGGACTACCTGGTTCCCCCGCCCGAAGCCGTATACGCGATCCTAGGGCTTCATGATCTCGCGTTTCGGTACGATAACTGGTACTGGAGCGCACATGACGTTGCGCTGGCGTTGATCTATGACGAGATCGAACTTCTCGATCATGAGATCTATCTTCTTGAACAAGAGCGTCAAAAACTCTCTCTGATGATCGCACTCGAACCAGATGTTCAATCAGAACAGTATGTGTGTGACGAGTAATACAAGCTGCATAACTATATGCAGCTTTTTTCTTTCTACTTAGAGTCGCACAATATTAGGATCACTTTATTCATAAAAAAGCCCCACACGTACTGTGTAAGGCTAAGACAGATATTGAAGTACTTGCCAGAGATATGTCACCTGTCGAGCGTGAACTCACCTGAACTATTATCACAGTACAAGCAGCATGAAGTGCAAGAGTGCCGCCCATTCCTCCCTGTCCCCCAGTAGAATCTGCCATTTGGCGTCCACGCACCATAACAGATCTTTTCACCCCACTTACAACTCAGTGTGAACTGATGCTCTTGGTAGTCATCGAGCACCCACACCTTTCCATTGCCAGGCCATACTCGCCGCCTGTCCCCCGAGTAGAACTCGAGATGGACGATGTACCGGTAGTTGCTGGTGATGTAGAAGGTCTCTGAAGCTGCGTTGGCGTAGCTTGGATAGAGGCAGAGATACACTAGTGCAATGCAGACACTTAGATAGCGAATCATGACGTCGTCTCCTCTCGTTTCTGGCGTTACGATACGCCACTTAGCGCTTTAGTTCAAGATGTGATGTATATCTCAGTCTGATCTCCTTTAACCTCAAAACCCCGTTTACGCGGGGTTTTGTGAGGGTAAGTTTCGTAGCTTGTTTCAAAAAACACCACAGCAAACAGGTGTTGAATGGTAGTGCCAGCACACGTTAAATGTAGCGAGATGGGGGTGATTTTTGGCAATTCCTATCCACAGGATAAGATGACACATACATATATATGTATGTGCGCTCGAGCGCCTATACTGCAGGGTCAGGTGTTGGGTCTGTGGTCACCGATGGAACGGGAGTAGGCTCTGGTGCTGGTTCAGCTTGCGTGGTGGTGTCGGGAGTAGGCTCGGGTGCAGGGTCGGTCACTGCAGTGTCGACCGTGGTGGTTGTGTCAGTTGGTGTTGTCGCATTGGTAGTGGTGTCAGTCGGAGTCGTATCCCCTGCTGCTACGTCGGTCGCTGTAGTGTCAGTGCTTGAACTCGTTGTGTCAGCCGGTGTTGGTGTTGTAGTTGTGCTGGTTGGGGTGGTTTGCGTGCCAGAAGTGGTCGTCTGAGTTGGTGAGGTTGTTTTTGACGGACCGGTCTTCGATCCTGCAGTGCCTGCGTTATTAAGGAGTGCATCAAGCTGTGACTTGGTGATACACGTCTCCCCTGTCGATTCATCACCAACACAGAGTGTTTGTGTGTGTACGCGATTTGCGAAGAAGTCACCGATACCATTAGCTCTATCCCCTACCCACGCGATCAGGCCATCGAAGAATGACTTGGCAAATGAGGTCTCGTCGAGTTCGCTGTATGGTGTGGTGGTTCCGAGGTCAGATACCCTAATATCAAGCTCCTGTACCGCTTTCGTAAGGACGGCAGTGAGTTTGTCGTAATCAATACTCTCTGGAGTACCGGATGCGTTGATTTCAACAACTTCTGGGATGACGTCGTACATCTCTTCAGCGATAAAGCCGAGGTAGCGGTTGCGATCATTTGGACGCTCACTCTTCTTCCACTGGAAAGAGACTGGATTCAATTGACGTACTGCATCGAGGCCGTAGGTCAATGACTCAAAGTTCTCCTTATAGCGTTCTGAAGATGCGCCACAGTCAACACCACCGTTCGTGATCTCGTAGGTGGTTGGATCGATACAGAGGTAGTTGTCCGAGCCGCTCTCTGCTGAGAGTGTTGAAGAGAAGCCGGCGGTACCGATGACAGTGAGTGCGTACATTGGTCCTGTGGTACCGACACCGAAGTTTCCTGAACCAGTGATGCGCACCTTCTCTGAGAGGTTGGTGGCGGTATCTGGATCACCGGTGAGCGTGTAGAACGCGAGACCAGTGGCACCCTGAGCCGCGGTGTGATTTGCTTCAGCAAGTGCACGAATACCTGCAGTGATATAAACGTTTGCATCGAGCGTGTAGTTCGAGTCGTCAGATTGGAAGTCGATACTTCCGATAAGTTCGTCGGTGTTGATCGCGGTTCGCTGACTCTTAAGGCGAAGGTTGTTTGAAGTCGTTGCGTTTGTGGCATTTGGCGAGGTAATGGTAAGGCCTGAGGTGGGAATATCTTCGTTTATACCAACATATCCGGTAGAATCGATAAGCATAGCCTGGGTAGCGTTGTCGCTCTTGAAAGCAATTTTGCCTCCTGTAGCTGCCGTGCTGATATCGAGTTGTTTGGCATCATAGTTCCATTTGAACTGTGCTCCCAGGGAATCAGACGGTGAGCTAAAGTAGAACAACAAATCTGACGCATCAGGTCCAAGGATCGACATACCGACATTGGAGAGACTTCCTTCAATAACGAAGTCATCCGCTGCTGCTGCAATAGTGCTGCCTGATGATCCATTACTTACGGTGAGTAATGCCCCAGGGGTTGATGACCCGATACCAACCATACCTGCTGAGGTGATGGTCATGTGTTGTGCAAGTGTGCCATTTGCAGCGGTGTAGAAGCCGAGGCTTGCGTCTGCGGTCGTACCTGAGAAGGTGGTGCTCTCAGCTAGTGCGGCGATACGTGCTGCGTTTGAGCTCGCACCATTGGAGTCGCCGAGGGTGAATAGTGCCCCTACGCCATGACCGGCAGTGGTGATGTTGGCGTTATCGAGTGTAAGCACGTTCTGGAGTGCATTATTGTTGTACTTGATGGTGAGGCGTCCATCTGAGTCAAAGTCAGCTTTGCGGTACGATACGGTTCCAGCTCCAAAGTGTGCACTTCCGACAACCGCAAGAGTATATGACGGAGAGGTGGTACCGATCCCCACCTTCCCATCACTCTTCACGGTTAGATAGGTACTTGTCGCTGCCCCACTCGTTGAGGAACCGATGTTGAGGAGGTCACCCATCGCACTGTTGTGCGAGTGTATCGAGAGAAGTGCCGTCGGTGAGGTAGAGCCGATACCAATACCGCCGGAGGTTGGGTACGCAAAGGCGGTTGAAGTTGCAGGAAGTGAGCCGTAGATAAGGTTTCCGATGTTCAATTGCCTGTTCCCTGTTGCACTTGGGAAGTATGAGCGTTCACCGAGTGCGATGTTGCCCCAACCGGTGGTAATATTCGCACCGCTATACTGGCCGATGCCGATGTTGTTGGAGCCAGTAGTATTCTCTACGAGTGCGTTACTCCCAAGGACACTATTTTCTGAGCCGGTTGTATTTTTATAGAGTCCAAAATAACCAATCGAGTTGTTGTATTTACCCGTCGTGTTGTAGTAGAGCGCGTATGTGCCGATTGCAGTGTTGTCTGTACCAGTTGTGTTGCTGGTAAGAGCAGATGGACCAATGCCAATGTTGCTCGAACCTGTTGAGTTTAATTTGAGTGCAGAAGCGCCAATGGCAAAGTTGCCTGTACCACTAGTGTTGCCGTGGAGTGCATTATTACCGAATGCAAAGTTCCCTGAACCAGTGGAAGTTCCAGACTGAGTACCGAACCAGAAGTTTCCATTCGCACCATCAAGTAATAATTTTGTTGAGGTACTGGTGAGCGCGTCAGTGGCCAAACCTAAACGGAAGTTACCATCACCGCTGTTCGAGAGGAGCCAGTGTTTGTAGCCTGACGAGCCGGCCATGTTCGTGAGGGCGAGGTATGGGGTGGTCGCGGAAGCGACTTGTGCGGTCCAGTATGGAGTGGTGGTGCCGATGCCTACTTTCCCTTCTACAAGTAGGCCGTTTGTGGGAGCGGTGTACGTACCGGCATACGTCGTACCGATCACCGCGCCACCATTCACGTCAAGTTTCGAAGTTGGGGAAACACCAATACCTACACCTCCGCCTGGCTTCATGTAGAGCAGAGATGGTGAGAATGGAGGTCCGTCATCGTGTGCACCAATGGTGAGGAGACCGCTTGAATCCACAACAAACGCAGCATAGTTATCTGTGTCATAGGTGAGTCGTAATTGTGTTCCAGCGGTTGATAGGACATCGAGTGGAGCATTTGGTAACGTGGTGCCGATGCCGACGAGGCCGTTTGCATCGATACGGACTGCTTCAGTACCATTCCCAGATTGGAGTGCGAGTTGTGCACCTCCAGTGACGGTGGTTCCGACACTCATCAGAAGGTTCGGATGGTCCCATTTTATACGAGCACTGCTTGAATCTGAGTTGGTACCTAAATAGATCTGCTGGGTACCGGTACTAGGACCCAAGATAGACATGCCCGTATTTGCTCCACTGCTCTCAATCACAAAATCATCGGCAGTGCCTACGAGTGTTGCACCAGACGCTCCTGCGTAGAC
>JAYQPD010000026.1:0-13149 GCA_038145135.1 bacterium | reverse complement strand
CCGACCGCCTCGGTCGCTGGCATGTTTGTTTCTGCCATGGCAAGGACAATACCACACAATACCCTCTCCTGCAATTCATGTAGATCAGCGCTTCTATTTGGAATTAGTTCTCATACGCGTGGTACAATATGAACCTCATGCAGCCAGGTCGCCTCGGATATATCGTTTATGGAACACTCGGTATCATCGTGTGTGTGCTCGGTTATGTGGCAGTACATAGCCACCTTCGCATTCAATCGCTCGAGCAGAACCTCACCTCGACCCAAAACACCTCGACTGAGGAGATCGCTCTACGAGACCAACACATCGCCTCACTTGAGGCTTCGCTCGCATCGACGACAGAACTCCTCTCCATAACTGAAGAAGCGCGCGCAACCTTCCAGAAAAAGTATGAGGACAAGGCGGATGAGGTCGACGACCTGGCTCTGCAGATCAAGAAGATCACCGGTACCGTGGGCACTTTGGAGAAGCTTGCTGAGACTGATCCTGAACTTCTTATGAAGTATTCGAAGGTGTATTTCCTGAATGAGCACTACACCCCAGAGAAGTTGACCCAGATCGCCTCAAAATATACAGCGCTCGAGACCGACATGTACCTCGAGAGTCGCGTCTATAAGAAATTCAAAGCCATGGTCGACAAAGCAGAGGACGATGACATCGAGATCAATGTTCGCTCCGCATACCGCTCGTTTGATACTCAAAGGGACCTCAAGGGTACTTATTCGGTGACCTACGGAAGTGGGGCCAACACCTTCTCTGCTGACCAAGGCTACTCAGAGCACCAACTCGGCACGACCGTTGACCTTACCTCACCTGAGGTCAGCGACCAATTGTCCAGCTTTGATACTACTAAAGCATACGATTGGCTCCAGAAGAATGCGTACAAATACGGCTTTATCCTCTCCTACCCTAAAGATAATTCGTACTACATCTACGAGCCGTGGCACTGGCGGTATGTCGGTGTAGAGCTCGCAACGTACCTCCACAAAAAAGATGAGAACTTCTACGACCTCGATCAACGCGAGATCGACAAATACCTCGTCAATTTGTTTGATTAGCGCGTAACACTATAGAGCGTACTCCAATTCTTCAGTAGCTGTTTCTCGAATTCACGCTCATCGGTGTTGCGAATCTCAGCAAGCTTTTTTATCACCTCAATGACATACGCAGGTTCGTTACGCTTCCCGCGGTAGGGCTTGGGCGCGACATAGGGAGCGTCAGTCTCAGCGTGGATCATATCCTCTGGTACAAACCGCACCACCTCATCGTAGTCACGGGTAAAAGTCACGACGCCGGTAAAGGATACGCTATAGCCCATATCGAGAAAGCGTCGTGCATCGTCCACACTCCCTGCAAAGAAATGTGCATTCCCTCGTACTGTTGCTTCACGTTTGATGATGTCGGCAACATCTTTGTATGCATTTCGCCCGTCCGTGCCGTTCCGTATATGAAGCATAAGGGGTTTCTGAAGCTCGTTTGCAAGATGTATTTGCGCAATAAATGCCTCACGCTGCAGGGCTTCACTCTCAGGTGTTGTGTGATAGTAATCGAGTCCGCACTCGCCGATCGCGATCACCTTGGGGTCAGACGCGAGTGCACGAAATGTCGCCACATCGAACACCTCACCTTTTGAGGTGAAGGGTGTTGCGCCCTCTCCCACCTCTTTCTCGTCGTGATGGCCAGGGACCGACTGGATCGGGTGGAGTCCTACGGTTGCGTAGCAATTATCGTGCGCACGCGCGATATCTACTGCACGCTCCGAGGTCGTTTGTTTGGTGCCTACGTTCACCATCGACACACCCGCCTCCAAAGAACGCAGGATCACCTCCTCCCTGTCGTCATCAAATGCAGAGAGATTTACATGAGTATGGGTGTCTATATATCTCATTACCAGTGGCTGTTGAGCGTCATCACGAGGCGCTCGCCTGCGGTGATCGGTGGTACACCATGGAGCGTAATGTCGCCAAAGAAGCAATGCATCGTGTCTACCTTATACGGCACGACGAGTACACCATAAAGAGAACGTGCAAATGGAATACGGCGCAGTACCTCAGAAAGCGGCTTACATATGATCGCAGGGTATTTGGTACGAAGGTTAGGGAATACTTCAAGATTTCCCCCATTCTTCTCTGGGTTCTCTGGAAGTACGAGCGGAAGCACACCATTGAAGTATGCACCATCGTAATGGTACTCGGTCTCGTAGGTATGTGCGCCGTTTCGCGCATCTTTATAGGGGAACCCGACCGTCTGCTTGTCACGGCGGAGCGGGGTATGTACCTTCCCCTCTATCTCATGTCGCTTCTTTACAAGCGCCTCACAGAATTCAAAGATCTCATCCGACTCGCGTATCTCGCCAGCGATGGTGCCGGTAAGCTCCTCGTTCTTTTTTCCTGTGAATGAGCGGTCTGCTATGAATGCGTGAAGTCTTCGCTCTGTCTCATCGTCAAAGAAGTGTTCGAGTGCTACATGACCTTTTTCAAATATCTCCTTAACAAACGCCGTCATCTTTTCGTCATCGGTCATGTACGCCTTGTAGGTGTCACGGATCATAATATTCCACCCGGGGAGTCACATTTAGAGTAACGGTGTAACGCCCACGGAGTCGGCACCATTATACCGTTTTGGGCACTATGCGAGCAAAGAGGTTCTCGGGCTTCTTATTCGCCCGGACAGCCTCTTCTATAGCCGCTGAAGTCTCGGGCATGAATGGGTAGAATAGCTCGCCTATTGTATACAGCTCTTGTACCAGAACACTGATCATTTCCTTACCTTTCTCTACATCTTCTTTGACCACCTTAAAGGGTTGCTCTGTCTGGATGCGCTCATCGAGCAAGGTTATCCGCTTCCAAATATGATCTGCCGCCTCAGTGAACTGGAAGTGGTCGAACGCGCGCGTCCATTCCTCTCTAAGACTCGCACTCTCAAGCGTCGGTAGTGTGGTGAGATGTGTCTCAGCGAGTTTCATAATGCGTGACGCAAGGTTGCCTAGCCCATTCGCTAGATGCGCGTTGTACCACTCATCGAGACGCTCAAACGTCACATCGGTGTCCTCAAACGGGTGCACGTGGCGCAATAAGAGATAGCGGGTCGCCTCGGTGCCATAGCGGTCAACCAGATCCTTAGGTGCGATCACATTCCCCAATGACTTCGACATCTTTTGTCCGCCGGACGTAATAAAGCCGTGATACATGACCCTATCGGTCGTCTCTACATCAGCTGACATAAGCATCGCCTGCCACATGATCGACTGAAAGC
This sequence comes from bacterium, assembly GCA_038145135.1. GTDB lineage: Bacteria > Patescibacteriota > Minisyncoccia > Phycocordibacterales > UBA918 > JAYQPD01. The sequence goes on along the minus strand of JAYQPD010000026.1, from coordinate 9,894 downwards.
GCACCTGGTCCTTCCCTGCCATTTGGAGCGTCTCTCCGTCTTGCCAAAATTTTTTGAACTCCTCACCATCCGGCCAATTGAGCGTCGAGATGTAATTCGTGAGCGCGTCGAACCAAACGTACATCACCTGTGTCTCATCACCAGGAACCGGAATACCCCAACTCATGCGTTTCGTCTCTCGCGAGATCGAAAAATCTTCAAGGCCCGATCGAACAAAGTTGAGCGCCTCGCTCCGGCGCCACTCTGGTACTATCACCCCCTCCTGACTGAGGTAGTCCTCAAGCCGTTCCTGATACTTTGAAAGCGCAAAGAAGTAGTTCTCCTCCTCGATCTCTTGGGGCACAAGGTTGGGGTGGTGTACACACTTACCGTCGATCAGATCACTCTCTTTAAGAAAGAGTTCGCAGCCGACGCAGTAGAGGCCTTTGTATGACTTCTTATAGATATCGCCTTTTGCCGCACACCGACGCCAGAGCTCCTCGGCTGCTCGAATATGTTTCTCGTCTGTTGTGCGAATGAAATGGAGGTCGCTCGAAAGTCCAAGCAGCGTCCCAAGTTCGCGAAATGTTCCCGCATAGTGGTCGACATATTCTTGAGGATCCTTCCCTGCTTCAACGGCCTTCTGGTAGATCTTCTGGCCATGCTCGTCAGTCCCGGTATTGAAAAACACCTCATCACCCATACGCTTCCAGTACCGCACCAGAGCATCGGCCTGCACGATCTCAAGCCCAAAGCCGATATGCGGGTCGGCATTCACATAGGGAAGCGTGGTGGTGAGATAACGATTCGTCATAGACGTTCACTATAGCGCAAAGTATGCAAAATAGAAAAAACCGAGCCAGAGCTCGGTCTTATGCGGTGCACCCACATCGAGCACGACCATACAACATGGTGAGGTACCGTCTCATGAGGCTGTACTCGGGGGTCCAGTCGATGAGTCTCAGATCGGCCTCTCGGCACATACCGAGTAAACGTCGTGTATCTGGTGTGGTCATCTCCCCAACCACACATACTTGAGTGAAAAAATTACGTCTGATGCCAGCAACCGCTACCGTCTCGCCAAGTATGGAATGGTCGATGGTCACCAATCCTGGGGGAATCAAGAAACTGCACAGTCGAGCTATGGCACGGCGGCGCTTCAGCATAAGCGGGATACTCTCGATCAGATCCTTACAGTAGAACGGCGGACTGGGAAGTGGAGCTATAACGACCAAGGTTTGATCTGGTATGACCACTTCCATAGAATAGGTGTCGTTCTGTATGCAGATCTCTGCACAAGTATAGAGACCGTCCATGATGCGCTCCCCTGGTTATGTGCGATCTGTCTACACTATACTCTTTTGAATAGGAAAGAAAACAGGCCCTATCTTGAGAGATACTCTGACAAGATGCTAATTGATATCCGCTCTTGAGCACCGGTATCGCGGTTTCGTACCGTCACGGTATCCGTATGTTCAGGTGTCTCTCCAAGGGTATCGAAGTCGACCACGATGCAATACGGAGTACCGATCTCGTCCTGACGACGATAGCGCTTACCAATGTTGCCATTGTCATCCCACGCAATGTTGCCAAATTCTTTTTTGAGCATCGTGAAGACCTCTCGTGCCTTCTCCACAAGTTCAGGTTTATTTTTGAGGAGCGGTGACACAGCAGCACGGTATGGCGCGAGATGTACCGGGAGCTTAAGGTACGTACGCACTTCTCCATTCATTTCGTCCTCCCTATACGCCTCACACAGCACAGCGGTGAACGCGCGTCCAACACCGAAAGACGGTTCGAGCACATGCGGAATGAATCGCGTACCATCTGGCTCAATGTATTCTAGTGGTACCCCGCTTGCCTCTTGGTGACTCTTGAGGTCATGGTCGGTGCGATAGGCAAAGCCGGCCAACTCATCAAACCCCTTACCCGGATAGTTGTATTCAATATCGATGGTTCGTTTTGAGTAGTGTGCAAGGTCATTCATCGGTACCTCAAATTCACGAAGATTCTCAGAAGACAGACCGAGGTGTCGGTGCCAATCCCTAATAGTACCGAGCAGTTTTTCAAAATACTCTTCCCACTCCGATTCCCTGACAAAGTACTCTATCTCCATTTGCTCAAACTCTCGGACACGGAAGAGGAATTCACGTGGAGCGATCTCATTGCGGAACGCCTTACCGATCTGTGCAATGCCAAATGGTATCTTTGGACTCATTGAATCGACAACATTCTTGAAATTGACGAAGATGCCCTGCGCGGTCTCGGGGCGAAGATATGACTTCGTTTCACCTTCTGCACCAACCTTCGTTTCGAACATGAGATTGAAATCTTTTTGTTCTCCGAGTGCACCGCCACAGTCCGGACATACATGGGGATCCTTGAGGTGGTCCGCACGGAACCGGTGATTACATTTTGTACATTCAACAACAGGATCTGCGAAGCCGGCGCCCGTGTGCCCGGATGCTTCCCAGACCTTTTCATTCATCAGAATGGCCGCATCAATGCCGTACATATCCTCGCGATCAAGCACAAACATCTTCCACCATTCACGTTTTATGTTGTTGTTGAGGAGTACGCCAAGCGGTCCAAGATCCCAGGTGCCACGCAGACCGCCGTAGATCTCTGATCCCTGAAACACAAAGCCACGACGCTTACACAGCGCTACGATCTTCTCCATTCGTTCGTGGTCAGCCATAGGGTATCTTGGTTTAACTATTAGGGATTTTGTACTCGTCCATCGCGTACCGTAGGATCTTCCTCTCCATTCATTTGGGTCGACAGGTCCGGTGTGGTCGCACGTACCACGCTGCCTGTAAATCGGTCGTTGGCACGGAGTCGCTGCCCAGTGACGAGCGCTGGAATCGTACCAACCTGCGTCAGGCTCGGCAAGAGCGTCACTTGATAGAACGCGGTCACAACCGCCCCGGCCTCTACATCTCCAATATTCCACGATACGGTACGAGTCGACTCATTGTAGGTGATCTTCCCCACATCGGTACTGGTTTGCTTTGACCAACTGACATACGGCGGGAGCGAGGCTTCAACGACCGCATCGGTAACCGCGTTTGTGCCATTTTTGACAAGCATCACTGCAGTATAGGTCGTTGGCGACTCTGCGACTGGTGGGATCGGTCCTTGATTGATGAACGGACCGATCGTGTAGAAGACGTCTGCCGCAACCGCGAGATTCGATTCGATCTTGAGCGTGCGCGAAACGGTATCGGTAAGCTTCTCTGGCACCCCAGCCTCTGCTACGCGCTTTCCACGTACACTCACCGATGCCACGATCTGCGGCGTTCGAGAGAGATCCTCAGAGACGAACGGTGTGAGTGAGAACGTCACGTTGCTCGACTGACCTGGTGCGATCTCGCGGAGGTTACTGACACTGATCGCATCCCAGGTGATCGTATTCTTGCTCGAGTCGTAGAACCCATTATTGACCGCAACTGAGTGTTCATTAAGAGCATTACCATCAAGTGTTACCTCGATCTTCGCGTCATAAATGGTGTCGCCAAGTGTGTTTCTAAAGGTGATGTCGAAGAGCGCTGGGTCACGCGATGAGATCACGACCGTATCAGATGACTTACCATTGATCGACATGCCAAGGTCGACGAACGCCTGCTCCATGGTCAACTCGTGATTCTCGGTCGCAAGCACAGATGCAAGCTTGTACGGATCGTGCTCATTCGCCGCACCAGCTTTGAACGCGAAGATGCGTTTCTCCTCATTCTTTCCCGTCACAATACCTTTGACCTTGATCGTCTTCTTTTGCTCTGGCCCGAGCGATGCAATGCGCCACACATTCTCACCTGAGGCAGGCTGGGGGTCTGCTTCTGAAAAATCAAAACCGAATGGATAGTCTGCCTGCACCACCAGATCCCGAAGTTCGGTCGGAGAATTTGAGACCACTGAAATAGTGAACTCCATTTCTTGACCTGAAGTGATCTTGTGAAGCGCATCGACGTTGATCGCAACCGGCGACGAGGTGATCTTGAAGTGGAGTGGCTCGGCATCACGATAGAACGTCGCATTCGAGCCTTCGACACGGTACTCAATGGTCACCCTGATCTCTCGTTCCTCACCTTCTTCACCATAGATGACTGCCGATAGTGGGATGTTGAGCACCTCACCTGCACCAATGCGATCTATGGTCCTACGTTCACGCGGCAGATCTTTCTGTGGTTCGGTCGCTGTCTTGGTGCCATTTGGATATTCGAGTATGAGCGCAGCGTTATCTATCGGTACATTGTTCTGGTTCGTGACCGACACGGTGAAATCGAACACTTCTCCACCGCCGGTCGCAAACGGGCCCCGCGCCTCGAGCGTTATGTTGCTCCCTGAGATATTATTCTTTCCGAAGAAAAGATAGGTTGATGCGAGGATCGCTGCAATGATGAAGAACAGCGCCCCACCTACGAGCGTTACCAACCTGAATTTATGTCTCCGTTTCATTGGCATAGGAAAATCTCGCGCAAGTGGTGCCGCTTCTCGAATGACAGCCGACTGTGGCGGCGTGATAGTTCGTTCCTGCTGCCATGCTGAGGGAGTACGGACCTCCTCGTGGTGTGAAAGTTCACTTCTACCTCTGTCCGGGTCGGTTGGCGGACGTTCATAGAGCCGCTCGCGTAGATCGTCAAGTTTACTGTCGTGTTCGTCTGCCATACGGAGCAGTATACCATCCACCCCCGCTTCATCGCTCGGTCAGAGGTGGCTTACTGTAAGTGCCTCAGCAATATGCTCCGCCATAAGATCGTGCATGCTGGGCTCTAGGTGTTCGAGTGCATCAGAGAGCGTGCGTGCCTGTACGACCAACGTAAGTGCAGGGTTTGGGGCAACATACCCAAGTTGTGTGAGTAGTCTAAAGAGTGCGGTACGCTCGGCTACTTCCGTTCCTTTTGACGCCAGTTCGGTTACACTATCCGTCACCAAGTGAAAGAGCGTAGCATTCTCCTCCTCACCGTGGATCAAGCGCTCCAAGGAACGGGCAGTACGAACGATCGCACCCCGGCATGCCCTATCATTGGCACTCAGATATGGGTTCTTGAGTGCCTCGGCGCCAGCGACACGCCACTCACGCTTGCCGCGAACCAGGGACACACGAATGAACGTAAACGGCTGAAGCGCATAGCGCATCTTTGAACGTTCCTCGCGCACCCCCATGGCGCGCGCCTCGATCATGCCCGCACCCTCGGTAAAAAGCCGCACCATCTTATCTGCACCAATGCGATCCCTTACCGAGAGCACCCACGCCCGTGTTGTGTATTTTTGATGGGCCACATGACCATCATACAAAAAGAGTCGCCACTCTGCTAACAGAACGGCAAGAACTCATGTTCACCATGCCGTTACTCAGCCTTTTTGAAGGTTATCGTGAGGGTTACCTCTCCCAGCTCAATCTGTTCGCCACCATCTACTTCTGCAGGTATCTCGAGGGAAGTCGCACCAACCACACGCATGAGCTCTTCCTTACCCGATCCTATTACCGCTGCCCCACTCTGATCGGTGGCGATCGAGAGCGCGATACGGTCCTGTGGTTCAAGACCTGCTGCCTTGCGCATATCCTGTATCTTGCGGATCAGTTCACGAAGGTGACCTTCCCGTTTAAGCTCTGGCGTGAGAGCGGTATCGAGTCGTACACTTCCCTGTTGGAGCGCTGTAGTGTTAGGTGGAACCGCGATTGTGTAATGAGCGACATCCTGAACGTTAACTTCGTCCGCAACCAGGAGTACGAGTTCGGAAGAGAGTGGTGCCTCACCGGTACCGATGGGGTATTCAAGCCTCGCGAGTGGTTGGCGCACCTTCACATCTGCTTTGGTACGCTCCTCAAGCGCAAGCGTCACAATGTCACGAACCACACGCATCGACGCAAGAAGTGATTCATCGACAGTACCCCCTTCGGGCCACGATGCCAAATGCACACTTGCTGGATCCACGTCTTCGCGCACCTGTGCAAAAAGGTGTTCCGCATAAAACGGCATCGACGGCGCGATCAGTAGCGCGAGGGTACGGAGTACAGCGCGCAACGTTCCGAGCGCAAAGGCCTGGTCCTCTTTATCAACACCTTTTACCCGATCGCGAGACCTTCGCACATACCATGTTGAGAGTTCGTCGATGAAGTCAGTGATCGGTTTCGTCGCACGATCAAGCTCGTATCCTTCGTATCCAAGAGTCACGTTCCTCGTGAGTTCATTGAGTCGTGATACGACCCACCGATCGAGCACGTGTGGCGATGAGTGTGTCGCTTCATGGGCCACAGTGCCTTTAAAAAGCTCATAGAATGAGAGCACGTTATCCAACCGACCGAGATTCTTGCGTGAGAGTTCAGCTACATGCTTCTCAGTAAAGTTGAGGTCCTCTCCCCTAATGATCGGTGACTGGAGCATATAGAAACGGAGCGTGTCAGCACCATACCGGTCTATCATATCTTTGGGGTCTGGGTAGTTCTTGAGTTTCTTCGACATCTTCTTGCCATCCTCGGCAAGCATGAGTCCGTTCGTGATCACGTGCTTGTAGGGCGACACGCCGAAGAGCGCGACACCGAGCACCATGAGCGAATAGAACCATCCGCGCGTCTGATCAACGCTCTCAGCAATGAAGTTGGCTGGGTACCCGATGTTTCGCTCCGGATCAAAGAGTTCCTTGTTCTCAAATGGATAGTGGTCCTGGGCGTACGGCATCGATCCTGATTCGTACCAGCAGTCAAACACATCCGGTATGCGCGTAAGACGATTACCCCCATCATCAAATACCGGATACTCATCGATAAATGGACGATGGTAATCGAGTTCGTAGGCTTCGTTGTGAGGAAGCGGAACGAAGCCAAGCACACGTATTTCAGCGTTTCCAAATCGCTTTCCCTCATCGTCATGATCAAAGGTCTCATCGAGCGGCTCACCGTGTGCCGCAGCAGTCATCATACGAAGTGGACTGTTGTGCGCAATGATGAGGATCTTCTTCCCTTCTTCGGTGCGCTCGAGTTCGTAGAGTGCACTTCCAGCACGACGCTTTACCTCATTCCATGACTCACCACCATCTGGTGACTTTGACCCCCAATTACTGTCATTACCGAGAAAAGCATGGTACTCCTCCATGGTTGCTCCATCGAGGATCCCAAACTGCACTTCGCCGAGGCGGTCGTCATACTCGATCGTATTCTTATCGTACCCAATGAGATCAGCGACCAGCTCAGCGGTTTGGCGCGTACGCTCGTATGGCGATGCCACGATAATATCGATACCGTGAGCCTTAAGATGGTCAACAGCAGAAATAATCTGAGCCCTTCCGTTTTCGGTAAGCGGATTTTTGTCGTGACGCTTCGTCGAAGACACGCCGTTCGCATTCGATTCTGCCTCACCATGTCGCATAAGAAGGTAGGTGTTTCCAGAACGTTTGGTGCGAGAGGTGATCTCCTCTAGTGAACCAAACACATGTACTTCTCCAGTATCTCCGTTCTTCCACACGGGGATCGGTGCTCCCCAATAGCGCTGGCGTGACACCGCCCAATCACGCGCATTCTCAAGCCACTTACCAAAGCGAGAGGTACCTATATGTTCAGGGACCCAACGCACCCCGTTATTCGCTGCCACCACCTCATCACGGATCTTGGGCACATTTACGAACCACGAGTTGGTCGCATAGTTGAGAAGTGGCGTATCGCAACGCCAACAATGCGGATAGCTGTGGGTAATGTTCTCTTTTTTGAACAAAAGATTTGCTGCCGCGAGATGGCGCACGATCGCAATATCTGCCTCAAGGTGCGTCACTCCGGTACTTTCATCATCCTTCGGCTTCACGAGCATACCCGCGAAATCGTTCACGAACGCCATGAAGCGCCCATCGTGATCCACGTGATGGACCACCGGTATCCCTTCCGCTTGTGCGAGTTTCATATCTTCGTCACCATATGCTGGAGCAAGATGCACAAGACCGGTACCGTCTTCTAACGTGACGTACTCAGCATGATAGACCTTCCATGCACCCTCTTTGTCTTTGATATCGCGCGTTGTGAAATAGTTGAACGGTGGACGATATGCGCGACCAAGGAGTGCTTCACCTTTCATTTCTTCAACCACGGTATACTCTCGACCCAAGGTCTCGAGTTTTGCTTTCGCAAGAATGACCCGCTCAGTAAGTCCCGCATCGTTCTTCACCTCTGCTTTCACATAATCGTACTCGCGATGCACCGCTGCTGCCATGTTGCCTGGGAGTGTCCAAGGCGTTGTCGTCCACACAAGAAGGTATGTGCCCGGCTCCTCAGTGAGTTCGAGCTTCACCGTGACCGCGATATCCTTGATATCTTTATACCCTTGATTCACCTCGAAGTTCGAGAGGGTTGTCCCGCAGCGTGGACAGAGGTGCATAGACTTGAATCCTTCGTAGGCAAGACCTTTTTCGTAGAGTCGCTTCCAAGACCACCAGACACTCTCGGTGTAGGTAGCATCCATGGTCTTATAGTCGTCTTCCATGTCGACCCATCGTCCGAGGCGTGGGATCACTTCTTTCCAGATATCAGCATACTCAAGTACTGCATTTCGCGCCGCGTAGTTGAACTGATCGACTCCAAGTGCCTCGATCTCGCGCTTGGTCTTGATGCCAAGCTTCTCCTCGATCTGATTCTCAAGCGGAAGCCCGTGACAGTCCCATCCCCATCTGCGCCGCACACGAAAGCCGCGCATCGTTTTATAGCGCGGGATCGCGTCTTTGATCGTCGACTGAAGGAGGTGGCCGTAGTGTGGAAGTCCGGTCGCAAATGGCGGCCCATCGTAGAAGACGAAATCTCCCGATGGAGCATCTTTCTTAACGGACGCTTCGAAGGTCTGTTCTGTTGTCCAGCGAGAAAGCACCTCTTCCTCGAGGAGAGCGAATTTACCTTTTTCTTGTTCTGGTTTGGAACCTGCCATAACGTTCCAATCCTACCTTTATTTTGAGGTAAAAAAAAGTGCCCGGGACTATATCCCGGACACGCTCCTGTCTAGACATCCATATACTGAGGCATCCCAAATGGCCGATGTTTGGTGCCGAGCAGCGGAACACCGATCGCCTTCAGTGCCGCGTCACCGATATTGTGAGCCAATGCCTTGTGGTCATCAACCACATCAAAGCGGCACGGACGCGTGGACACGACTACGCCACCACGCTTTCTTCGCATGGCGGGCATGATACGGGACCTGTTCTTCTCGGAGAGAAGAATTCGTGCTTGTTCTTCTGCTAAACCAAATAAAGTCTGCTCCGACGAACGTTCGTTCACCGCGAAACTTAATTCGACTCCATGCACGAGCACTCGGACCTCTTTGCTTCGTAACAATGTGTGTATTCCTTCTCTTAAAGCTACCGTTCCGCGCACGAATGTACAGCATTACATCACCTTATGCAACCTGTGGACAAGAAAAAAGCCCGCACGAGTGCGGACTCAGAAGCAACATTACCCGGCGAGGGCGGAGTTTATCAATCTCCGTGTATCGTCGCGTTGCCAGGGAATGTATGGGATATTCTGTGGCTTTGCACCAGTCACCGAAACGACAACATCGGGAGCTGGCATCCTGCCAAAGATCCTCTCCAAGAGATCGGTAATGAATCTGGCGAGATGCTGGCGCGCCTGGTGACAAAACCGAACGGTTTTGATAGCAAGCACTCGTCCCTTGACTGCGACGATGACCTTTCGGGTTTGTCGATCATGTCGACGCTTACCCTCTAAGGGATACACGTGAGGTATCATTCTTCCTCCTGGTTTGAAAGAGCATCTTCTGGCGATGCCTTATTCAAACTAACCCAACTGGTTTTTTCATGCAAGACCTACATCTCCTCGGGGGTGTCAATGCCAAGGAGTGAGAGGCCGTTCTTGAGTGTTTGTCGTACTGTGTCGGTAAGTGCCACTTTATATGGTGCGTATGCGTCTGAGGTATCGGCAATACG
>JAYQPD010000025.1:0-13170 GCA_038145135.1 bacterium | reverse complement strand
GCTTAAAGCAGTTGAGGAGCGTGGCTTAGGTGTCACCACTGACGAAAACGCGCTTACAGCCATTGTAGATGCCATTATCACTGAAAACCCTACTGTTGTAGCAGACTACAAAGCTGGCAAAGTGGCTGCAGTGCAGTTCCTGGTCGGGCAAGGTATGAAGGCAACGCGTGGAGCATCAGATCCTACTTCACTTCGGGAGCTTTTCATCAAGCGAATTGGCTAGTATTTACTAGCTTTTTCGTTCTATCGACTTCCTCGTTGTACTTCACTGACCCACGCTTTTACGGGCTCTACACTCCGTACTGTCCGTTCTATTGTGCCACATATTGGTGGTGTGCAATCACACATCACACTCACGCTCACCACCCCCTACCCGGGTGTTTTACTCTCTGTGCATTTTTGTATGACACCCACACTCTTTCGTATGCCCATTTCTATCTCTCACAGTTTCTTATTCCTAATTCGACAGACATTTGTAGATCCATTTCTTCGATAGTCACAGGATGCGCTGGTTATGTGGCTGAGTGGATGTATACTGATGACAACAGGGTATGGAGACTCTTGAACTCAATGGCAAGACGTATATTAAGGCTAGTTCGGCTGCCCGAGAAACGGGCTATACCATGGATTATATTGGCCAGTTGTGTCGAAAGAAGAAGATCGATGCACAGCTTGTCGGTAGAACATGGTATGTCAATGAACGCGAGATACATTCACATCGTAGGACCCGTGGGCGTCATACTGTTGCAAAGGTTCGCGAGTCTGTGAAGCAAGAGATCGCAACTAAAAGCACTCCTACTCCACGCACAAGTCCTTCACCAGCTTTTGCGCACCATTTACTTGAACATGAGGTCACCTACCACACTGACGATTCTGAGATCATACCGTCGCTCAAATCGCGACATGTGACCATTGAGTCGCATGACACTGAGGTTTCTGTTGTCACAGATCACGAAAAGGAGCTTTCTGTACAGAGTGAGCAGGAGAATACCAAGCTCAAACCAACCCGAACAGAAGAACCTGAAGTGAAGTGGAATGGCACCATAGTGGTATCTCCCCTAGAAGAGGAGGATGTTGTTACCGAAGCGAACGAGTCGAAAGAAGCCTTGCATATTTCACCTGACCACGAACATCGAGTGACACATAAAGTGAAACTACACGTCAATACACCAAATAAGAGCCCTGTTAGTGAGGTAGTGACAACCAAGGTGGTTGAAGAAGATGACGCTGCAGACACATCGATAGCGATAACTACGGCATCACCAGAGGACACAGCAAAGCCTCTACCCAGTCGTGTTCCACGGCCCCACTCCAGCTCGTTCACCGAACGTTTGAATCATGCACATGTACTGAATCAGATGCATGACTCAGAGGGAGAGGGTCTTCACGAAACGGCTCGCACTAGGCACAATACTGAAACAACGGGTACAAAAGTGGACACACCAATTACTTCTAGGAGAGGCGTGGTCTCGACAATACTCTCTACCACAGCAATGACCGTAACTGTGCTGCTGTTAGTATTTAGCGGAGCAAATCTCTTTCTTGAAGATGCTGTGTATACCGATGCAGCAGGTGGACAAAGCACTGGCTCTACATACCGATCAAGCATTGAGTACCATTTGAAGTCACTGAATCTCCTAAAAGACGGCGCAGCAAATATTATTTCGTCCATCCGAGATATAGCTAAATAGCAACGTAGAAATTATATAAATCCGACATCTGACAATGATTTGAAAAAATCGAATAGTAGCTACTGTGCATCAATTTACTAGCGGACGACGAGAATGTCTCGTCAGCTCTGCTCTAGGGCATGAATCGTCGCCCAGAATGAGTGCGCGGCGGGCTTTACTGCCTCATGCGAACTAATAACCTATAGTTCGCACTTTTAATATCAGCAGATTTCTTGACTTGGGTAACCTTGCCAGTTAACGCCCGCTGGACTGGAACAATCACACTGATCACCGAACTCTTGTCGCTAATTTAGCTGTCCACACTTTTTGGTGTATTCGTAAATTTTAGTTTTTTTTCACTATACAATGATGGTCATAACGCACATTTACCATGAGCGTTTCAGTACAGTTCAATAACGTAGAGTACCTCTCCGCTCGAGAGGCTGCTCGTCGTGTCGGATACTCGAGTGACTATGTCGCGCGACTCGCGCGACAGGGTAAGATCACAGCAACTAGGATCGGCGCACAATGGTTCGTCGACCCAGAATCATTAGATTCATTCACACAGTTCGCCGAACGTTCAAAGGAGCAACGTCGCGAGGAGCTTCGATCGGTCCGTCTTAAGGAAAGGGAGGTTGAGGGTAAGGATGTACGGAGCGATATTAAGATCTCAGACGCGCCATCCGCTTCATTCAAGACGCCGCTCAGCGTCATAGAACCAGCGCAGTTTATACAGCCGACCAAAGTAGCGATTCGTTCACCTTGGAGCTCTCATGCTGTTGCGCTCTCACTCACCACTTTTGGTTTTATCACTGCATTCATGTTTTGGTCACCGATCCTCTCTGAGCGGAGCGACATCGTTGCCCGCACATTGAGCGAGATGCGCGTAACTGCGTTTGGTGTGTACATGCTTGCCACCGAGCCGTGGCAGAGTGAATCTCTGCTCTCTGCGGTGAGTGGCAGTGATGTTGTTGGGGGTGATTCGGTCAGCGCCGACCAATCTCCAAACGGCATAGTGGTAGTACCAACCTCGGTCGATCAAAAGCAGATAGACGCTATTAAAAGTTCATTCTCTGACGATGTGCACGTTGCACTTAACGAAGATGGTATGACCGGGGAAGTGACCCCTCAGTTTAAAGAGGGGGTCGGCGATTCCTATCGCTTTGTCCTCGTTCCGGTGACATCAGCTCCCTGATGCATACCAGAGATGACTCATGTCGAGTCATCTCTGGTGTTCGTGAGGACACCGTAAAGGTCGAATAACTCAATTTAATCAATTCACAAAAACTAGTACACTATTAGCATATGTATCAACAAAAAAATATCGTGCTTCGTGCGCTTCATGACGCGCTTGTAGCAACACTCTTGGTGTCATTCCTAGGGTACGCAAGTTATATGCTTCTTGAGCCTATGACCGGTGTCGCTGCTTCTGACACTGCATCGTTCATTGTCAATCAGCAGATCACTTCAGAGATCTCATTCGTAGCAACTCCATCAAACATTACTCTCGCAGCGATCGGAGGTCTCACCGGCGGTGACTCAGAAGGCTACACTGGCGTCCGTGTATACACCAACAATGCAACTGGCTTCACGATGACCATTACGGCATCAAACAGCCCTGCTATGTTGGGTTCAGCACTCGGTGGAAATATCCCTGATTACACCCCAGCAACAGCGAACGTACCAGACTACACATTCTCATCAACGACAGCTGGACAACAGGCGGAATTCGGCTACACTATCAGTGCGTCCACAACGTCTGATCTTGCGCAGAAGTTCCTTGATGACGGTGGGTCGAATTGCAACACTGGTTCAGCTGACACTAATGGGAAAACCACCTGTTGGTATAACCTCAGCACCACTGCGACATCGACCATTGTAACGACTGCATCTACTGAATCATCAGGTGCTTCGTCAACGCTCTACTTCCGCGTACACGTTCCTGCAAACCCATCACCTGCTGTTCCTGAGGATACTTACTACGCAACAAGCACACTCACTGCAACAACAAATTCATGATATCCATTCACCTTCGCATCGCACGTTTTGTTCTTTCGTTCTTCGTGCTTGCGGGTGTGTGTGTAGTACCTACCGCGTTCGCACAGACGGCGCCGTACCAGACGCTTCCGTTGCCGTCACAAGATGTGTTTGGAGATTTCGTGGTTGGTCCAGGCAAGTATGAAGTCACGCTCAATCCCGGGGAGTCTAAAACTGTTGATGTCACGCTCGCAAATCGAATGGGCGACGATCGCACGTTCGACATTGTGGTCGAAGACATGAAGGGGTCAACAGACCCTGAACAGACCGTGGTACTCCTCGGTGATGATCGTGGGCCATACTCGCTTCGCGATTACTTCGAAATACCCTCGGTGCATTTTGATCTGCCTCATGCACAAAAGGCGATCATTCCAGTCACCATCCATATCCCGGCTGATGCAGAGCCAGGAGGGTACTATGGGTCAGTCTTGTTCACGACAACCTCAAAGCCAAATGGTGAGCAGGATGCGCGACAAGGTTCGACAGCTGTCATCTCTCGCATCGGGGTACTCTTCTTCGTACGAGTTCCCGGCGGTGAGGTGTACGATGGAAAGCTCGAATCATTCCGCGCTGACGATACCTTCTATATGAAGGGCCCAATAGCATTCCAAATGTTATTCAGAAACAAGGGAAACATCCACTTGAGTCCTTCAGGCAGTATCTCTATCAAGAACATGCTTGGCACTGAAGTAGATAACATCCCAGTAGAACCATGGTTTACACTCCCCGACTCACTTCGCCTTCGCGAGGTAGCGTGGGATCGTGTGAATCTAGCAGGAAGATATACCGCAACAGTAGAGATCAAACGAGGATATGATGACATCACTGATACGATGGCGGTTACGTTCTGGGTCATACCCTGGAAGCCTGTCGCCGTAGGTGTTGGCACTCTCTTCGTACTCTTCTTTATTATTCGCTTCTTCGCAACTCGTTTCGAGTTCAAGCGTAAGACAACTGATACACCAAGAACTCCACCTACAACAGAGTAGCTATGCGTTTTTCGAGATTACTCATACTCGCGATCGTTTTCGCGAATATGGTCGGTGTTGCTGTGCATGCACAGGTCATGCAAAGTTCGTCGTACACTATCGAGAGCGACAGCATCAACATTGGGGGAGGGAGATCTACGTCAGCGAGCTATACGCTTGAAGATACGGTCGGTGAAGTGGGGACAGGATTATCCTCTTCAACATCGTATACGCTCAATGCTGGATACCAGCAGACACTCGAGGACTATTTAGCGCTCACCCCGGCATCTGATGTATCGTTGACCCCTGCACTCGGTGGCGCAACAGGAGGTACCTCAACCGGAGTTGCGACACTTACCGTGACCACAGACAGCCAAGCGGGTTACCAGCTCACGGCACAGTCATCGCTTTCACCTGCGATGCAGTCGCCTGATGGTGATACCATCCCAAATTACACACCGGCGGGAGCAGATCCTGACTATGCCTTCCTTGTATCTACCGGAGAAGCATACTTTGGATTTACCCCTGAAGGCGCTGATATCCCTGTTCGATATCAGGACAGTGGTGGCGTATGTGGAGTGAGTGGAAGTGATACTACAGCAGCGTGTTGGGACGGGCTTTCGACGACGCCACGTGAGATCGCGCGAAGTGCGTCACCTAATCATCCGACAGGTACAGCGACCACCATTCGCTTTAGTGTAGGCCTTGGTGCAAACGCTCCGGTACCAGCTGGCACGTACTACGCAACAACAACAGTGACCGCGTTGTCACTCTAAGTATCTATCGTTGCGGAATCTGACCGGTACATACCAGTGTTCTCGCACTCTGTGTGGTGAGAATTTGCCTGAACATCAATAGGCTGTGAGATGAGTAGTACCCACGTGTGTTTAGACACACAACACCGTAACACGAGCAATGTCACGTTTTCTTTTTTACAGCTGTGTCCTGTTTCTCTCGCTCCCTTTTTTCGTGCTTGCAGCTGATACCTCAACAATCGTACGACAACAGATCGGTTTTGATACAACTCCTCCTTCGATACCTGACAATGTGCTCCTTGATCCCGTTGCACCAACTCAGATCGATATCAGTTGGGATGCATCGACGGATAATTTGACACTTGGGGGATACGAGTTGTGGCGAGATGGTATGTTCCATGCGACCATCACCGCACCAACTATTTCATACAACGATACCGGACTCAGTGCTTCGACCACTTATGCGTACACAGTGCGTGCATTTGACGAAACTGGAAACTATTCAGATTTTTCAACGTCGACAGCTACCACAACACCAGCAGTACCTGTTGTTGTGTCGACCACAACACCGGAACAGGTGAGTGAAGGTGGTATACAGAGCTCAATGGTACCGCTTCGACAACTTCATGTAACGGCTACGCCACTCGAGACCAGTATCCGACTGACACTTGAGAGTGCGCGCGCATTTAGAGGCTCGGTGTCGTGGGGCGTGACCCAGGATGGTGATGGTGGAACCTTACTTTTTTCAACATACCGCAAGACCCAAGAGACACTCATTACAGGATTGTTGCCCCATACAACCTACCGGGTAAATATCGTGGCAGAAGATGGTAGTGGACACCAAGTGACAAAAACGATCTTGGTCACTACCACTAGGACAAGTAACACCGACGCCCCGGCAAACCCTAGCTTCTTCACCGCACAAGCACTGTTGCGCGGGGTACAGCTATCATGGTTAAACCCGACTGATACAGATTTTGATGTAGTGAGGGTCATGCGTCTCGAAGGAGCGATCCCACTCGATCCGTATGATGGAGTGATCGTGTATGAGGGTCCCCGGGAGCTCTTTCTTGATACTGACGTTGTGCCAGGACATGTGTACGGATATACCATTTTTGCCCGCGACACCGATGGTAATTATTCTTCTGGCGCGGTGGCGTACGTACGTGCATACGACCAGGAGTCATACGGTGAAGTGTCGCTTGACCTTCCTCCAGATACTGAAGGGGGAGGTACTCCTGATGCTACATCACCCCACTACCTTGATGCATTACAGTTGATCCAGGATGGTAGTGTGATCGATATGAGTGGTAACACATTCACACTCCAGGCTGGGTTACCCTTTGAACTTTCGCTTCCGGCATCGGTGGTGCCGCGTGTACTCAAAACGATCGTTGTGACACTTCATGATCCTGACAATCCAGCAAAGACATTTTCATTTTTACTCCGAGCTAACGCCTCACGTGATCGTTACGTTGCTCGTATCAGTGGACTCACCACAGCTGGTCGCTACCATGCATCGATCTCGCTTCTCGATATCGCGTCACAACATACAACCACAGAAACATTCGTACTTAATGTCACAACCACATCACCAGCAGTGAATAGTGTGACGAAATTCTTTTCCAGTACGCTCATGGCACGCGTGGTACTCATCGGCACGTTCATTCTTCTGTTCCTCTATGCACTCCTCTGGCTATGGCGATCCGGCCGACGCGATAGCGTTGGAGTACCAAGCTTTGACAACAACATGTTATAAGATCCGCGATGCCCTCAGGGTATTGTCTTAGAGGATTAGGACGGGTCATGTCCGTTCATCTGAAACTGTTGGTGCCCTCTACCATAAAGGTCACCCCAATTGGTACTACCACTTTGTTGGTATACATACTCTGTGTATACACTGGGTACCTATACACTGGTGCGGTGCGGTATAGTACTGGGGTACTAACACACTATAATAAACGCATCACATGAGTATCAAAGTGGGTATCAATGGGTTTGGGCGCATCGGGAGGACGTTCTTTCGGCTCGCGATGGAGCGGGATGACATGGAGGTCGTCGCGGTGAATGATCTTGGGTCACTCGAGAACCTGACCTATCTCCTTAAGTACGACACCGCGTACCGCAAGGCGCACTTCGATATTGAGCTGACTGATGGTGGATTTATGGCGGGCGGAAAGAAAGTGGCGTTCATTCAAGAGCGTGAGCCTTCGAAGATACCGTGGGGTGCGCACGAAGTAGATGTGGTCGTCGAATCAACCGGCATCTTTACTCAGTATGAAAAGGCAAAAGCGCACATCGCGGGTGGCGCGAAGCGTGTGGTGATCAGTGCGCCGGTCAAAGATGATCCAACCGTCTCGCCAGACGCGGGCACCACGATACTCATGGGTGTGAACGAGGATGCTATGGGGTCGGTGAAGGTGACTTCAAACGCGTCGTGCACAACAAACGCGACAAGTCCGCTGATCGCAATTCTTCACGAAGCGCTCGGTGTCGAAAAAGCACTTCTCTCGACCACCCATGCGTACACTGCGTCCCAAGCACTTCAGGACGCGCCGTCAAAGAAGGACCCTCGCGAGGGAAGGGCTGCAGCTGAAAATATCGTCCCGTCTTCCACAGGAGCGGCTGTTGCAGTGACGCAGGCGTACCCCGTTCTCAAAGGAAAGTTCGATGGCATTTCGCTCCGTGTCCCGGTGCCAGTTGGTTCTATTGTAGACGTAACCTTCCTCGCATCGCGCGATACTACGAAAGAAGAGGTGAACGAGATACTCACGAAAGCGGCGGCAGACCCAAAGTGGGCGAAACTCTTTGCAGTGACTACAGAAGACTTAGTATCGTCAGATATCATCGGGCTTCCGTACGCCTCGATGGCTGACCTCGCGTTCACACGCGTCGTCGGCGGTAATTTGGTGAAGGTGCTCGCATGGTATGACAACGAGTCGAGCTACACACACACGTTGCTTGAACACGTAGCGGCAGCAGGGAGATCACTATAGTTTCACAGTATGAAGATCATCTTTGGTTCAGATCACGCTGGGTATGCGCTTAAGGAAGTGTTAAAGGAATTAGTGCTCGCGCTCGGGCATGAGGTGGAAGATATGGGCGCTGCTACATTCGACCCTGAGGATGATTATCCAGATTATATAACACCCGCTGCAAAGCGGGTTGCAGAACTCTCGAAAGGGAGCGACTCAGATGAGGTGCGGGGTATTATTCTTGGTGGTTCTGGGCAAGGAGAGGCGATCGCGGCAAATCGTATTAAGGGTGTTCGTGCCGTCGTGTACTACGGCCCTTCGACCTTAGGTGACCAACTCGATATCGTTGCCCTCTCGCGTGAGCACAATAACGCAAATGTACTCTCTCTTGGTGCGCGTGCCCTGGAAACCGAACACGCTAAAGAAGTAGTGACCAGATGGCTCCTGCACGAATTTTCTCGAGATCCACGTCACATACGACGCATTGAAAAAATTGATTCTTAGTAAACATAGTATGTCGATCAAGGTAGTCCCGGCGATCATTCCCACGAGTCTCACGCATCTCACCGACACGATACGTGTGGTCGGTGGTTTTTGTTCTGAGATACAAGTCGATGTGGTCGATGGAGTGTTTGTGGAGAATGTATCATGGCCCTACGGTGAAGGTGAGAAAAAAGGTGACCCATGCGCGCTTGCTTCGCTCGCGCGCACCATCGACATAGAACTCGACCTCATGATCCATAACCCACTTCAGGAACTTCCGAGATGGATCGCTGCAGGAGCGAAGCGCGCGATCGTCCACATGGAATCGTGTAGCGATATCGGTGAGGTACGACGTATCGCTGACGAACACCAGATACTTCTCGGCATCGCGTCACAAAACCACACTCCGATAGAACAGTACCTCGAAGTACTTCCATACGCAGACTACGCACAGTGTATGGGTATCCCGAAGATCGGGGTGCAGGGGCAACCATTCGACGAACGTGTCCTTGAGCGTATTGCCGCAGTGCGGGAGGTGTTTCGAGATATGGAGATAGCAGTGGATGGAAGTGTGAATCACACGACTGCCGTCTCGCTTACTAAGGCCGGTGCTACCCGCCTCGTTTCTGGCTCCGCCATACTCCACGCACCTGATCCAAAGGTTGCTTACAGACAGCTCTGTGACCAGGTAGTAGTTTAGTTGTTAACATTTATAGGGTGGTCACTGGAGGTAGTGCCTCTATAATGGAAGGATATGTTTAGGAAGACACCTTCAGCTGGCTTCACCTGGTTAGAGAGATTGAAGCCATTCATTTTTGTAAAAAAGTGTAATACAGAAAGCGTAAAGGCTAACCGTCTATCCGGCTTTACACTCATGGAACTCCTCGTTGTTATTGCAATCATTGGAATCCTAGCTACTATCGTAATGGTTTCACTTTCAGATGTTCGTAGCAAAGGTAAGAATAGCTCTCAGATTCAGCAAGTAAAAGAGTACCAAAAGGCTCTAGAACTTTACCGTGCCTTTAATAATTCGCAGTATCCAAACATGGGGAATACATGTTTAGGAGATTACGACGATGATCTTTGTTGGAACGGGGGTAACGTAACTGAGAGATCAGGTTTGTTGATGACAGCACTTCAAACCTATATGAAAGTTCAGCCACCTTTAAAAACTTTTGGTGGAATCGAAGGGGGTTATTACTCAATAATAGGTGGCACCAATGCATCTCGATACACTATTAGATGGATGATGGAGGGTGGTGGTGGCGATGTGGCGCTCTGTAATATAGGCAGTGAAGGAATAATCAGTGCTGTAGCGTTTGGGGCAGGTAATGCTCATACGGCATGTAAATATGACTCGAAGTAGTTTCGTCCCCACCTTAAATGAAATACCTTTCTGACACAGAAGTGGCTTCGCTTGAAGCGAAGGCGAATGAGATACGCATGAGCGTCATTGAGATGCTTGTGGCGGCAGGAAGTGGACATACCGCTGGACCATTAGGCACTGCTGACATTTTCACGCTTCTCTATTTTCACGTATTGAATCACAAGCCAGAGGATCCATTCTGGTCGGAGCGTGACCGACTCATACTTTCAAATGGACATATCTGTCCGGTCCTCTATGCCACGATGGCACATGCAGGATATTTTCCTAAAGAAGAGCTTCTGACACTCCGCAAGTTTGGTTCTCGTCTTCAAGGTCACCCACACAAAGAGATGCTTCCTGGTATCGAGACCTCGTCTGGGCCGCTCGGCTCCGGTCTCTCACAAGCGATCGGTATGGCACTCGCGGAGCGTATCGATAATCCCTACTCGAACAAGTATTTCTACTGTGTGACCGGTGATGGCGAACTCGATGAAGGTCAGGTGTGGGAAGCACTCATGCATGCCGGAAAGGAGCAGCTTCACAACCTCATTGTGATCGTCGACCGAAATGGTATCCAGATCGATGGCTACACTGAGGGAGTTATGCCACTCGAACCACTTCATGAGAAGTTTGCGGCGTTCAACTTTGATGTGCAAGAGGTAGACGGCCACAACATGCGTGCACTTCAAGACGCGATCGGAAGGGCACAGGCTGTCTATAGCCAGCCGTCTGTCATCATTGCGCATACTATTCCTTCTAAGGGTGTCGGCGTCTTTGAACGTGACTTCAAATGGCACGGCAATCCTCCCGGGAAGGGACCAACCGACCGTGTGCCGAAGGATAAGCAAGCAGAAGAGGCACTTCGTGAACTTCGAACACTTAAAGGACACGTTACTAACTCAGATCACGTATAAATTATCCCTACAATGTCTATCTCCGTCGTTGATTGCGTCGAACATGTACTCACCGTACAGACAGGTACGACTCGCACCTGTTCGCCTTATCGCCTCGGATACAGAACATTCTAGAAATAATTTATCTCTCCGTAGTATATTGTGAAAACACTATGACGTATCGAATCGCACCACACCTAAATCCAAAACTCTTCACACCTGAACTCGAAGGTGATGCAAACCGTATTGGGTTCGGTGTTGGACTTAAAGAGGCGGGAGAGAAAGATACGCGCATTGTCGCGCTCTGCTGTGACCTTACTGAGTCGACACGTGTGCATGAGTTTCGTGACGCGTTTCCAGAGCGATTTATTGAAGTTGGTATCGCGGAGCAGTCGATGGCATCGGTCGCTTCAGGTATGGCAGCTATGGGAAAGATCCCGTTCATAGCATCGTATGCTATGTTCTCACCGGGCAGGAGTTGGGAGCAGGTACGAACGACCATAGCGTACAACAACTCAGATGTGAAAGTGATCGGTGCACACGCGGGCGTTTCGGTTGGGCCAGACGGGGCAACGCATCAAGCGATCGAAGATATGGCCATTATGCGTGTCATTCCTCGGATGGAGGTGATCGCACCGGCAGATTCACTTGAAGCGCGTCGAGCTACCCATGCGATCGCTGGTTCAGGACATCCAACATATATGCGACTCGCACGCGAGAAGACCCCGACTGTGACCACAGAAGATACACCATTTGAAATAGGTAAGGCAGAGACCTATCTCTTCCGAGATGAGACACATGAAAAGAAGGTGGGTATCATTGCGACCGGGGTCATACTCTATGAGGCGCTTATGGCGGGGAAGATGTTAAATGAGCAAGGTATCGGTGCATCGGTTATGAACCTCGCAACGGTAAAGCCGCTTGATACCGAAGCAGTGCTCGCGTTCGCGAAAGAGCACGGGACTATCGTGACCGTCGAAGAACATCAGCGCATGGGTGGTATGGGTTCTGCGGTCGCTGAGTATCTCTCACTTACGCATCCTACTAAGGTCGTGCGTCTCGGTGTAGATGATGTCTTTGGACAATCAGGTACCATCGATGAGCTTTGGAAACACTTCGGTCTCGACCACGAGTCGATCGTGAAAACGGTCACAGAGAATATTTAAAAATGTCGTTTGTAAAAACTCCTCAGGGACACTGGGGAGTTTTCTGTAGCGATCTCATGCCTGTTGATAGAAAGGGTTCACATATCCCCTCATATTTTGTACGGTGCAACTATGGGTGTCACCAGGCGGTTGTCCAGCTCCACCCTTCGTAAGGTAGTGGAGCAGGCAGTCAAGAAACAAACCACACAGACACATACATCACGATCAAACCCCCACGCGGGGTCCACCAAGCGAGAGCTGGTGAGAATATTTTTGCCACGACACAGAACTTATTATCGGGGCGTACAAACCAACTTCACGACAGGGTTCACCCTCATGGAGCTCCTCGTGGTGATTGCGATCATTGGTCTTTTAGCTAGCGTAGTGCTCGCATCGCTCGGAAGTGCTCGTGCAAGTGCTCGCGATGCACGGCGTGTCTCAGAACTTAAAGAGCTACAAAAAGCAGTAGAATTGTATTTTTCTGTTAACGGTGTATATCCCACGTCAGTAGGTTGTGATGGTGGTGCGGCTGGTGGTCAGTGGAGAGGGCATGGCTCTGGCTATGGTAATTGCGATACAAACTATATAGAAAACCTCACCCCCTATATGGCTACACTTCCGATCGACCCAAGTGGAGACAATGTGTACGGGTACATATATAGAACTAATGCTGCTCGGAGTGAGTACAAGATCATGTCTTTCAATGTGCTGGAATCGAACACAATGAAGAGTGGTGATGTACTCGCTCGCTGCCCCAGTTCTTGCAGTCAAAACTATTGTCAGGATACTGCCACTGCTTTTCCAAAGACTTATGCAGTCTATAGCCCTGGAGCGGCATGCTGGTAGTGCCAATACTGTCAGTACGAAGTTGTCTATGC
>JAYQPD010000024.1:0-14464 GCA_038145135.1 bacterium | reverse complement strand
TCGGGAGTGTGCGGCATTACATTGATCGGGGGTATACCGGTGCTTGGGGCAGGTGGCGTTGGGGGCACTACCTGAGGGGGGATGTAGGATGTAGGCACGTCTGGGGCTGCGGGTTTAAAGTTGTCAGGGCGAATCTCCGAGAGATCTGGCACACGCGGCCCTGCAAGCTGCTGCTGCTGTTTCTCAAGCGCATGCTGTTCATCTACCTCAAGTGTCTTCCGTGTTCCGAGTTCATTTATGACCGGTTCAAAAATCTCTCTCCGAACAGTATCTACTACAGCTGTTGCTACCTCAGGATCTATAAGATCCTCAGTTACGAGGTTGTTGAAAAGATCATCAACAGGCTCAATATACATGAGGATGAGCATGATCTCTCGCATGATGCTATTTTGCTCACCTTCTGTGAGGTTATATCGTCGTGAAAGCCACTCCGATATCGTCTCGATTTTGTTACCCGTGATGAGAGACTGAACCTGTGGTGACAAAATAGCAAAACGCTCATCGAGTTCTTTATCCATCTCAGGTATGTCGGTGTGATAGTCCATAGTGTGTGATTAATGATGGTCATGCCCACCTTCTTCCTTTTTGGGTTCTTCCTTCTTTTCACCCCCCTCTTTCTTTGGCGTGTCTTTTTTCTCCTTTTCTTTATCTTTCTTCTTGTATGCGTCGCGGAGCCCCTCAGCAGATTTTTTGTTCATCTGACGGTTGCGACCATAAAGTGCGGACCACGCAGCACCGGAGAAACCCTTACTGTATGACTCAATATACCCAGCATACCCTGTTGAGATGCCATTTTCCTCACGCAGAGCAGTGAGGCGTGCACTCTGTTCCTTCTCCAAATTTTCTATATGTTCCTGGAGACCTGCTATTGCCACACGGTGCTGCGCAGCTCTCTTCGGATCGGTTTCTTTTGCCAGATCCTTAACACGAGCCTTAAGTGTGTCTTTATTAAATTTGATCCGTTCACCAAGGTCTTTATACCCAGCATCCGTTGTCTCTGCAAAAGTAACTGCACTACCGATCTGTCGGCGATTCTTCTCCTGATCGACTGCTTTCTTGGCCTTATCGATCTCCTCCTCCTTTTCCTTGATCGAGTCATCAATCTTAGTAAGTTCTTCAGCAGATGCTTTGTTGCGTTTTGCTTCTTCTTTCTCGTTCTTTAGCAATGAAAGTTCACGCTCCCTCTGCTTCTGTGCTTCCTTGAGTGCGAGCACTTGCGGATCAGAGTCTTTCACAGTGCCAAGTGATTTAGCGTACTCCTCGTCTCTCTTCTTCACATCCGCGAGAGTTTGCTTGTAGCCGCCAGTCTGGCCTTCACCAATACCTAGGTTCTTGCCCATGCCACCAACGCGTCGTGCATCGAAGCTTGCTTTTTCAAGGCTTCGTGAAGCACTAAGGGTGCGTCGTCCAATTATGCCACTCAGTCCGCCACGTGCTGCCATATCCTTAAGCCTATCGCTATCTGCACCTTTCGTACCGAGACGACCGAGCGTTCGTCTACCAGCTGCGCCGGCGAGACCAAATGTTGCTCCACCAATTGCTCGTCCCACAGTACGCTGACCGAGTTGGCGGATTGATTTACCCCAGGCAAGTGTGGTCGAGGCACCATACGCCCCCGCCTGTTTTGCGACGATCAGGGACGCCACAAGGAAGCCGGCCACCAGGATAAAGTTAAGCATAGCACCCACAGTTTCCCCTCCTTCTCCTTTAACAAAGTTACCTAAACCACCAGTGGCATCCACAGTGGCTCCTGCTGGCTTGAAGCCGGTCAGCATCCCTACATTCACCATCTGCATCGAGAGGTAGAGAAGGAGCATATAGACTGGCGCGAATATCGCGTTGCTCATCATGGTACTCCACCACTTCTTCGACCACTCCTCGGTATGAATACCGGGAATGAATCCGCTCGCAAATGCGACCGGCGAGAGTATAAGTAGAAGGACGAGTACAATGAACCGAATGGCAATGAGAATGGCACCGGCAAAGAATACAAATGCAGCAATGAGTATGAGGAGTGACACGATCATTGCAAACCCAAAACCAAATTGCGTACCTATGTTTTGAGCTATACCAGAAGTACCGTTAACTTGGTTGAGCAGTGTATCTGACTTGAAGAGATGGAGTAGGCCCAGCTTATCCATAAAATACCCAGAGATCCCTTTGTCGACCCCCTCAACACCGCCAGCACCGAGATTGGCCTTTAGAGCCATGGTGTTGTATATCTCAACTGCGCTGATGTTCGAGAGGTCGATGATCACCTTCGCGAAGTAAAGACTGAAGTTGATCAAAATCGCATACATGATGATCTTCGGGATCGCATGCTTGAGTTGTCTCGTGTCGGCCTTCATGATGGTCATAAAGCCGATATATATGAGGCCAAAGACAAAAGTGAGATTGATGAGGTCTCGGATAGTGGTCCACCCAAAGACGATCGCGTCACCCAACCCTTTCCTGATCAGATCTGAGGCGGTCAATATAAAGTAGTAGATACTGCTGTTGAGGATCCATCCTGCGTAGCCGAGGATGATACCGGCGATATAGATCAGGAATGCACCAGAGGTCCACCATTCAAGACTGGTCCATGAAAGCGCTCCGTCGTCAACAGGCGCCTCACCGTTATCGCATCGTAGTGTGTTATAGGTCGCTCGTTTTGGTGTTGATCCATCCCTACATCGGTAGGCAGCATGGGCTCTTTCTATATGCACACCCTCGTTAATTGTTGTGCTGATCGGAGCATTTAAAACTATTAATGCTAGCACCATCCCGATGCCGTACTTCAGCAGTGTCTTTCTAATTATATGAGATCTCATGCGCCACATGCTGCATTAACTTTTGTCTGTAGATCGACCACTTTTTCAGCGATATCATTCTTTGCAAACTCGAGGTCTGCGGTGGTATGGAAGAGGCCCTCTTTCTGCAACTGCATGATCGTGTTGACGATCCACTCGCGGTACTTGAGCGGGTCGATACCGGCGTCGGGATTGTCGGCGGCAAACTGAAAGGCATTGTCAAACTCCGACTTCATGTAGGTTAGTGTCTCCACCACTTCGCCGGTTGCGTCCACCTCTGCTTGATATTTCTTCGAAGTCGATGCCACTTCGCTCTTAAGACCCCCCGCTGCTGGACAGCTGTCCACCTTTGTCTCCAGTTTCTTCACGTCCTCAAGACCTTTTTCGTACATCGCTTGGTACTGCACCTCGACGCGAATGATGTCGGTGATGAATTCGCTCGAGCCGCTGTTTGAACCCATCATGGATATCTCCTGACCGAACTGATCGAGATACGATGGGCTGACACCATCAGAGCTGTATGATGTACCAAGGAGACCGCCGATGCCCATGAACACCTGATTGCCCAGTTGAGCGAAGAGTGCCCCGATGACCTCGTTGATCTCGTCTGAGGCAATGAGTGTACGGTCACCGACGGTCAACTTGAAATTGAGGTACTCCGAGATCAGGTTGCCTGGCGTCACAGTGATACACTTCCCTGTCGAGCAGTCCTTCACGGATAGGAATCCGTTAGACCAGTTCGCCTCCTCCTTCTTGTTGTTCTGTGTCTCGACGACAGTATCTCGTGTACGACTGATACCGATCGCAGCAGCACCGTAGATGTTGTTCTGCGGTTCCGACACCATTTGGAACCAACTATGCCAACCACCGTTGTTGAAGTTACCGTTCAAGAAATCCTGGATATTGTCGGCAGCGCCTGAGAGCGTACACTGCGATTCTTCCTGCCAACTGCGCGCTTTCTGGTAGTAGTTGTTGATGATGATGCGGACCGGCATCTGAAGTGGTTGACAGAGCGCGGCGAAGTTTGATTCTGCGAGAAAACCGCCTGCAACCTCGTCTGCCGCATTAAGAAGATAGTCATCGAGGTTGGTGATAAATGCTGGTTTACCCTGAAAGCCGCTGTTGATCCAGTCGATCAAGCTCCGTGTTGATTGCGCAAGGACTTTCTTTGCGATCTGGTAGGCGATGTCATCGAGGACGAACTCCTTGATGTACAAAGAATTCTGTACTCCCGCAGTAATGGCGTTTGAAGCAGCTGAAAGCGTGTCCTGAATAGTGCCGATACCTCCGATAACAGTCACCGGTCCGCCAATCCCCCCTCCCAAGAGTGCGTCCGCCTTTTTCGGTGTACCAAGAAAGAGCCCAGAGGTGAGCACAGTGACAAGAAGTACACCTGCGAGTGCAGAGCGGGTGAACGATCTGATAATGCCAAGTATCCTACTCATGGTCTAAAGGTGAAGAAAAGTTGCCCAGCGTCTAGGTTGGTGTATACGATGTTGTTTTGTTCCAAAAGACCACGGATCATCTCAATCGATGTTGCGAGACCATTAACGTCATCCTGGTAGCGCTTAATACGAAGAAAGGCGATCAGTGGGTCATCAAACACTTTCTCAAACGCGACGATGTCTGTTGTTATTGCTTGAAGTGAGTTCAAAAGCGCAAGATGTGCATCTATCGCTTCGGGTGGCACCGGCACATTCTTTACTGCTTCAGTCATTCCTTCGTAGTTCTCCCGAATGACCGACATGGGTGCCATAAGAGAACGATCATCACGCTCGAGGGCATGACCGAGAATGACCAGTTCATGCTCTACGTCTTTTGATTTTTCGTTATGTGACAGGATCGCGGTACCGACCGCGTTACCGTAGTCACGAACGCTACCATCCTCAATGGTGATGTTGGCGCGTGTGTAGAGGGTATCGGTATTGAGGGCACGGAACTCCTTGGTGGACTTGGCGACGATCGCTTGTTTCTCGGCGTCGGTCAGCTTCTTCCCCTTGTGCTGGGTGATGAACTCCTCGAAGAAGGAGATAGCGAACTTCGCGGTCTCGGTATCTGTGGCGACTGAAGTGCTTGCGGTCGATGACGCTATACGTGCGGCATCGTTCACGTTTGGATCGGTGCCGGTGAGTTCCTCAAGCCAATCGCGGAGCCCGTCCCCATCGCTGTCGACAGGTTCTTGGTACTCTCTAAGTGGTACCTGCGCGACGAACAGACGAGGATCCTCAACATCAGTATCTGCTGCGACCGGGTGGCGCATGAAAACCGCTCCTGCCACAATCAGAAGTCCAAACACCAGTGACGTGATGATACGGATACGACCTCCCACAATGCTCATGGTTACGTCCTTCACAGTATAGCAGTGAAGCACCACTTCAGAACTCACTTCAAAACCTACCATGGGGAAAGACGGTACTGCCCATTTTGCGCCGTCGCCCTGCCACATCCGGCATACCATGGCTCATCCTCACTCACCGTATCTTGATATGGCTCACTCGTCTTCACTATGCTCAGCTCGAATGTGGCAGGGCTTTGGATCGCGATAGCTTTTGAAATGAGTTCTGCTTAGATAGAGAGCGCCTCTGTGTGGACAGAAGAGGGTTGAGTTGTGGGCTATTTCAATTATTGAGAAGTGCAGCGAGTGCGACCCAAGTATCGAGTGAAACGTCTTCCCCACGCACCTTATGGTCAAGCGAAAGTGAGTTAAATGCTCGCACAACTTTCTCTTCCCCATACTCGCTTTTGAGTGCGCCCATAAGTTGCTTGCGACGTGCCGCAAAACCGAGCTTTACGACGTCAAAGAAATGGTCGTCACTGACCTGTTTGAGGCGTTTCCTCGATATGTTATTGATACGGATCACAGCGGAATCCACTTTTGGGGGCGGTACGAAGCCCCCTTTCTTTACGGTGAAGAGATACTCAGGGTCACCGTATGCCTTTACCCCGAGTGAGAGGAGTGACTCCTTCTTACTTCGTGCGATACGCTCCGCGACCTCCTTCTGCACCAAAAATACCACAGTATGTGGCTTAACAGAGCCAGTTAATACGATCCTGAAGAGGAGGCCGGAGATGTAGTAGGGAATATTGGCGATGACGCTGAAATGGCCGTTTTTAAGTCCGATCTGCGAGAGGTCGATCTCTCGGATATCTGCCTCGTGGATCGTGAGTCTCCCCTCAGATATAGCTGTATTAAAGCGTTCTTTGAGCACTTGTGCTGCTCGCGGGTCTGCTTCAACTGCTACTACCCGCGCATCTCGTCTGAGCAGTGCTTCGGTGAGTATCCCCGTACCCGGGCCGATCTCAAGCACTGTCTCACCCGGAGTAATGGTGCCAGCATCAGCAATTTTCCCTGCCGTTTCAGGATTTCGAAGAAAATGCTGCCCGAGGGACTTTTTTGTCTCGAAGTAGTTCATCGTGGCTTAAAAGCTAACGATTTCGTCCATACGACCTCATTAGTCTAGCTCGATAGTGCGTTCATATCCACTTTCGGTCGGGTTGGCACTCTCCAGGTGTTCGTCGTCGATCTCGCGTAAGAAAGTTGAAGGCATGTTCACCCGCTTCGAACCAAAGATGGTCCGTACTCCAGAGAAAGAGAGATGTACTTTCTTTTTTGCCCGAGTGAGTGCTACATAGAAGAGCCGCCGTTCCTCCTCCTCATCAACTCCCTCGGTATCAAGGCGCTCGTGTGGGAACAACCCCTCCTCCATACCGCCGATGAACACATGCTGAAACTCGAGTCCCTTCGAGGCATGTACGGTCATGAGGCGTACTGCTTCTTGTTCGTCCTTCATTTCGTCTTGATCGCTCTGAAGCGCAGCGTCTTCGAGAAGGTGTTCTGCGCCGACGATCGGTTCATACTCGTCGTATTTCGTTGCGAGCGAGACGAGCTCGCGAATGTTTTCAAGTCGTTCGAGTCCTTCTTCGCCATCTTTCTTCAACTCCTCTTCAAATCCTGCGCGGCGTACGATGAGCTTCAGGAGTTCCGAGAGCTTTGAGAACTTTGACGCGTCGCGTATCTCTGCCATCATGTCTTCAAATTGCACGACACGTGCCAAGCCTGCTTTCTGGATCTCGTCACGCTTCCCTTCAAGCAGCTTGAGTACGGTCGTCTTACCGATGCCGCGCGCTGGTGTATTGATGATGCGTGCGAGGTCACCGCTTGAGTCGGGGTTCAGCGCAAGACGGAGGTATGAGAGTACATCCTTCACTTCCTTTCGCTCGAAGAAGCGTGTTCCAAGCATCTGGTAGGGAATGCCCTCGGTCATGAATGCCTCTTCAAGTACGCGTGATTGGAAGTTGGCGCGATAGAGCACTGCGATCTCTCCGGCACTGATACCGCTCTTTAGGAGTGCACGGGATTCCTTTGCTATGTGATATGCCTCGTCGGCCTCATTCCATGCCGCATAGACGCTTATCGGCTCTCCTTCCTCATTGTTGGTGAAGACGGTCTTTGGGACGCGCTTCACATTCTTCTCAATGATCGAGTTTGAGGCAGCGATGATGGTCTGTGTTGAGCGGTAGTTCTCCTCGAGGAGGATGACACGCGCATTCGGAAAATGACGTTCAAACTGAAGGATATTATCAAGGTTGGCACCACGCCATGAATAGATGTTTTGATCGATGTCTCCCACCACACACACGTTCGCTGTTTCGCCCGCAAGCATGCGTGCGATCTCGTACTGGATCTTGTTCGTGTCTTGATACTCGTCGATGTGGATGTAGCGGAAACGCTTTTGGTAGCGGTCACGGATATCAGGATGTGTGGCAAGGAGTTCTTTGGTGAGTAGGAGGAGATCGTCAAAATCGAGCGCATGCTCTTTGCGCATGATGGCGTGGTACTTCTCCCACACCTCACCAGCGACCTGCTTGCCGTAGCTGTCGGCATCGTCCTTGTACTCACGGTGCGTTTTTCCGTCACCCTTCGCGCGCGAGATCATACTGAGCATACGCCGCGGTTCGAATCGTTTTGGGTCGTATCCAGCTTCCTCAAGCGCAGCCTTCATTGCACGTACTGAGTCAGATCGATCATAGATGGTGAATTGCTTTCGAAGTCCCAACCGTTCGTGTTGCTCACGGAGTATGCGTACACCAAACGAGTGGAAGGTGGTGACCTGTGGAGTGCTATCGATGAGTGCACGCTCTGCGCCGTAGTGTTTCTCGAGGAGCGAAAGGACGCGCTCACGCATCTCCTTTGCTGCTTTGTTGGTAAAGGTGACGGCGAGAATCTCGTGTGGCGCCACGCCATTTTGAATAAGCTGCAAAATACGATGTGTGATGACGCGCGTCTTCCCAGAGCCGGCACCGGCAAGCACCATGACCGGTCCGTCGGTCGCTAAGACCGCTTCTTTTTGCGCTGCATTAAGACCATCGATCGGGTTCACACGCATGACTATACCACGAGCCCAAATTGGCCCTGTTGAAAAATCAAGATACAAATATAACCTCCAGTCAATAGCCAGAAAACGGCTTATTACCGTCACCGTATAGCAAGTGTGGATAGGGTGTGGAAAAAGCGAATTTGTCACGTTGACCACGTATACGGCTTCGGTATAGTAGGTGGGTACCAGAGGGTACATACAGCACGGTGGAGCGAATATATGGCTCAATGGAGCCATTTCTAGTCAGAATTACGGCGGCGAGTCCACTAACACATCGGCTTATAAAACCTACTCAAGAGGACCTCGAGTCGTCTGGCAGTCCCGCCCCGACACCGACCCGAGCGACATATCGTCTTAAGAAGCTCATCATCGCGGACGTAGTCCCGGTGCTTGTGCTCTTTGTACTGCCAACGTTTGCCCATGCAGGCATGTTCACGGCACTAGCGGGTATTTTCAATACTGAAGAGCCGAAAGCGCAATTGGTCAAGGAGTCTGCGGAGAACCTCCCCCTCCTTCGGGCTGCCACAAACATCGACCCAAATCCCGCCAAAGGAGGCGGTGATATTCTTGTCGATGACTTTGCACTCGTACCTGACAGCGGGCCCTTTGGCGGCAGCGATTCATCAAAAGTGAGTGAACAGACCGGTGAGATCAGTGTCTATGTGGTACGGGAGGGTGATTCGCTTTCTAAGATCGCACAGATGTTCCATGTGACCACCAACACGATCCTCTGGGCGAATGATATTTCCAATCCTTCTACTATCCAGCCGGGTGACTCGCTCATAATCCTCCCTATCACTGGAGTGCGTCACATTGTGAAGTCTGGCGACACGATCGCATCGATCGTAAAGAAATATAGTGGGGATGAAGAGGATATCCTTGCATACAACCAACTCTCTAAGGGTGTGACCCTTACTCCAGGTATGACCGTCGTGATCCCGGGAGGTGAGATGCATACCACAGCTCCTGTAAAAGTTGCATCGAAGTCAGCTGCAGGTGGAGGAGGCAAAACCTCAAACACGTCAGTTGCGCGTGGCTACTTCACCCACCCTGTTCCAGGCGCGGTACGTACACAGGGTATCCATGGTTACAACGGTGTTGACCTCGGTGCACCAGCTGGTACTCCAGTGCGTGCTGCAGCAGCAGGTCAGGTCATTGTCTCGAAGCCAGCAGGCTACAACGGTGGCTACGGTCAGTATATTGTGGTCAAACACGCAAACGGCACTCAGACACTCTACGCACACTTGAGTTCGAACCTTGTGGGAGTAGGCACGCAAGTTGCGCAAGGTCAGGTGATCGGAAAGGTGGGAAATACTGGGCGGTCGACGGGGAATCATTTGCACTTTGAAGTACGTGGCGCCGCCAACCCCTTCTAGGTTCGTGTGGTTAAAATGCCCGTGTACATTGTTGCGGGCATTTTTTATTTCGTCACCGTATGCTCGATACGGCTCCTCATAAAA
Source organism: bacterium (assembly GCA_038145135.1). Lineage (GTDB taxonomy): Bacteria > Patescibacteriota > Minisyncoccia > Phycocordibacterales > UBA918 > JAYQPD01. The sequence continues at coordinate 4,837 of JAYQPD010000024.1, read as the reverse complement.
AACACCCGCGCCGCGTACACAAACATTTTTCTTCACACGAACTGGCACCAGCGCACCCCAAGAGTACCTGCTGTGTATAGTCACTCCACTCCTTACAAAGCTGTCGCACCCCAGTGTCGCCCTACCAAAATGGTCATAGTGGTCAAACTATTTACAAAACGGAATTTCAATGCATAATGATTCATAGAAGACCAACGTAGGTACATATCATGCTGAAATCAAAATCATTCCTTGCAGTTGCTGTTCTCTACTGTCTGCTAGCTCCGTGTGTCGTAGCAGTTGCAGACACATCTGAGAATAGACTCGAACGCCTCGTGACCGCATATCCTGATGTTCTCTGCCCAACTGTACAGAATAATGCCGTCGGCTGGTGTGCCGACGATACGATCATGCGTTTTGATGATGGACTCCAGAGCAAGTCGGGGGAACAACTTCTCAATGCGCCCGATCTCGAGGATCAGGTGATCCTGTATCCTTACGGAGAGAACTATACGATCCGCAAGGGTGATGATCCTGGTAGGGTGAGGTACGAACCGTTCTTTCGCAAGATGTACGGCAACTCACCTCTGGAGGTATCAAAACACCTGACCACGATCAGGTGGTTGCCGCACTTTACAGATCGAACCCTACAAGTAACCACCATCAATGGTGTTGCTGGTGCACTCGAGGCGGTCTCGGACGACCTGGAAAAGTTGCTCGAGCAACCTGAGTATCGATCGTACATAAAGTATCTTGACGAGCCCGCAGGGACCGTCAACTGGCGTGTGATCGCGGGCACTTCACGATTGAGTGTACATAGTTTTGGGATCGCGATCGATATCAACACGCGGTACTCAGATTATTGGCGATGGAACGGCGACAGTGGATACCAGAATCAGATACCGATCGAGATCGTTTTGATCTTCGAAAAGCATGGGTTCATCTGGGGTGGCAAATGGTCTCACTATGACACGATGCACTTCGAGTATCGACCTGAACTCTTCGTAGACCAGGGCAGTGTAAAATCCTAGCGTATCGCTAGGATTTTTTATAACTTCACCCGGTATTGCAGGGCTTCGAGGACGTCTTCGGGGGTGAGGTGATCGCGGTCGGCGAGGTCGGCGATGGTGCGCGCTACTTTAAGCACGCGGTGGTAGCTCCGCGGTGAGAGGTTGAGCTTTTCTGCCGACAGGTTCAGGATAGTGCGCACAGCTTCAGGTACTTCGATCAAGTTTTCGATATCGCGCGCGGTCATCTCGGCGTTTGCGCGTGTCGGGACCGACGCAAAGCGCTTCTGTTGTCTGGTGCGTGCACGAGAGATCATTTCACGCGCATGAGCTGTCTCGGTAGTTCCCTCCTCACGCTTCTGTGAGAGCGTGTCGGTCGAAATGTGTGACACCTCAAGCGAGAGGTCGATGCGGTCGAGGATCGGTCCGGATATCTTCTTTCGATACTGGTCGGTCACTTGTGCAGAGAGGTCGCCCGCCTCATACCCGCCGCGGTGCGGATTCATTGCTGCGAGCAAAATGAAATCGGCGGGAAAGAGCGCAGTACCGGAGACACGCGAGATCGATACCCTCCGGTCCTCGAGTGGTTGGCGAAGTGCATCAATAGAGCGTCGCTCGAACTCGGGGAACTCATCGAGGAAGAGTACACCGCGGTGTGCGAGCGTTACTTCGCCCGGCTTTGGGTGGGTGCCACCTCCAACGAGCGAGGTGTGTGATGCGGTATGGTGTGGTGCGCGAAATGGCGGCCGTGTGACGATATGGGTGTCGAGGGTGCCGGCGATCGAATGGATGGCGGTCACTTCGAGTGATTCATCGTAGGTAAGCGGAGGAAGAAGTGTCTCGAACGCACGGGCGAGCATGGTCTTTCCTGTCCCTGGTGGACCTATCATGAGCGCGTTGTGCCGCCCTGCCGCCGCTATGATAAGGCCGCGCTTCGCTGTCTCCTGCCCTTTGATATCCTCGAGTCGGACGACGCCTTCGTGCCACGTATCTTCTCGTGCAGGGATTCCGACCGGAACCAGCGGTGTCGCATCTTCACGCGACACATCGAGATGTCGAATGAGTTCCCCAAGTGATGAAACACCATAGACGGTGATGCCTTCTATGAGAGCTGCTTCCGAGGCATTTTGAAGCGGTACGTACACTTCAGTGAACCCTGCGTGCGCCGCAGCCTGAGCGATCAGGAGCGTGCCATTAATGGAGCGTATGGTGCCGTCGAGCCCGAGCTCTCCTGCAAACAGCTTATCGGTAGCATCGAATCGCACAACCTCGCTCGCCGCGAGGTACGATAGCGCGATCGGTACATCAAAAAGCGGACCATCTTTTTTCTGGTCCGCTGGAGCGAGTGACACGATGATCTTGTGATTCTGAGACTTTGGTGACTGAAAGCCGGTATGGCGAATGGCAGCTCCTACGCGATCACGTGCTTCCTCGATCGCCTTACCGGCGAGTCCGACCACGGTGAATGAGTGGAGACCACGAGAAATGTCAGTCTCGACGGTCACAATTTCTGCGCCGAGGAGTTCTGGTTGTGCGGAGAAGATGCGTGCGATCTTCATGACACACCATTATAGAGGCAAGGTTGCTTCGTCGTCCTTATGTGCGATACAGGTGCGTGCTGCAGGATTAGCAGCCAGACGCTCCTCCTCGATCGGTTCGCCAGACACCTCACAGATACCGTACGTACCTTCTTCAATCTTCTTGAGTGCACGGCGGATGTTGTTGTAGCGGGTCTCAAGAAGTGCGACCGTACTACGGCGCTCTTCCCACTCCTCTGCAGTATCGGCCACATCGATGGGGTCTGGTTCATCCGCAGCGTCCGGGGGTACCGCAATCCAGTCGCTTGGGTTCTCTGGGTTATGGATACCGATCTCCTTAAGTTCGCCCTCGAGTGCCGCGAGCATTGTCTCGAGCTCCTTCTTGTGATTCTCGTGTGTCATACCTAACGAGTATACTCCTTCTCCGAGCATGTTCCAAAATCCCTCTGGAGAGCCGATGTGGCTTTATTTCTCAACCCTACCTGAGGGGAGCTCTAAGCGCGTTGGCGAGTGCAGAGAATGCATCGCGTGAGGTGGTGATCACTAAGGTGTTTTGATCGGTGAAGCCGTAGACGGTCACCACCTCCCCATCACGACCAAAGAGTATGCGCGCGTCGATACCGTTGATTCTGTCATCAGTGAACTGTGGTGTGTAGCCAAAAGATCCGACGAGTTCACCAAAGAGTGGTGCAAGGTCTTCATTCAGATACTGCTCCCATTGAAGCATGCCACCGAGCGCTTCTTCGTAGTTGCGTACCCGGAAGACAATATATGGTGCGTTTGGTGTACTGAGATATGCACCCAGCATCATGTTGGAATCGATGGTGCGAAGGAATGATCCTGGTGCACGTAGACGGAGTGTATCAATGAACGCCTGTGCAGGAAGTGATTGGTCTGATGCACCGCTCTGGTATACAAAGAAGTACCTAAGGAATGATCCAGGGACACCTCCTGCATCGCGCATGCGACGCGTAAGGTCATCAAGGAGCGACGCCCGATCAGGTATCAGTATGACCGGTAGCGAGTCTGCAGGGGTGAAGAATCCTGAAGTGGTAGAAGTGGTTTCTGTCGATACCTCAGCGGGTGAGGTTCGATGCATGATCAAGTACACGATAGCGGCAAGAAGCGCTACGATAAAGAGCACGACAATGACCATACCGAGGTACATGATAAAAGGAGTGGACTGATCAGCGAGTCCTTCCTGCCTGCGTCGCTCGAGTGCACGTGCGCGGGCACGTGCAGCAAACTCGGTGCTTCCCGTCCGACTGAGTTCATCCTCCCATGCATAATCCGCTGGTGTTGCGCGCCGTTGTGGCAGATCAGCGGCATAGCGCGCTTGAAGATCTTCAGATGGGACCCGAGCAGGTGCTGAGGAAGAGGTTCTAAACTCAACTGACTCATCGACTGGTTCAGGCTCTGCGACCTCCCTTGGAATGTAGCTTGGAGGTTCCTCCGCATATCCTTGCGGCGGCGGCGGTGTATTTGGCACCTCTGGTTCGGCTGCTACAGGAACTACTGCTGGCTGAGGGGGTGGTACGGTCGGCGCAGGTGGTGGAGGAGCGGGGGGAGGTGCGACTGGTGTTTCTGTGATCCAGCCACTTCCACGAGGGAGTGGTTGCGCTGATGGAGCAGGAGCGTTTGGTTGTGCGGCTTGCTTCGACTCCTTTAGGCGCGCAATGAACGACTGATGATCTTCTTGCGGAGCAAGGTTTGACGAGCTTCCCGCTGCCTTTACGACATCAGTGCGTAACATGACTGGAGCAACAGTAGCCTGCTGTTGGTCTGCTTTCATCTCGGCCACTGTTTCCTTCCACCATTTAGAAACTGAATCTGTCACTGCCTGCGTGAATGACCATTTCTTCACCCTATGCTCACTGACGATCGTGGCGTCATCGTGGGTGCCGCTACTTCTGATGTCGAGCCTCCCATCCTCTGTGGTACGGAATGATCCAGAAGCGAGCTCGGTGATCGGCTTCGGTGCAACCTTTGGCTGCGGCGCTGCGACCGTTGTCTCCTGAGGAAGCGGCGCATCACCATGCACACGACGAACGTCGTCTGCAAAGGTACGAATTTTGCGGAGCTTAGTATCAGCCGGCATTGGTGCCATGATAGTACTAGTATCGCACAACGCGCGCATCCTTTAAGGATACGCGCGTGGATTTGTTAATGAATAAACCTATAATGTATATGACGCTTTGTGTCGCGGAGGATGAGTTCCTGCTGCGTGTGGTCTTCGCGGTGCGGGGGCAGATGGTTTGATCCCCTTCTCTTCTGCCCACTTTGGGTTATGTGCCTTGATCGAGAGCGATACCT
>JAYQPD010000023.1:0-14915 GCA_038145135.1 bacterium | reverse complement strand
CCATGGTTTTGGGGGGGGGCCCCACCCGCCCGCACCCCAAGAGTACTTGCTTTTCATAGTCGCCACGGCTCCTTGAAAAGCTGGCGCACCCCAATAGAACTCTTTCGGAAAGGGTGCCTTTTCAGAATTATTTTGCATGGCAGTAGTATACCAGCTCAACAAAATCATACCGCCTCACCCTTGGGAAATGAGAGTGTGTCTCGCCATTTTTGATAGAGTTCAGTGGTCGCCCTCACGTCGTGTGAGTTATAGCTCGCAATGGTCTCATACTTCCCTTCGTTGTAGAGCAAGGCCACATCATCTCCCGAAACTTCTTGCTTGGGGCTCTCAATACCAAATGCGCGACAATAGAGATGGAGCGGACTCCTCCGATGCACCGCACCATAGAAAGAAAGTTGGTCCTGGAGATCGATATGGAGGCCGTCGCGCTGCTGGTAGAGATACCGGCCGTTCATAAGGTCGCGTGTAGGCGCAATACCGTGAACAGCTGACCGTATCATCATGAACGGAACATCAAACCCACGGCCGTTGAAAGTTACGAAGGTATCATACGAGCGCGCACCATCCCAAAAGTCTCGAAGCATCGCCGCCTCGGTACGCGGTTTGAATATATACTCGTCATTCTCTACCTCCTTGACCTCAGTTCCGTTAGTGTCATAGAACACCACTCCTTGCGCACGTTCGACGTCGTAGAGTCCGATAGCTACTATCTTTCCAGTAAGCGGAGAGAAGCCGAGTCCGTCTTTTAGATCTTTGAGTGCAGCCTCACGCTCCTCAGGTGTGTGCAGTGTTCGATCGATCCATCGTGTTAAGACCGACTGTGTCGTCTGGTCAATCGAGTCCCACGACTCTCCAACAGTCTCGATATCAAACACGAGTGTAGTCATACGCAGAAGGCTATAATCTCATCATACGCCGTCAGACCCTTTTTTCAACACGAACATGTTTTTATTACGCGTACGTCACACTTAGAAACACCCTGCGACATATCCATAGTACACAGACATGAAGAGATGCCGTCGTAAAAAAGATACAATAGTGGTATGAAAAAATTTGTCACCCATCAACAACGACGATTTGGCTACGCACTGAAGGGGTACTGCACCGCATTTAAAAGTGATATTAATTTTCGCCTCCAGGTACTTCTCTTTTTATTCTATATTGTATTCGGTTACTTGGTGTGGCCACTTACCAAGACCGAGATCCTCTTTCTCGCAATCTCATACGCGCTTATTGTTATCACTGAACTTCAAAATACCTCATTTGAAAAAGCCCTTGACCGCCTGCATCCAGAGCTTCACGATGACATCGGTGCCTCTAAAGATATCGCGGCTGCGGCCGTACTGAGTGCTGGTCTTTTTGCAGTATTGGTTGTTCTCATACTTCTGATCTCGCGAATCATATAAAAAAAGCGCCACAGTGACGCTTTTGCTACATGATGTACCCCCTACCTTCAAGGCCATCTGCACACAGGTGACTTCCACTCATCACAAATACCCAAATACTGTAGGAGCAGCGCGCGATATCGAGATACTGCTCGCGCTCGTGCTCATATGCTTCTCTAAATGAACGGTCAGTGCGCTCATATCCGATCGGACGACCCTCAGCTAGAGTCCGCTCAATCTCCTTTTGCGCAACGCGCATAGCTGCTTCATGAAGCTCATCTTCTTTCTTAGTGAGCGCGCTCCACCGGAGACCGAGGAAACGCATACGCACTCTCGCTACAATGCTTCCAGCAGCATTCAGTGCTTGAAGTCGTTGAGTAATAAGACGCTTTTGACACTTGAGATCTTTGATCTGCGCGGCAAGTGCCTTAAACTTTTTGCCGCCATCTTCAATACGTAGTGCCGTTTTAATGCCCGGGTAGGTGCCAATGTGAAAGAATTCGATCTGAGCGATCAACATAGTGAGACTCCTCAGTGTGACATCTCAAAGAAGAATACATGGCTTCCCAGAAACTGCAAACACAAGCTAATCAGTCACCACCACAACGTCTGAGGGAAGGGTCTCCATGATCTTTTGAAGATCTTGGCGAGAATAGTTGGTGCCAGAGAGGTCTAGTCGCTCTAGTTTTGAGAGGTTCCCTATTTCGTATGGAAGTCCAGTGATCGGATTATTCGAGAGATCGAGTACGCGAAGCTGGCTCAGCTGTCCTACTTCTGCAGGCACACCGGTCATGTTGTTATTGGAGAGGTCGAGCACCTCGAGATTGGAAAGGTGTCGAACCTCAGCAGGAAGCGCACCCGTAAGGTTGTTATGAGAGAGATCGAGCGTCGTGATACCAGTCTCAGTGAACACTTCTTTTGGTACTGAGGTTAGTCCTCGGCCACTGAGTGAGAGCACCACACCATCTCGTTTAGGTGTGTCTGAGGGAGGGGTCGTCTTGCGTATGCCCTCTTCTGTTACCACCTGATCAGAGGGGGTTGCATCGCTGCTTGATAGCTCCTCTCTGGTTGGTGCAACTACTTTAGGTGTGGAGACAGTCCACACTAATATCGCGCCGAGAGCGAATGCGATGAGTGCGATGAGTGAGGTACGGATCATAGTTATGTGAGAGCATTAGGATGCTTTGTACTCCACGCATAAAGTGCTACTGCGGCTGACGCAGATGCGTTCAGTGACTCCGCGTGTGCATGCATGGGGATACGGAGTGAGATGTCGCAGAGCTCCAGTGTTTTTTCACGTATACCGGTTCCTTCATTACCGAGAATGAACACTGAGGGCTTCTCAAACTCCTCCTCTCCGAGCGATTGCTTCGCCTCACCCTCAAGGCCATATGTCCAGAACCCGCGGTCCTTAAGGTCACGAAGCGTTTGATTCACATTCCCCACCGAGATGAGTGGTACGCTAAACGCCATACCTGCAGACACTTTCACGACTGTGCCGGTGAGCGGTGCTTGGCGATGTTCGGGCATAATGACACCAGAAACACCAAAGGCTGCTGCTGAACGAATGACCGCGCCAACATTATGTGGATCCTGCACCTCCCCAAGAACGACCAGAGCTGTGTCAGGAGTCACCTCAAGCCCACTCATGAACTCATGGTAGTCACGGAGAAGTTTTGAGGTATCAACAAGTGCGACAAATCCCTGGTGCACTGCGTCACGGTCGATACTCCGCGGTGCCTGACCTTCAGGAAATCCATCAATTGAAATACCTGCCGCGCGGGTGGCATTCTTGATGGCGTCGTCCTGTTTTCCTGCTTCATAGAGCACACGCTTGACCGCGTGTGGTGCCCTGGTCACTGCCTCATAGACTGCGTGTCGCCCGTAAATGGCGACGGTAGTATCATTCATACCATCGAGCATACACGAAACACCCCATTCCCGCCACCGGGAATGGGGTGTTGCCAGCATGTCACACTAGATCTCCTGATATGATGGTATGACCTTTATCGTTGCCTCGAGAGAGTCATCAGAGCACGCGAGCGTATAGGTAACCTCCCAATTGATCGGCGCAGTGTCCCGCTCTCCATCACTTGAAACCGCAAATGATTCCCCGTTACCACTGACTGTACAACCCGTTCTTCCACCTAACTCCCAGGTAAGGTGCGAGGTGTCCCCCTTGCGAACGCGATCGGGGTCTGCGGTGAACGACATATCGCCACCCCCACCTTCGCCTGTGATCGTTGCCGACACCGAATCGGTCTTGTCCTTGCCGCCTTTCGTACACCGTACTGAGTAGGTCTTGGTACCTGATGTCGGTTCGGTCACAGTGGTGATCGTCTGGGTCTGATTGGATTGCTTAACAAAGCTAAACCCTCCACTCGTTACCGAACACGAGTCTGCATTATTTGGCACCATGCGCAACTCGACCTGTTCACCAGCACTGATCGTTACTCCCGATCCCCACGCTGTATCTCCTTGCTTTCGGATAAATAGATCGACATCCACATACTCATCTCCATCACCCGGGGATTCTGTGACGGTTACCTCAGCACAATCACTGTTATCTGACTCATTGAGCTCAGCGATCACATTATGTGCATCAGCAACGACACACATCTTATACTTTCCAGCTTCAGGAAGACGGAATCTCACATCCTGCTCCCAGGTACCGTTGGCACGATAGGTGCCACGACCATGCCACAACGTCATCGTTTTGCTGTCCCCGACACGCTTGAACGTCACATCGCGATCACTCAACTTCACAACCGGGATGCCGGATACATTATCTATCGCCGCTCCGATCGTAGCCACCTTACCTGCAACAAGCGTTGATGGGACATCGGTGATATGCGCCACCAAGTTCGGCTTCGTGTCACGCTCATCATCGTCATCTGGATCGTAGGTTACCTCGTTGTCAGGATCGCCATCTGTGTGACATCCCGGATCATCGGTATCTGCGAGTGTGTCCTCAAGATCTTTGTTATCGATGCCGTCAGAGCACTCAGGCGCGGTGGAAGGGATGATGACTAGTGGCGCCACACAGGAGTACTTCACATCCATGGTCACCCAACGGCCCTGATTTCTCGGTGAGCCACACCCATCATGATTGTTGCCAAAGCACTCTGGTGGTACCCACACCTTCTTAGGGGCAGTATAGGACGCAGCATAGAAATATTTCCCAAGATTGAGGTCTCCGATCTTGTCAGTGAACGAAGAGATTGCGGGACTGATGGCAGTAAGTGTCACGCTCTCTTTGGGGCTGCGCCACCGCACGAGCGAACCGCCGCTCTTAGACGCGGTCGGTTCCCAAGATACCTCGGTCTGAGAAGTACCTTTTTCTGCCACACTAGGATCAACAGTGAGTTCACATTTGCCAGTTGGCGGAGGTGGGGGTTTCGGAGGATTGTTACAGTTACCACCACCACAGCTACAGTTCTGACATCCGCCACCGCCATCGCGGTTACCGCATGATTCGTGGGTCGCAAAAGCGAATTGTGCACTGAACAATATGACACATGCCAATGCCATGATGCCGAAGAGAGAGAGGGTGCGGAGTGTGTGATGTACTTGTGTTGTCATACGTGATTATCGCCAGTCAGTGATAAACAGAGCGTCCTGATCAAATGAGGTGAGGTCGAGTACCAGCGGGACCCACGATTCCTCTTTGAGTGAGTAGATGGTCAGGCGTTGGTTCACTGGATACCTTCCTGCGCCTTCTTCCCCTTCCCAGTCAAAGGCCTGCACTGCAAGATACTCGCCACCTGGAGAAAATACTGGCCAGAACGCATCACCGTAGATACTCTGCATCGGCGTTGCGACAAACGGCTCGAGTGAACTGATCTCGAGGATATTGATACGATCGATGATCGGGAGTACCCACGCGAGTTTGGTGCCATCTGGACTCACATCAAACCGCATATTTGCGCGAGGGTCGGAGGCAGGAAGTACGAGTGTGTCCGCCCCCGTATTCTGCACGACCCTATGGATACCATCATTCTTTAAGATAAGGAGCGAATCATCCGGCAAAAAGATCGGATTGGTTCCCTTCGATACAAAATCGAGCGAGAGCGTAGAAGTTTCATACACATACACGCCCCATGACTCAACGCTCACATCATCACCATCAGAATTATCTTTTGCTGCAAATGCAATACGGGTACCATCATGAGACCATACAGGATTGCGTTTGATGACCAGGTCATCATCGTGCGCGATCTCCTCCATGTTGCGCATCTCCTTATCACTGACAAACAACCGCATGATGTCGCTGTGGTCTTCGCCGACACTTGCAAACGCAACCTGAGTACCATCCGGAGAGATCCTGCTCGTCATGGTATGTTGACCTGCTTCAGCGAGCACTACCGAAAGTTCATCGGTACCGATGTCGAAAGAGTATAGGTCAAGCGTTTTAGCAGTGTCGTGTGCATCATTCGACTTAAGACTGAGATAGATCCTTCCTCCTAACGTTTCTATAGACTCTGGTGTAGATACAGGCTCAGATTGTTCTGAGACTGATTGACCGGTGAACTGCGCTCGAAACTGTGGTGAGAGATAGAACGCTGCGCCAAAGACGAGCGCTACGGTGAAGAGGCCGAGGAGTGCCTGATCTATTTTGCAGTGCGCCGTAAAGCGTACGCTGAGCGACCCGGTCTCGGTGACAATTTTTCCTACTGGTGGCATATTCACTTAGTATATCTATTTATGGAGCTCATAGTCATTGCATAAGTGTATAAGATTGCCCGTTCATGAAAATCATGTTCTACTAGCCCACATGAAAAAGCGTCGAGGTAAAGGGGCGAATTTTTGGGATGCAGAGTACAAGGAAGGTGGTCACCTCGCCCTTTCAACGAACGTAAGTGAGGATCTCGAGAAGTTCACGCGCTTTTTGGAGCGTGAAAGCGGCCGTTCCCTCCTCAATGTTACTGCCTCTGTACTCGACCTCGGTTGTGGGAATGGGCGCAACTTGTTCTGGCTCTCGGAGAACTATGGTGCGCGTGGTATTGGTTACGATATCTCGGGAAGCGCGATTTCACAGGCAAAAAAGCGTACGGCTGAGGCTGGTCTACCACTTAGTTTTGAAACACGCTCGATCGCACCACCGATCACCCTTCCTGACAACTCACAGACGCTCGTCCTCGATATGATGGCCTCACACTTTTTGAATGCTGCGGAGCGTGCAGAGCTCATTGAGGAAATCTATCGTGTTCTTAAGCCGGGCGGTTTTCTCTTCTACAAAACATTTCTCCTCGATGAGGACAAACATGCTGAGCGCATGCTCAAAGAGAGCCCTGGTACTGAGCCGAACACCTACATCCACCCGGAAATAGGTGTTCCAGAGCACGTCTCGACCGAAGAAGAAATTGATGAACTCTACGGTCGTCGCTTTATGATCCACAAAGTGCATAAATCACACCGCCATAAGGGCGCACAGGCAAAGAGACGGAGTATTGTTATCTATGCTGAGAAACCAGCTTACTAGAACCGAGTGTGCCCAAAACCCCGTTATACTTCGTTAACCTTCACTTTGAAACACTCACCGTAATACAGTATACGTCTCATATTTCCTCGATCGGGCCTTGTCTAACAGACTTTTGAACACACTCTTCTAGAACTCGTTTCAAAAACCTACCCTGTATAAACACCTCATTAACCCATTTCGCCCCGGCACGATAGGTTTCTGGCATGAGTTCTAGTCGGTTTCCACTGGCGCGGTCTTAGTGGGGTCGACCAAAAAACCATTGAGGTCGAGCCGGCCAATGATGATTGGGTATTTGAGATGACTGCGGTCGGTGTATGTTGCAGTGGTGTCGATATCGACATCGCGCAACCTAAATGAGAGGCGCACTGTTGGTCGATGCCCTGAGCCAGACCCTGACTGAATAAAGACACTCTTCTTCCCTTCCTCGAGTCCGAGCTCGTGCACCAAGGATTCATCGACGGATGTTCGATACGCTCCCGTGTCTATCTTGGCCTCAACGGTCTTTTTGCCCTTTCCACCATATATCACCACTTTCTCTACGACACCCAGAATATTTGAGTGAGCATCCACGTCTGCAAGTCGTGATTCAGCAAAGAGATGCTGCGCGAGTTCGATCGCATGGTTAGTAGAGCGCACCGTAATATCACTGATACGCTCGAGGCGAGTGCGGAGTGACGATCCGTTTGCAAGTTGTATCGAGAGACCGGGGCGAGCGTTGACCTCAAGCACCAAAGGGCCGTGCCGATCATCGAGTACTATATCGATACCGGCGTACCCGAGCTTTGACATCTGCTGGGTGCGCGATGCTATCGAGAGGACCTTTTTCCATTCTGGGATCTTGATCCCGCCCGTCTTCACTTTCATGCCGGGCACTCGGTTCACAACGTCATCGTATTGCACCGCTTGTGTGGTGATACCGGTACGAATATCAATACCAATGCCGAGTGCGCCGAGGTGGAGATTCGCTTTTCCGTCAGATGAGGTGGTCGGGAGACGGAGCATGGCCATTACTGGAATCTGGTTGAAACAGATTACACGAATGTCTGGCACACCTTTTTCACACACACGTGAGAACACACGGTGTGCGATCACACGCTCTTCTATAAAAGCCGTGTCGGGAAGATTTCCAAGCGAGTGCGCACCGTCAAGGATATCGAAGATGTCTGCCTCCAGATCTTCTATGGTGATGGGTATACCTCCGTTGGTCATACCCTTCTCACCATCCCAATTCTCTACCAAGATAATACCCTCCCCACCGTACCCCGATGAAGGTTTGAGTACAAAGGTGTCAGGGAGAGATGCCCAATCAAATGAACGGACACTTCCGAGATGTGTGAAGGTGGCGAGAAGTTTGGCGGTCGGTATCTTCTCTCCGAGTAACGACTCTTTGGTAAGTAGTTTATTGTCTGCGCGACGCTTCGCACGCGCCTTATTGAACTTTCTGATGTAGAGAAAGTTGCGTGCGTTAAGCCCTAAGACGAGTTTACTTACTGCCATAGACGCGGAAGGTCCTAAAGCGGAACACTTCAGTGAGCCTGAGTCCGAAGTAACGACCCATCATAATGTTAAGCGGAATGGTGAGGAGTACTAATTCAGGATAGAGGAGGATCGCATCACGCACACCGACAAGCGTTGCGAGCGCATAGCCCAAGAGTCCAAGTGTGATCGTCACAAGCGTGATGGTAGCTGTCTCAACGAGCGACTTATGGAGCTGCACTGAGACGATGTTGTCGCCCAGCAACGTCAAGATAAGGATCGGGAAAATTGAGACCTCGGCTATACGACCGATCTCGAGCGTGTTGGCGATCGTCAGAGCTGCAAGTACAAAGATGGAGAGAAAGAGGAGTGAGATCGAACGCTTCGGGAAAAACATGATGGGTGCACGACGAAGCGAGAGTCGGGAAACCAATGAAGCAAGTACAACCGCTGCCAAGATCATGATCCCAGTCACCACGCCAACCGCAACGAATGCAAAGGCGAGAATGATGGGGACGAGCATCTCGAGACTTGGCAGACCAAGTACGATGCGTACGAAGGCAACGAGCGTGGCCAGTATCGGTACCATGAGAATGAGTACGATCGTGTTGGCAGGCACACCAGACTCGATCGCCGTCTGCACCCAATACGCAAAGAAGTTGAAGAATCCAAGTGTGTGAGCAGGACGCGCATCAAAGAGCGATTTGATCTCGGTCTTTTCAGGGGTCTCTTCAGGTTTAGTGAGATCTTTCTTCTCAAACTGGAGTGCCGAGGTAGTGGTCGGTATCTCATCTTCGATCAGATCGCGAAGCGAAAGTGGCTCTTCTAAGGTTGAGGAAGCCAGAGTTGTGGTCCCCAGGGTACTGGTACCGAGCACCTCCTCTGCCTGTCCGATCATTGGAATGAAGCAGAATAAGGCGAGAAATAACGCACAAGACGTGCGTGCTGATATTGTCATAAGATATATTTGGCTACATTAAAACCCTACCAGAGTCAAAGAGGCATCGCAACCACTCTCTGTCATCAAACAAAACGTTATCGTTCTACAAATAATCGACCTATCCTGAGCTCATCGAAAGAGTAGGCATCCTTTAAAAGACTTCGTGCTGAAGAGAGAGGCATCTTGCCCTCTGTTTCTTGAACCTTTTTAAATACTGCTTCCATTTTTGCCATTGCTTCAACTCCCGGCATCAGGTGTGCGAGATCAGCATGCGCATCAAGTGCGTCTTCTTCTATAAGACGCTCGAGGTGTGTCAAAATGGTCCCCACAGTGAGTTTGCGCTTTTCAGCCATCTCCTCAAGCGAGTGTCCATCGAGTGCCAGCTGTCTGGTCTCCTCAAAGGTTGAGACCTTTTGTGTTTTGTTGGACACCCCAACTCCCCCCTTCTCGTTCCCACCAATTGAGAGAAGGAAATCTCGCTGCATGGACTCGACTTCATCCTGATCCAGAGATGCAAAGGCTGTCTCCGCGTCATCAGAAAGTTCTCGAAACGCCGTGTCATGCTCCAGCACCTCAGGATGCACCTCTAGTGCGCGTTCATTGAACCCATGGAGGTAGAGTCCCGTGAGTGTGCGGACACGCGAAAGTGCAACATATCCCTGCCCGTACTCGAACGCCGTCGAGAGGTCGATATGTGCTGCGTCAAGCGACATACCCTGACTCTTATGAACGGTGATAGCCCACGCGAGCCGAAGGGGCAGCTGCTCAATAGCCGCAACCACCTTTCCCTGATCCTCAACGGTCCATTCAGCAGTTGAAACTTCAAATGACCTTCCATCTCTTGTGGTTACGGTCGGCTGTCCACTCGTGCGCGAGAAACTGGTCACCTCACCCAAGGTGCCATTCACATACTTGCCTTCGGGAGAGTTCTTGGTGAACATTACCTTTGCACCAAGCTTCAGCGTGAGTACCTCAGGCGAAAGACAATTCTTCTTAAGACCTTCGACCACTGGTGCAAAGCCATGAGAGGTCATTGTGTACGTATGCGACTGACCGTGAAGTTTCTTAAGCTCACCATCATTGATGCGATCGACATTCGCATTCTTCGGAAAGAGTTTGGTGATGCCATCATCCTCTGGACTCACCTTCCGTGAGGTGAGCACCTCACGGACCAACGCACTAACGGTTCCTTGTCGGAGTGAGGTGAGCACTTCAAGAAACGACCCATCCTCCTGGCGATGTTGTTCGGTCAAGTAACAGACGAGCGGTTTCGCCCGCTTCCACGCACCTGCATGATATGCAAAGTTACTCTCTACTTCCTGTGCATCAAGATCGACGAAAAGGTCCTGCTCATAAGAAGGAACACTCGTTCGTCGCTCAATAGGCGGGAGCTGGAAGAAATCTCCAACGAAGATAACTTGGAGTCCTCCCCATGGCTCACTTCTCCTTCGTAGGTGGCGACAGACCATTTCAACAGTATCCAGCACATCACACGACAGCATCGATATCTCATCCATGATAAGCACACGAGCCGCAGTGAGTCGCTTCACCAGCCGCTCCTTTTCCGAAAGCTGATCGAGTTCATATTCAGAAAGTCGTGAGCGTACACCAATACCACTCCATGAGTGAATGGTCATACCGCCAAGATGCGTTGCCGCGATACCCGTTGACGCGGTAACTGATGCTTCAACACCGTGATCTTCAAGGTACGCAATGTACTCATTGACCGTATGCGTCTTGCCGCTCCCCGGTTCACCGGTCAGGAACACATTCGCGCCCGTCTTTAAGATATTAAGTGCTTGTTCTTGTGTCATAGAGGAGAGAGCTGGAATCCCATCATACTACACCACCTCCTGCACCCCTAGTTGGAATCTTCCGACCTGAGGTATACTGCGACCAGATTGAGGAGTAGAAAGAATGGATGATCGGAAAAAAGTGCATTACTACGATGCTGGGAATGGGTGCTTCTATGGAGTTCTCGCGATACCTGCTGGATACTACGCGTATGACCTGATGGGAACAAGACCACTCATTGCGGCCATTCTCGGGGTGATATGTATCGGTACTGTGGTATTCGCCCTCAGAAGCTGTGCTAAGGCACCCTGACCACAAACGCCTCTTATGAGGCGTTTTTTCTATGAGTTAGTACACGCATCCATTGATTGTGGATGCCTTGTACCCAAAGCGGCAGACCATTGACCAGTGATAGCAGGAAGAGTACATACGTTGCACTCCGGAGCCATTCGGAATCATACAGAAAGACAATCGATGTGATGCCAAGGTATGCTGGGATTGCCGTAAGGAGGTGCGCATAAAAGAGCGTGGTACGTGCCACCCTTCCCCCAAGCACAATACGAAGTCGCGTTTGTGTGAATGCAAGTGTCGCTGCGATCCACGCAAAACGATACTCATGTTGGGCGAGGAAAAAGATGGTGACCGAGACTCCAACTGCCGAACCTACACTTAGGAGTACGTAAAGATAGAGATGTCTCATGGTTTGTTCTTCGCATGCATGATACACTCTCGGCGGATTTGGACAAAATGGAAAGAGGCCACACATGCTCAGTGCTACGACAGCACTCATCATCTTCTCTACGTGCATCACAGTAGTGATCCTAGTGAATGCCATACTCTCTGGGAGAGCAACAAGACAGGCACGTGAATACGGTGTGAGAAAAGATGAGGAACTTCAGAATCACCGAATGTACGTCCAGTATTTTTTTGCAATTCTCACGCTTACCATCGTGATCGTCGAGTTCCACGCACGCATCAATCCTAAAAGCGAACCGTGGTGGCTTCACATCGGGATCGCTTCAACAGCACTTCTGTGCTTATTGAGCGCCTTGTATCTCAACGGAGTTCGAGCAGCCAAGTACCACAAATACCTCGTGTACACGGGTGCTTTACTACTCGCTATTACTACTCTGATGGGATTCTACGCACTCACACGCTAACGCACGGCATACGCCGTGCGTTTTCATTCATTCAATAGCTTCTGTATATACGACTCTGTCTCTTCGTAAGCACCTTCGCCAATATGGTCATACACAATATTCCCTTCTCTATCAATCAAAAAGAGGTGGGGCCAGTAGTGATTATTGTATGCGCGCCAGGTACCGTAGTCATTATCAAGCACGACCGGGAACGAAACGCCAAGAGACGCAAGCGCTTTCTCAACGTTATCCATTTCTCTTTCAAATGCGAACTCAGGTGTATGGATCCCTACGACCACGAGTCCCTGATCACGATACAGTTCTGCCCACTCACTCAAATGAGGGATCACCGCTCGGCAGTTGTTACACGAGTAGGTCATGAAGTCGAGGATCACCACCTTACCGCGTAACGACTCGAGTGTGATAGGCGCACCTCCAGTGTTCAGATACCCACTCGGCGCTACGATCTCTGGAGCAGTGCGATCATGCATCTCGTTCGCAAAGACCGTGCGCGGTGTACTCATACCTGTGGGAGGTGAGAGGACACCTTCAGACTCTTTCATATTTGCTTCGAGCAGCTGCTGTTCGATGTCAGCGCCGCCATACCACCCACGTTCTACGAGTGCTGTCTCAAGCTGCTTCACATACCCGGTCAGTATGAGTATGCCAAGCACAATAAAGACCACCCCGATCGTCTTCCCTACCCACGCGTGTGCAATAACACGGCCCATAAGCACTGTTGTCACACGAGAACCGAAGAGAACAATGAGTAGCAACACCGCGGAAAGTCCGGTGACATACGCCAAGAGGTAGACAGTGCCGAGTACCAGATCAGCAGGTAATACCGTTGCCAAGATAACAAAATACGTGGGTGAACATGAGGAGAATATAGGGCCAAGTGAGACACCAATGAGTGCATCGCCCAATAAACTCTTTTTCCTCATACCACTCCCCAGGACCTTGTTGGCACCAACCTGGGTCTTTTGAAGACCTGGCATATGCACCCACAGTGCTGGCACAACAAACGTCAGTCCAAATGCCACGAGAATACCCCCGGAAAATGCATTCCACACTCCCTCAGGAATAGCTATGAATGCAGTACTTACCTTGAGGAGAAACGTGAAGAGCACGATCGAGAGAGCGAGCGACCCGATGACCACGTATGGGGTACTCTTTCGCGCACCCACAGCGCTCCTCCCCAAGACCACTGGAAGGAGGGGGAGGATACACGGCGCAAGAACCGTAAGTGCGCCGGCAATGAAGGAAATAAGAAGGAGTCCCATACGATATAGATCACAAACAACACTACAGGTGCGAGACGAGCTCGGAAAGCGTTGGTGAGCCAGACCATTTACTGATCATGTTCCCTTGTGAATCAACCTCCACGAGTGTGTGCTGGTACGTGACACCGTACTTTTGTTTGAGCGCCGTTTCAGTATCGTAGTTCACATCGAGTATAGTAACTCCTTCTGGAATGTCACTCATGTGCCCTTTGATATCAGAATCGAGTGCCTTGCAAGTAGGACACCAAGATGCACGGAAGAAGAGTACAACGTGACCATCATGTGCTTTGGCAAACTTCTCTGGCGCATATGCTTCGTATGAACCTTGAGACATCATATGATCATCCATCATAGAATCGTGCATATGACCATCTTCCTCTACTACCATGTCAGCGCCTGGGGTAGCACCTTCCACCATCATTCCGTTCATCTCGGTATCATGCGACTCCATCATGTTGGCTGCATCTTCAGCAGCATCCAAAGTATCCTTATACGACAGTGTCGTGTGATCGTCTGTCATTGCACCGTTGCTGCCTGGGTGCTGTCGAGTGATCGCGTATCCAGCACCAATGGCAACTACAGTGACAACGGTGAGTACGAGTCCGATGAGATTCATAACAAATATACTTAAGCGTGTATGTCACTAGTATAAAAAACCACACGAAAATGTAAAGAATACTTTACATCTTCGTGTGGAAAACGGAGTGTAGCCTTTAGAGATATCGATCGCTATAGAAGCGCGCGCCGAGCTTGGCTACCACCATCACCCCAAGCGCGATCAGGAGCCATGGGTCAATAGCGTGTGCAAAGCCTTCAACCACAAGTCCGACGGCAAGCACGCCAAGCCCTGCAAGATATGCGACACGTCCCGCATTCATACGGTGTGAGAGTTCGCGCTCATCACCCCCCTTCTCAAGCATCACAAACCCCGCCCAGAGCACAATGAGGACCGCAGCGATCGTGAGCGCGAGCATTTGGTCCATGTTCGGCATCCAAAATGGAAGTGCATCACCGAGTGCAAGAAGTACTACGATGAGGAGTCCTGCAATAACTATGTGAATGGGGCGATTCATAAGATAGGTATTAAGTAATAGTAAAGATATCTTCGACGCGCTTTTTAAAAACGTCAGCGATCTTGAGTGCAAGAAGGACCGAGGGAGTATAGTTTCCCTTCTCGATCGCAATGATAGTTTGCCGCGAGACATCCACTGCCTCAGCAAGTGCTTCCTGTGTCATCCCCTGTTTGATACGGAGTGCATGGACACAGTTCTCTATTCGTTCTGCCATGCGACCATCATAGTGTTAATTCACCGAATGTCAAAAATGAAAACGGCCCACAACGCACGTGCGATGTGGGCCTTCGTTAGTATATCGACTGAATGGTTGCGGTCCGACCACCACCATCCCATGAGCGGA
>JAYQPD010000022.1:0-15066 GCA_038145135.1 bacterium | reverse complement strand
TAGACAGGTGCACTCTTCGTTCCAGCTTTTACTGACCAGTACGGGATCCAACCAGCTACTTTGAGATCCTCATTCTTGGTATTTGAGCTTGAAGCTGCAAACGACAGCTGCGGCATACACACTAGGACAAGCAGTGTGCACACAAGAAAACTACGTACGTATATCATAGTAGTGTTGACGAAAGACAGAGACATCACTTACACAATATGATCAAAGACCGAGATCTCCCATCCCTGAGTAGATCGAGAGGAAGCTTGGAATGACCGCGAGTAACCCGAGAAGTGGGAGGAAGAACATCACTAGGGTACCGATAAGGGTCCAGAGGAAATACTTTCGGGTCTTTTCGGCCGACGTATAAATTGCCTGAAGCATGGCATCCTGTGCGTCGAGACGCTCTTTAAGTTCTTGATCCATCCCGTTAGAAGCTAAAGTGATAAAAGTATCTCAGATCGTTCACCCCATTTGAAACATTCTGCCGTGCTTCTAACGGGAACCATTCCACTGAGTATACCTTGTTCGGTGGTTTATTGACGAATCCGAATGTGCACTGTAGATTCTGAGTCAGAAATGAGCATCAAAAAAAGAGGTGAGCTATGCGCGCGAGAGAAGTGGCACTAAGTCAGATCAGAGAACTGTGGTATACCACTCTTACAGACGGAGAGCTCGGTGTTACTGCTTCACGGGACTTCGCACACAAGTGGTTCGATGAAATACTAGACGTGTACAGTTCACCGTTACGACGATATCACACCATGGCCCGTTTTCCTGGCGTGGTTATGCCAGGACATATCGAACACATGCTGCTTGATGTACTGCCGATGGTCGAACATATAGTGAAGCGCCGTGCGCATATGATCTTTAGCATCATGCTCCATGATGCAATCTATAACCCCACATCAAAGACCAACGAGGCGGATTCGAACACTCTTGGAAAAACCATCCTACTCCTCATGGGCGCACCCCGCACGAGCATTAACATCGTCTCGCGGTACATCATGGCGACACGGCATGGTTTAAAGCAGCGCAGATGGTTCGATGAGCGGCTCATTGCCGACATGAACCTCTACGCATTGTCGCTGTCAGAAGACCGGGTGTTGCGTGACGCGCGCAACGTGCGTCGTGAATATGCGTGCTACGACGATGCCGAGTTCATGGATGGTCACGATCGATTCTTTACCGCACTCCTGAGTCGTGGTTTCATCTACCAAACCCCGTTCTTCAAGCAGTTTGACAGCAAACTGTATGATAATATCGGGTTCATCCGTAAAAACATGCGACGCTCCGTGGTGACAGCCCGCCCGAGTGATAAACCGACATGATGCTACGCCGCAGATCCTCAGGGATCTGCGGCTTTTTCTTATCCATAAGATCCATAAGAAATATGAACACAAAACACTATGATATATCATAGTGTTTTGTGTGAGATAGAATACGAAACTCTACGCTCGATGAGAAGGCTACTTTTTGTCGAGATCTTTTCGCTTAGCGCGCGCACGATCTGTCTCGGTGAGAAACTGCTTGCGGAGTCGTACCGAGTGTGGAGTTACCTCAAGGAATTCATCTTCACTCATTACTTCAAGTCCGCGCTCGATAGTGAGCTCCCATGCCGGAACAAGGGTAATTGCTTCATCAGACGATGACGAACGCACGTTCGTGAGATTCTTCCCTTTTGTAGGATTGACTGGCATTTCCTCACCCTTTGACGTATTGCCGATCACCATACCCTCGTATACTTCCGTACCCGGGGTGACATAAAGGAGGCCACGATCCTGGAGGTTCCAGAGTGCGAAGCTGAGCGCCTTTCCGGTCGCCATAGAGATCATCGAGCCAGATACGCGCTTCTTGATCTCGCCCGCATACGGCTTGAAGCCGATCACGCGTGACGACATGATGCCCTCACCCTTGGTATCGATAACGAACTGCCCGCGGTAGCCGAGGAGGCCACGTGTCGGCCCTTCAAAAACGATACGTACCGAAGCGTCGTGCATCTTCATGTCACTCATCACAAAACCACGCGTACCCAATCGCTCGATGATCGTCCCCTGATACTCAGTAGGGGTATCAATGATCACCTCCTCAAACGGCTCCACCTTAACCCCTTCCTCTTCACGGATGATCACCTGCGGCTGAGATACTTGCATCTCATACCCTTCACGACGCATGTTCTCAAGGAGCACTGCGACATGGAGTTCACCGCGACCATAGACACGGAATGAGTCGCCAGAGGAACCTTCAAGGTCTACCTTAAGACCCACATTGATCTCGAGCTCTTTCTCAAGTCGCTCTCGTATCTGTCGTGAGGTCACAAACTTCCCTTCACGTCCTGCAAACGGTGAGTTGTTGACGAGGAAGTTGAGCGCGATGGTCGGCTCGTCTACCGCAATAGCGGGAAGCGGTTCCACATCAGCAGAAAGGGCGATCGTATCTCCAATATAGATATCAGGAATACCCGCGATCATCACGATATCGCCCGCAGTTGCCTCTTTGACTTCAACTCGATTTGTTCCTTCAAAACTCTGAAGTTTCGTGATGCGTGCTGTCTTTGTACTCCCGTCTGGTTTAATGACGGTGATCGTCTGACCGTCGGTGATCTTTCCATCGTAAATACGAGCAACCGCGAGACGCCCCACAAAGTTGTCGTAGCCGAGATTAAAGACCTGCATACGAAGTGGATCGTCTCCACGTCCTGCTGACGCTGGGGCGACATGTTCAAGCACCAGATCAAGGAGTGGGGTGAGGTCTTTCGAATCATCGTCGAGCTTTCGTTTTGCAATACCCTGTCGTCCAATGGCATACACAACTGGGAAATCCGCTTGCTCATCATTTGCACCGAGTTCAAGGAAGAGTTCGAGCACCAACTCCTCTGCGTGTGCGGGGTTTGCCGCTGGCTTATCGATCTTGTTGAGGACCACGATCGGCTTGAGTCCAAGCTCTAAGGACTTCTTCAAAACGAACCTGGTCTGAGGCATCGGCCCCTCCTGCGCATCAACGACGAGAAGTACTGAGTCGATCGAGCGAAGTACACGCTCCACCTCAGAGCCAAAGTCTGCGTGCCCAGGGGTATCAACGATGTTGATCTTCGTGTCCTTATAGCGAACAGAGGCATTCTTGGCGTATATCGTGATACCGCGCTCTTTTTCAAGCGCATTCGAGTCCATGGACGCCGTCTCATCGGTCACCGCACCAGTCTGACGCATCAAAGCATCGGTCAAGGTGGTCTTGCCGTGGTCTACGTGCGCGATGATGGCGATGTTGCGGATATCCATGATAATTACTCGTGATTAGTGTGCAAAATAAAAATGCGCGGCTGGCGCAAAGGTGTGTAGAGTGTACAAGAATAAAGCCATTTGGTCAATAAATGGTAGAATGCGGGGTGATGCAAGAGACACTGTTGCTGCTCTATACCCTGATCCACAATCTCGATCAGCCATTTTTCTTTGCGTTCATTATTGTGTCGCTCGCCCTCGCACTCGGGTGGTATCGCCGTTCATACGCACTTGGCATGTTTGCTTCTGTCGCGCTCGCGTTTGGCACGACTGACATTGCAAAGGCGGTGTTCCATATCCCTCGCCCCGACCACATGGTGCTTGCCGCAAGTGGGTATCGCTTCCCTTCCCTCCATGCAGCCGTCTCAGGTGCAATACTTGGTTCACTCTGGTGGTATGCAATGCAGGTCATCACAAAACCACTTAACCGAGCGCTTGCGACACTACTCCTCGTTAGCATATTCGCACTCATCGCTTACTCACGTATCGCGCTCAATGTGCATGAACCGATCGATGTCATTGTGGGTGGCGCTATTGGTGTTGGCACCTCCTTCCTCATCAACTATTTCGTTGCGCGGAAATAGAAGTAGAAAAAGCGCTCGCATTCGCGAGCGCTTTTTCTTCTTAACCTCTTATATCTCGTCAAGCGATGGAAGCACTCGGACCTTCGCTGTGACAGGACTGGTGTCAGCACACGAGAGTGTGAAGGTGGTCTCACCAAGTATTGCTGGGGAGTCGATAGTAACATCACCACTTCCGGTCACTGCTGTGTTGAGCGAGCCGCCGGTGAGTGTGCATGACGGACGACCGCCGAGGTTGTAGATTATCTTAGTCGAGTCTTCTCTTCTCACAAGCGCCGGATCGACTTTTAGGGTTGGAGTAACGTAATCGCTCACCGTGACAGTCACATTGTCTGTGTCGACACTTTCATTGCCACCGATACAGGTGACCGAGTAAGTATAGGTACCGCTCGGGAGAATGCCGAGGTCCTCTGTTTCAATATTGTTTGGTGGAGTATTGTTCCAAGTATGGGTGAATCCTGATACAGTACAAGAAGCAGCATTCCGCATCCTCATACGGAGCTTCACCGGATCTTCAGTGGTGACGGCAAGTGTATTTGATTGCCATATCGGTGCGGAGGTCACAATGGCTGCATCAAGCAGTACTGAGACTGAGATGTCGTCACGGACGTCTATAGTAGCGCACGGATTTGATCGATTATCTGATTCATCTGTCTCATCGAGTTCACTGTTGTAGTCAGCAATGAAACACACTTCATAGGTGCCCGCAGTGTCAGGAACTAAGGATGCTGCACGAGATACGGTTTCATTTGGATCTAGAGTTGTTCTGAATGCAGCTACCGTAACGGTAGTTGCGCCCGTCGTTATATTTCGTGCTCTGAATACATTCCTGACCGATGCTCCAATACCAATCGGTGTAGTATTGATGACATTGCCACGAATTGCGATTCGCGTACCTGTTGCACCGGTCTTTGGTGCGGTGACCCTTGCGGTGAGGTTGGGCTTGTCGTTTGTCTCGTCGTCATCATCGGGATCGTATGAGTCTGGGTTATTGGGATTGAGGTCAGTATGACAACCAGGATCGAGTGCATCAGCAAGTGTGTCTTCAGGATCGTCGTTATCAATACCGTCATTACATGCAGTCACGGTGTCGACGATGGTGAGAGGGATGGAGCAGGTGTATGTGTTGGTGACAATTTTTGAGTATGGTCCACACGCTTCATTGCCATTTGAACCATAAGTCCAACAGCGCTTTCCATAGTAGACCGTATCAGAGCGCTTGTATGATGCGGTGAACGTATTAGATCCGGTTGGCGCAACTGCTGAGGTATCTATAGTGACCGAGCTCACCTTGTTCGGGATAGTGAACGTCTGTCCCCCACCTACAAGAGTGCCCGCATACCCATAGGTACTTGGTGAGAAGGCAAAGGTCACTTTGGGATCATCGGCACGGACGACTGTGGATTTATTTGCGCTGATGGTGCAGGTGAGGTTCTTGGGGATGCATTTTTCGCCACAATCACTTGAGGTGTTGCTTGTATAGCTACCACCGCCTCCGCCACCGCCGCCATTTGAATGCTGTGTATCACCGCGGCTGTTAGAATCTCCAGTTACGCGATCACCACCAGGTGTTCCTCCACCATGAACCGCGCCCGCCGTATGTGGAGAGATCGCCAACATGATCAGAAAGAGTGTGCTGATAAAAAACACACTACCGATCCTTTGCATTGTCATACTTTTCATACCCATCATTTCCAGTTACTCATAAAGATCGAATCAGTCACATACTGTCCGAGGTTGATACCAGAGATCAGATCACCAGTGCGTACGTCATACTGTGAGAGCTGTGGTTGATCGAGTACCGGAGTGGTGGTGTCTTCGACTTCAGATGAAGCAGTGTATTCGAGGATGGATACCTGGCGACCGTCAGGAGAGAAGACAACTGGATTAAGGGTATAGGCGTCGATACGGAGTTCACTCTCGCTCGCGATGAATGGGTCCGCTGAGACAAGATCGATGAGGTATACACTCGTCTGTGCAGGAACACTCCAGGCGAGCGTGGTGCCATCAGGTGAGAGTGCGAGTGTCATATCCCCTGTTGCAGGGCCTTGTCCAGTGGGTACCGCGAGGGTATCTCTCTGGTCGGTCACATTGATCTGATGTACTCCATCCTCTTGAAGGACGATCAGAGTATCATTTGAGGTGAAGGTTGGGCTCTTGCCAGTTCCCACACGGGTGGTGGTGAGTTCCGTGAGGTTATAGACATACACCTCGTAGTTCTTGAACAGAGGGTCAGACATGTTGGCACCCTTCATGACGGTCAGTGCGAGTTTAGTGCCATCGGGTGACCATGAGGATGGCTCGAAATGTGTAATATTCGAGTCATTGAGTAGTACTTCTTCAAGCACCTTGAGTGAATCATCGCTCAGCATGAGTGTGCGTGCGCCACCGCTTTGCGGCATAGATACAAGTGCAGTCTTGGTGCCGTCTAATGAACTGACACCTCCGAAGTAGTTTATCTTTTGATCAGCGAGGACGGGTGTGATCTGCTGTGTGTCCATGTCGTACGTGTAGAGTCCTTGGGTTGTATTCATACCCTCTGTGCCAAGCGGTTTAAGCGAGAGTGTGATCGAGCCAGATGCAGTCACCACATCTTTTGTATCTAGTGCGGTCTCGGGTGGCATCTCATCACCATACGGTGTCATGAGCATGCCAAGCCCATCACGAAGTGATGGTACAAACGCGAATAAGAGACCTGCTACAACAAACGGGGCGAGAAGCGCGAGGTAGAACGACCCTACCTTGATGTGCTCCGCTACAGGAGAAGTGGTTTTCTCCATCACAATATTAGGTTCTGGGAGCATATGGTACATCATATCTTCATTGGTGTATTAGGTGGAGTACATCATGTGGAGAGTGCCCCTACAAAACACGGCGCCCATAACATGGGCGCCGTGTAGCATCATTAGTTCGTTCAACTAGTCGTCCTCAGAATCATCGTCGTCATCATCATCGCCTCCTGAGTGGTGACCATCATCTTCGTCGTCATCGTCAGAATGATCATCATCGTCGTCGTCATCGTCGTCGTCCATATCATCATCACCATTTCCGTGACCATTATGCACCCCATCGCTTGAGTCGTCATCGTCGTCATCTTCTGTTGCATCATCGTCGTCATCGTCATCCGAATCATCAGCTGCTGATACACCACCCGCTACTACCAACGCCTGTCGCTGCATGAGTAGTGAAAGGAGCTGTTGCAGCACCTTAATGAGCTCTTGGAGTTCAGCGCTACTTTTACCGCTCACTGAAAATGCTGAACCACCATGACCGCTTCCGCTTTCTGCAGACGCGAGAAGTGGTGCGAAGGATACGGTGAGTGCGAACACAACAGCAAAACAGATCACGACTCGCTTACTAATAGATAGAACGTTCTGCATAAATATATGTAGAAGAATAATTACTGATCAATATCGTAGATAGTACCCGAACTCATCCCAAAATAGAACGATACTAATTAACAGGTATTTGGGGCGCGTTCTAGCGTGTTTCAGTTGGGTCAACGAACATTTCCCCATCCATCATCCCCGCATCACTGCCATACCCCTTCATCATTCCCTGGACCCCCTTCATCATTTCACCGTAATCAGTGAAGGTGACATTGGACGGCGGAGTGAGTACGCGAGCGTCGACTGTCCACGGATCACAGTTGTAGTCATACGATGTATCGAGGTCAGGACCTTGTTGACCGACCTGACCTCCAGATGTCTTAGCACTACCCATGGCCTCCATGTCACTGATCTTCATTTTCATACCCTCGGGCAGCGCACTTCCCCACGTATATATATACTCACTGTCCATTATCGATGAGAAGGTCTCTGTGGTGCGACCATGCACCTCAGCGTCAGTGCGCACCTTGCCATTTGCTATATACGAAACACCAGTCACCCCATCTTGAGCAATTCCATACGTACATTTGAGTGCCGTACCGAGTCCCATCAGACTGCGAAGCGAGCGAGCGCCTGTCGTTTTGCTCTCCGTCTTCACGTTAGAAGTATCCGCTACGTTCGGTTGCAGGGTACGCTCTTCACCCCCCTTGTCCTTGGACAACATGATAAACCCCACCACAAGCGCGAGGACCACCACCCCGCCGATAACAAAAGTTTTATTCATCACGTTAGAGTTAATTTGATAATTGCCATTATCCTATCAAGTACTTGAGTCAAAACTATGCTGCACGCTAGGAGTAATCCTCTAACGTGATTCATATATAAATAGTATACCGCTCCTGTTTGTAAGCGCTATAGAAAAAAGCAGGTGTGGTAAGCACCTGCTTCATAAGATCACCGCTTGCGCACCGTGACACATTTGTCGCGCGCCATGCCATCTGGGTCCGCAATGCAAACCGTGATGATATTTCCCCTGCAGGGGAACGTCTGGATGAGTAGCGAGCCGGTTGAGCTGCCATTTCTCTGGAGGCTACTGTACAGATCCCAAAAATTGTATTGGTCGCCTGAGCACTGCTTGCCGGTCGGCAGAGCAATGAAGTTTCCGTCAGGGCCGGTGAACCAGATCACCGCATCGTCACCGAGAGAGTAGTCGTACCACCGGTACGCGAGCGCCTCCGTGGCAGTTGCGAGTGTAACAGCGAATGCTATCGCTGCAACTGTGATCGACTTTTTCATCATTCACTTCCTTTCGCAGTTGAATCTAGCTAGAAACCTACACCACGTACATCCTAGCCGTCAATGTGCAACCTCTTAACAAATACCGCTCTTTATGGTATAGCGAAACGATGATTTTCGGGGCGAAAAGCATGAAAAAGCCAGCGCTGACGAATATACGGCCAAAAACCGAGCCGGTCGCCTCTTCGCAGTCCTCCCCCGAGTCTTTTGCGAGTGCCGCAGAGAAGGCCTCGGCGCGCGTTAAGGCCATTCTTGAGAATGTGGGTCAGATCGCCATTGTCGATCTGGTAAGCTCGATCATCGAGGAGGGTCACGCGCTCCGCGCTTCAGATATACATATTGAGCCACGCGACGGCTCCGTCGTGGTACGCCTTCGTGTTGATGGTGTCCTTCAGGATGCTTTCACGCTTCCCCATCCCATCCTTCAAGAGGTCATCTCACGCATCAAGGTCCTCTCACATCTTCGTACCGACGAACACCAGGCTGCGCAGGACGGTCGTTTCCGCTACCTGCTTGAGGAGAATAATTCACCTATCGATATCCGTGTTTCTATCACACCGACCTACTTTGGAGAGAACGCTGTGCTCCGCCTCCTCGCCGACAATGCGACCGACTTCACCCTCACCATGCTCGGCTTCAGCGACGAAGACCAGAAAAAGATTCAAGCAGCCATCAAGCGCCCACATGGCATGATCCTCGCGACCGGACCGACCGGCTCTGGTAAGACTACGTCGCTGTATACCCTCGTGAAGCAACTCAATCAAAAGGATGTCTCGATCGTCACAATTGAAGACCCTATCGAGTATGCAGTTCCTGGCATCACCCAGATCCAGGTGAATCAACGTTCTGGGCTCACATTTGCAAACGGACTCCGCTCTATTCTTCGTCAGGATCCAAACATCATCATGGTGGGAGAGATCCGCGACGCCGAAACGGCTTCTATCGCTGTAAATACGGCACTCACCGGCCACCTTCTCCTTTCAACACTCCATACGAACGATGCAGCGACCACACTTCCCCGCCTTCTCGACATGGGTGTCGATGCCTATCTCGTTGCATCGACCGTGAACGTCGCGATCGGCCAACGACTGGTGCGTCGCATCTGCAAACACTGCAAAGAACCGTATACATTGACCGATGCGGAGCAAGAGAGTCTACGAGAATCACTTCCCACGCGACTACGCCTCCCCGGTCATGATCTTCCCGAGAAGTTCTATCACGGTAAGGGTTGTGAACATTGCGACAACACCGGCTACAACGGACGCATCGGCATCAATGAGGTGCTCGTGGTCGGTCCTGAGGTTCGCGACGCAATTCTCCGCAAAGCGAGCGCAACCACCCTTCGCGATATCGCGGTTGCAAACGGCATGACAACCATGTTCGAGGATGGCTTCAACAAAGCAGTCGAGGGCAAGACAACGATCAGCGAATTACTCCGCACTATTAATAATGAGTAGCACCCTTTTGGGGAACACGTATGTTCGAACGACTCTTCAGGCGACAATCAGCACCCCGTGGTAAGAAACATTTTTCCGAGACGACCGGCGTCTCGTTCATTCGGTTCTCAATTAAGGAGCAGACCCTCTTCGCGAAGCGTCTCTCATTTCTCATTAAGGCAGGTGTTCCGCTTGTTGAGAGTTTGGTACTCATTAGGAATCAGACCCGTTCGCGCGGCAAGGCGCGCATGATGGACGCCATCATCGAAGACGTCACCGCAGGCCAATACCTCTCGACGAGTCTTGCGCGTTTTCGCAATCACTTCGGTGATTTTACGGTGAACCTTATCCGGATCGGCGAGCATGCCGGTATTCTTTCTGAGAATCTTCTCTACCTCGCGGATGAACTTGCGAAAAAGCACATGCTCCAGCGCAAGGTGCGCGGCTCATTGGTGTACCCGATCTTCATCACACTCACCACGCTCGGCGTTACCGGCATGCTTACGGTATTTATCTTCCCGAAGATCATGCCGATCTTCTCGTCCCTCAACATCACCCTTCCCATCACGACCCGCGCACTTCTCTGGGTCAGTGTTTTTCTCTCACACTGGGGCATCCACCTCATTCTCGGTATCGCGGTGTTCACCACTATATTCCTTATTATTCGCACCAAGATCTCGTGGCTTCACTTTGGCACCGATCGCGTCATACTCTCACTCCCGATCGCTGGCGAGATAGCACGCTCATATAACCTCGCCAATATCTGCCGCACACTCGGACTCCTTCTCAGTTCAGGTGTGAACGTGCATGAGGCAGTTCTCATCACCGGTAGCGTCACCAAGAACGTCGTGTATAAAAAGGCGCTTGAGCGTGTAGCCGGAGAGGTCTTGAAGGGTGAGACCATTTCGAAACACATCGCGGCACAGGGTTCGCTCTTCCCCGATCTGCTTCCCCACATGATCGCGGTCGGCGAGCGTACCGGCTCACTCACCGAGACCTTGGGCTACCTCGCTGAGATGTATGAAACGGAGGTTGATGAGATGACCAAGAACCTCAGTAACTCAATAGAACCAATACTCCTCGTCACGATGGGCGTCATCGTGGGTGTTATTGCGGTTTCGGTGATTACGCCAATATATGACATTACAAAAAACCTCAGCAACCGGTAATACGCCACTAGCAGCACAGCTACTTCGTTGTGCGCTCCGGTGCGCCCTCACCATACAAGAAAGTATGGCTCGGTTTGCTCCTCGCGCACGCCTCGTATCTGCACCACTAATGACGCATTACGAAAAGTTCGCCTCTGTACGCTCCTCGCGCGCGCCGCGCATCTTCACCCCGTTAGAAAATATGAAAAGACAACACTCGTATTCAACAGCAGGAAAGCGTACAAATTTTCTAACGGGGTTCACCCTCATCGAAATAATCATTGTCGTTGGTCTGCTCGCTGTTGTGGTGAGCTTCGGTATGACGATGTCGATGAGCTCTATCGCACGAAGTAACACTATCGCGGAGCGCGACCTCTATGTCTCCCTCCTCACCGCAGCACGTGCGCGCGCTATTGCAAACGTCGATGAATCGGCGCATGGTGTGTACATCGACACCACCAACAGTGAGTACGTAACCTATTCCGGTACGAGCTACTCGAGTAGTAATCCAACCAACATTTCCGTACCCATGGTTTCAAGCGCAGACTTTGATTTCACTGACGGTTCAGACGACGTATCGTTCGCTCCACTTTCTATTCGCGTGAGTGGCTCACAGACAGGCACCACCACCATTACAACTGCAAGCCAAGAGTACGCTGTGAACGTAAACGCACTCGGACGTATCGACTGGTAACTATGTATACCTACACCAACAACAGAACATCTGGCTTCTCCACGATCGAACTCTTGATCGCCTTTGCGATATTCTTCCTCATCCTCCCCCCGCTCATGATGCTCATGTTCGGTGGCCAGACCGCCACACTCGACACCGCGCTCACCAACACCGGCGTCATGCACGTGGCGACCGATGTCCGCGACGCGTTCGCGGAACTTACCGGCGACTGGGACGCCACCTTCTCCCCCGTCACCTCAGCCCCCTATACCTACACCACATCAGTGGTCGATGTGTCCCCTTGTCTGAAAGAGATCGGTTCACGTGCCGACTGGGATAGTGAACACAACCGCACACAGTACGCCGCCGCTTCAACATTCATCCCCAACATAGACGAGGCAAAGAAATTTGGCGGAGGATGTGATGCATTTCCACCAAGCGACTGGGATAACCCTGAGAATCCTTCAGGTTGGCACACGAGTCCAAGTGACCTTGAGGGCACACAATCAGGTATTGATGTCGAAACGATCGACGGCCACACCTACGCATTCATAACCACCACAAACACCAGCGCGAGCCAAAAGGATGATCTTTGGATCATCAACGTCGATGACCCAGATAACCCGACACTCGTCGCACAGCTCGACACCGGCGGCCCCGGCGGCAATACCAAGGGATTAACTGATATTGATGTAGTGCGTACTCCGTCCGGAGCAGTGTATGCGTACGTTGTACAAAACTATGAGGTCGACCAGCTACAGACGGTCGATGTCTCGAATCCTGCACTACCAGTGCTGACCAGCACTATCTCATTTGAACCACATGGGGTCTTAGTTACCGGTACTGATCCTGAAGGTCGTGTGATCCGCTACTACAATGGTCGTCTCTACGCCGGACTCAAAACAACTGAAGGACCTGAGTTACTCGTCTTTAGTGTATCCGCTGATCCTGCGCACCCATCATATGTCGGAAAGATAGATGAGGCCTTCAATCACACCATCAACGATATCGCGTTCAAAGATGGCTACGCCTATCTTGCAACAGGATACGACAGCAGAGAACTCATGATCGTCGATATCTCAGGCAACACACCAACCGACACAGGTGAGGGATACAACGCAAATGAAACAGGTGGCGATACTGAAGACGGCACCGCTATCTATATCAATGGAGACACCCTGTACCTTGGGAGAGCGCGGGTCAACAACGCGAACGAGAAAGATTTTTACATGTTCGATATCAGCGACCCGACCGATCCAACGGTCATCAAATCCAAGCGGCTTGGTTTTAGCAATTCTTCTACATTAGGAACTCCACGAGTACTCGACATCATAGTGCAAGGACGTATCGGGTTCTTTGTGACCACGGACCCAACAGAACCATTCACGGTATTCGATGTCATAACAGATCCTGACGACATTGTGGTGGTAAATCCACTCTGCGATAACTCTGTGAACCTCACCAAATTGGTCGAGATCGCTTACAAAGGCAACTTGGTCTTTGGAACCAATGGTAACCAGGCGTCACTCAGCATCTTGAGAGATAATCCGGACGTATGTCCTCTTTAAAAACACCATGAAAGGATTTACCCCGTTAGAAAAACTAAAGATCTCTACCTCTGGGCCTGCCCGCGTAGTGAATCCTTCGGCTTCTACTACCGGGTTTACCCTCATCGAGACCATCATATACGTCGCACTGTTTGCACTTCTTATGAGTGGCGTCGTGGTGAGTATTCACCCGCTCTTTTCGGGTATCGAGCGCATGAACGAGCGCATCATGGTAGAGAACGAAGTGGCGGTCGTCTCACGCACCATCACCTCACTCATTCCTCAAGCGCAGTTTGTGAGTGTGCCAAGTAGTGGTGGGAGTGGTGACACCCTCACGCTCACCACCTACTCACTTCCTCCACAGATCACCTACTCGTTCAAAGTAGAGGGTGGTGCGGTAGTTGCATCAGTATTTGGTTCACCCTGGACCAACCTCACTGCATCGCGAGTGCACTTCGACAGTATGTCTGTATCACACGTAGCAGCGTCTGGTGGTGTACCCGCATATATTGAACTCTCGTACGTGGTCGACGGCGAGACCTTTGGACCTATTCGCTCGTATCTCACTAATTAAGTGTATGACAACAATATTTCTCACCAGTCTTCATTCACTCACAAAGCGCCTAGTTCGAGGCGTCGAGCGATCTGTGCGAGAGGCGTATGTACATTACGGTGAGCGCACAGATCGCAAAGACAACAAAGAAATAGGTGTTTTGTGTGAGAATGAACGCGGTTTTGTGGCGCTGATTTCAATTCTGATCATCTCTGCAGTGCTTCTGGTGGCTGTCACCTCCCTCGCCGAGTACGGCATGATAGCGCGCTACTCCCTCCTCGACCTCGAGCGAAAGACACAGAGCGAGTCGTACGCGATGGGGTGTGTCTCCATTGCGCGAATCGCTATTGTAAACGACAACGACTTCGATGTGACTGATAAAGAAGTATCGATCGACGACCACACATGCATCATCGAGGACGTCGCAACAGTCAGTGGCAACAAGCGAGTAAAGGTTTCGGCAGTTGTGGAGGGTGCAACCACGAACTACCAGGTCGATATCGCACCATCAACTGGAGATATCGAACGTTTTATTGAACTAACCTCATAAGGACCTATGACTTGAATAATACGAGAATTGGCGTATAGTCAGGCACATTATAGGTTCCTTGTGGTGGATTAGAAGACAAAATAACTAATTAACTTCTACATAATTTATGAAGCAACTTAAGAACAAGCAGGACGGCTTTACGCTCATCGAGATCCTTATCGTTATCGGTATCATTGCTATCCTCGCAGCCATCGTGCTCGTCGCAGTGAACCCAGCTCGCCAGTTTGCGCAGGCAAACAACTCACAGCGCTCTTCGAACGTGAATGCGATCGTTAACGCGCTTGGTCAGTATATTGTTGATAATAAAGGCGACGTAAGCGACCTTGACCTTCCTTCCTCTGATGGAACGCCGGAAGATATCGCAAGCGGTTCTGGCAATTCAGACCTTTGTGGAAAGCTCGTGCCTACCTATATACCTGCGCTCCCAGCAGACCCTTCAGAAGATGATCAGAGCATTGATGATTCAGAGTGTGGCAGCTACACAACTGGATACACCATTGAGACAAACGACGGGCGTATCACTATTGCAGCTCCAAGTGCTGAAGAGATCGATGGCACTGCTCCTGTGATCGAGATCACCCGCTAACCACTACGGATAGCGAACACAAAACCCCCCCCCCCCAACCCGCGCGGGGGGTTTGTGGTGGGCCCGAAATAAAAAAACACGCAAGATTTTTTATTAAAAAT
>JAYQPD010000021.1:13728-16990 GCA_038145135.1 bacterium | reverse complement strand
TGGTGATTGCGATCATTGGTCTTTTAGCTAGCGTAGTGCTCGCATCGCTCGGAAGTGCTCGCGAAAAGGGGAGGAATAGTGCACGTGTCCAGCAAGTGAAGGAGTATCAAAAGGCGCTCGAACTCTACCGCGCCTCTACTGATGATTATACCTATCCGAAGACCAGTAATAACTGGGTATGCTTGGGTGATGGTTAGGAAATGGTACGTGTTGGGGCGCTGCCGCAGAGAGTAACAATGACGGCACATTAGAAGCTGATATTACCCAGTATATCAATGCCTTTCCACCTATCCGAAAAGTAGCCACTCGCGGTAGTTATTTCGGTGGATACTACAAGACAAATGGTGGTGCCACCGATGGGGTGGATTACAGGATCATCTGGATCATGGAGGGTGGAGATGATTGCGGTGCAAGCACCAATACGGGTGACCCTTGTTCTTATTGCCAGGTAAGCGGTGCTACTGTCTGGAAAAATGCTGTATATAGCCCTGCAACGCGCTGTCAGATTTTGATGCAATAGGTTTCGACACTTACGTTTGCTGTGGATGAAAAGCTGGGGGGTGCGCTCTGTAGAGTGCGGTATACTAACAGAGTATTCGTGACCATGCGCAGTATTCTGCAAAGAGCTTTAAGAGTGCGCTTTTGGTACAAAGCGATCCCACCACTTCTGCTCCTAGTGGTTCTTTCGGTGACCATACTTCCAAAGCAAGCTGCTGCAACGGTGCAGACATTCACTGCCTCACAGACATACAATGTACCCACTGACGTGAACTCACTCCTTGTTGAGACGTGGGGAGCGGGCGGTGGCGGTGGTTCTCAGGGCGCAACTTCAGGCGCTTCTGGCGGTGGTGGCGGTGGCGCGTATGCAGCGTCGACCATTTCGGTCACACCTGGAGGGAGTTATGAAATTGTTATTGGAGCAGGTGCGGCAGATACCGATGGCGGCGATACCTTCTTTGGTCCTGATACCAACTCAGCCAACGCACTAGTCCTCGCGAAAGGAGGCAAGGCAGGACTTAGCAGTGCAAGTGGCGGTACGGGTGGCGCTGGTGGTACCACCACCACCTCGATCGGTACCACCAAGTACCGTGGAGGAAACGGCGGCACAGCGAGTGGTGGTAACTCCGGAGGTGGCGGTGGTGGCGCTGGTTCGACTGGACCAAACGGTGGTGATGCTGGTGCACCAACAGCGGGTACAGGAAACACTCAAAACGGAGGAGATGGTGGTGCCGGCGTGACAAACGCAAACGGCAACCCTGGCAACGTCTACGGTGGCGGTGGCGCAGGATCGGCGCGCACCAACGGCAACCGCTCTGGCGGCGCAGGTGCCGCCGGCTACGTCCGCATCACGTACACTGCCGTTGATCTCACACCGCCAACTCCGAACCCGCTCGCATTTGCGACGCTTCCCAACAACTCAAGCACCTCACAGATCGACATGGTTGCCAATACTGCGACCGATGCGAGCTCAACCGTCGAGTACTACTTCAATGCGACAAGTTCGACCGGAACCAACAGTTGGATAACGGCCGACGCAGTTGGAAATGACGACAATTGGGTCGGCCTCACTTACGGCAATGGTACATTTGTCGCGGTAGGCTCATCTGTTGGTGATCGTGTAATGTATTCAACCAACGGTACTTCATGGACTGCCGCTTCAGCTGCGGGTGATAACGATAACTGGAGTGATGTCGCCTACGGCAACGGGAAGTTCGTTGCAGTCGGATATTCAGGTGACCGTGTGATGTACTCAACCAATGGGACCAGTTGGGCCACCACCACAGCTGCGGGTGATAACGATAACTGGAGTGATGTCGCCTACGGCAACGGTATCTTCGTTGCAGTCTCAAACGGCGCTTCTGGTGACCATGTCATATATTCCTCTGACGGTGTCAACTGGGCCACCACCACAGCTGCGGGAGATAATGACAGCTGGCAGAGCATTACCTACGGCAACGGCATGTTCGTTGCAGTTGGGTACAGTACTAGTGACAATCTGGTGATGTATTCCACCGATGGTATCAATTGGTCAACCACGAGTGCTGCAGGTGATAATGATAATTGGAATGCGGTCACTTATGGCAATGGTACTTTCGTGGCTGTTGGTGACACTGGCGATCGTGTGATGTACTCAACCAATGGGACCAGTTGGGCCACAACAACTGCTGCAGGTGATAACGACACATGGAATGCGATCACCTACGGCTATGGCAAATTTGTTGCGATCGGTAGTTCTGGCGATCGTGTGATGTACTCAACCAATGGGACCTCCTGGACCACCGCGAGCGCTGGTGGTGACAATGACACGTGGAAAGCCGTCGCGAACGGCAAAGGTATGTTTGTTGGAGTCGGTTCTGGTGGTGACTTTGCAATGTTTACACCCAATTCTGGATGTGGTGCTGAAGTTGGTACTGGCGCTTCAGGAAGTGGTTGGCAATCTGGCACCTCGTACTCTTCTACTGGACTACAAACCAACAAATGTTATTCATACACACTCACCGCACGCGATACGGCAACAAATCCTAATTACACCTCCACCTCCACCGCCTCCACCACATACACCTCCGCCGCTGCACCTTCAGCTCCTACACTTTCCGCTCCTACCTACTCTACACTTACCTTTACCAACAACGAGAACGGAAACCCCACCACCTCTCCTGAGACATTCTTTGCAGTTCGTGTCGCCTCCTCTACTCCAAACGATAGTAATTGGGTAGGAAAGTATGTGAACGCGCTCGGTACCACGTCTGCGTTCGCAATATG
Source organism: bacterium (assembly GCA_038145135.1). Taxonomy (GTDB): domain Bacteria; phylum Patescibacteriota; class Minisyncoccia; order Phycocordibacterales; family UBA918; genus JAYQPD01. Next base: position 14,227 of record JAYQPD010000021.1, on the reverse strand, counting down.
GCTCGGCGATGACGATCTTGATGATCTGGTCATAAATGGCCTTGCTATTGATACCACCTATTCTTTTGAAGTGATGGCGCGAAATGCAGATGGAGATGAGACCGCCTCAAGTACTAAAGGGGATGGGACGACTTCAGGACTTGAGACTGACCCGCCAACACCAAACCCGCCATACTTCACGACTGCACCTGCGAATGACAGCACGACCGATATCTCCATGACCTCAGTCACTGGCACGGATGCCAATGGAGTTAACTACTACTTCACCGCGACATCGTCTGGCTGTACCGTGGGTGATGAGGGTACGGGTGCCGACGATTCTGGCTGGCAGGTGGGTGCTTCGTACATTGATACCGGACTCCAAACCAATAAATGTTACGGCTACCTCGTCACCATGAAAGACGATTTCGGCAACACGGGCGCCACCTCCACCGCCTCCACCACATACACCTCCGCCGCTATCCCAACAGCACCAACCATCTCATCACCAGGAGGTACC
>JAYQPD010000021.1:7200-13487 GCA_038145135.1 bacterium | reverse complement strand
ACAACGACGAGACGTCATTTAGTGCGATGTCGAACGGTACGACGCTTGATACCACCGCGCCGACACCAAATCCGCCATACTTCACGACCACGCCAGCAAATGACAGTGACGTGCAAATTTCAATGACCTCGGTGACGGGCTCTGACACCAACACCGTCAACTACTACTTCACCGCAACATCATCTGGCTGTACCGCGGGACATAACGGTACTGGTGGTACCGATAGCGGGTGGCAAGCCGGCACCTCATACTCTGACGCAGGCCTCCAAGCGAACCAGTGTTATGGGTACTTAGTGACGATGAAGGATGATCAGGGCAACTACACCTCCACCTCCACCGCCTCAAGTACTTATACATCCGCAGCAGTCGCCGGTGCGCCAACCTTCGGCACGGTGAATGCAACCACCCTCGTCCTCTCAAACACTGAGAACGGCAATCCTGCAGCAAACCCCACGACCGACTTCGCCATCCTCGCGTCATCGACTGACGGCACGTGGGGTGGCAAGTACGTCGATGGCTCCGGCAACCCATCGGCAACACCTGTTTGGCTCACCGATGCACAGATCGACAACCTCACCATCAATGGCCTCACCGAACTTACTTCATACGGCTTCTACTCAATTGCACGAAACGCAGACGGTGATAACGCAGCCACGAGTTCACAAGCAGCAACTACGACACTCGATGGTACGGCGCCGACACCCAACCCCGCATACTTCCAAACAGTCCCCACGAACGACAGCACAACCGACATCTCCATGACGTCAGTCACGGGCACCGACGTCAATACGGTGAACTACTACTTCACCGCAACATCATCTGGCTGTACCGCGGGACATAATGGTACCGGTGCCGACGATTCTGGCTGGCAGGTGGGTGCTTCGTATATTGATACCGGACTCCAAACCAATAAATGTTACGGCTACCTCGTCACCATGAAAGACGACCTCGGTAATATGGGTGCAACCTCAACTGCTTCCTCAACATATACATCCGCAGCAGTCGCCGGTGCGCCAACCTTCGGCACGGTGAATGCAACCACCCTCGTCCTCTCAAACACTGAGAACGGCAATCCTGCAGCAAACCCCACGACCGACTTCGCCATCCTCGCGTCATCGACTGACGGCACGTGGGGTGGCAAGTACGTCGATGGCTCCGGCAACCCATCGGCAACACCTGTTTGGCTCACCGATGCACAGATCGACAACCTCACCATCAATGGCCTCACCGAACTTACTTCATACGGCTTCTACTCAATTGCACGAAACGCAGACGGTGATAACGCAGCCACGAGTTCACAAGCAGCAACTACGACACTCGATGGTACGGCGCCGACACCTGATCCGCCGACGTTCTCTAGTTCGCCTGCAAACGATAGCGACACACAGATATCAATGACTGCGACTGCGGGAAGTGACGCATCTGGACCTGTTGAGTACTACTTCACCGCAACATCATCTGGCTGTACCGCGGGACATAATGGTACTGGTGGTACCGATAGCGGGTGGCAGGTGGGTGCTTCGTACATTGATGCTGGTCTTCAGGCAAACAAGTGCTACGGGTACCTCATCACGATGCGCGATGCTGCACACAACTACACGGCCACCTCTTCGGCGACTGTGACATACACTTCTGCAGCGGTTGCCAGCGCTCCCACACTCTCTGGTGAAACGGGAACAACGATCACCCTTACAAATAATGAGAACGGCAATCCATCATCAAACCCCACGACCGACTTTGCCATCCTCGCATCGTCAACAGATGGCACGTGGGATCAGAAGTATGTCGACGCAGCAGGAGATCCATCAGCAACACCCGTTTGGCTCACCGATGCACAGATCGATGGTTTGGTAGTGACTGGTCTCACTGATTCGACCTCATACGGCTTCTACTCCATCGCACGAAACGCAGACGGTGATAACGCAGCCACGAGTTCACAAGCGGTGACGAGCACTACTGATATCACAGCGCCGACGCCCAACCCGCCATACTTCGCGACCACGCCAGCAAATGATAGTGACGTGCAAATTTCCATGACCTCGGTAACCGGTACCGACGTCAATACGGTGAACTACTACTTCACCTCTGACAACACATCCTGTGGCTCTGATGCCGGAACGGGTGGTACGAATAGCGGGTGGCAAGCCGGTACCTCATACTCTGACGCAGGTCTCCAACCGAACCAGTGTTATGGGTACTTAGTGACGATGAAGGATGATCAGGGCAACTACACCTCCACCTCCACCGCCTCCACCACATACACCTCCGCCGCTATCCCAACAGCACCAACCATCTCATCACCAGGAGGTACCACACTCGTCATCACCAACAACGAGAACGGCAACCCTGCAGCAAACCCAACAACATACTTCGCGGTATACATGGCATCCTCTTCACCTTCTGACACCACCTGGGATGGGAAGTATGTTGATGCATCTGGAAACCCTTCAGGTACGGCGGTCTGGCTCACCGATGCACAACTCACCAGTCTCACCGTGAACGGCCTCACTCAAGAGACCACCTACTCATTTGAATCAAAAGCACGAAACCAAGACAACGACGAGACGTCATTTAGTGCGATGTCGAACGGTACGACGCTTGATACCACCGCGCCGACACCAAATCCGCCAACCTTCTCGTCAGCACCTGCCAATGATAGTGCTACACAGATCTCTATGACTGCTACGGCGGGGTCGGATACCTCGACCCCGATCGAGTATTACTTCACGGCCACATCATCCGGATGTGCCGCAGGTGAGGGAGGTACGGGTGGTACCGATAGCGGGTGGCAGACAAGTAATTCGTACTCCGACGCAGGCCTCCAAGCGAACAAGTGCTATGGGTACCTCATTACTATGCGCGACTCCGCACTAAATTACACTGCCACCTCTTCGGCGAGTGCAACGTACACTTCAGCAAATACACCTGGGGCACCGACGCTCTCTAATGCAACACAATCGACGCTCACTATTACGAACGATGAGAATAGCAATCCTTCATCGAACCCCGCTACATCCTTCGCCGTACATGTGCAGACAACTTCACCGACCGATAGTACTTGGGATGGGAAGTATGTGGACGCATCCGGTGATCCTTCCGCTTCAGCTGTCTGGCTCACCGATGCACAGATCGACAACCTCACCATCAATGGCCTCACAGGCGAAACAACCTATACCTTTGAGGTCAAAGCGCGTAATGCTGATGGTGATGAGACCTCCTTCGGTGCTACAGCGAACGAGACGACCACACCACCACCATCTCAAAACGTCCGTCTGAACGGCGGCATTCGATTGAAGGGATTGAGGTTGTGGTAGTGATAGAGAAGCTAATAACTACAAAATGGTCAGGATCACATCCTGACCATTTTATTTCGGTGTCTCTTTAGATCTTCTTCGCGACGTAGTCGGTGGGTGCGTGTGAAAGATATTCCTCGAGGTACGTTCGGGAGAGGAGGCCTTTTTGAGCGCCGATATACTGGACGACTGACATAGAGTTGATCGGGCCCCACGCGAGCGCAGTAGAGACGGGGAGACCGAGCGCGATCGCAGAGGTAAAGGTCGAGGCGAATGAATCGCCAGCACCAGTGCGATCGACCGGAGGTGCGGGGTCAGGGTAGATCGGCATGTACCAGGCGTCACCATTTGGATCGAGTGCGTACGCTCCCTTTGGCCCATCGGTCACGACTGGGATCTGTGGTCCGAGACCCTTAAGGCCCAGCATCAATTCTTTGATGTCGTCTGACTTCGAGTCCAAGATACGCTGCGCCTCTTCCTTGTTACAGAAGAAGATCTCGGTCACCTCGTAGAGGTCTTTAAGCGCTTCGACACCAAGTTTTATCTGGAAGGTGCCTGGCTGAAAGACGAGCTTGGTCTCGGGATGAGCTTTCACATACGCTGCGATCTCATGGTGGAAGGGAAGCGAATTCTCACCAACCGATGAGAAGTAGAGGTAGCGAGGCGGTTCCTCAAAGTTGGGGAGCTTGTATTCGTATTCCTCGTGTTTGATGAGGATGGTACGTTCAGCGCCGTAGCGAAGTACGTAGTGATAGTTGGTTTTCTTCCCCTCGTTCTGGATGAGATGTTCCGTTGAGACACCTTCTTCGCGCAGCGCGTCGAGGCAGTCTTTACCGTTTCTGTCGTGACCGATGTTGGCGTAGAGCGCGGAGCGAAGCCCGAGACGATGCGCTGAGACCGCAGCGTTTGGTGAATTACCAACAGCGTTGATGACGGTCACATCATGGTAGGGGAGTTTATCGCCAAAGTTCATGGCGATCTGACACGGGCGCCCTTCTGCATCGCAGAGTACGCGTGCCGCATCCTTTTCTAGCTCAATAAACGCGTCGATAGTGATGTCGCCAATAGCGACGAAGTCATATTTCATTTGTGTATTATCGCATGCCAAGCTATGTCAAAGGGTAATACTATGTGAGTTAGCGCACGTCTGAAAATCCTGCATGATCACATATACTCTGATGGTATACTTGTAGGCATGGCAACAATATATGTAACACGCATGATCCCAGAGAATGGGATACAGATGCTCAGAGATGCTGGGCACGAAGTAGATATCAATCCGGATGATCGCGTACTGAGTAAGGAAGAACTCATCACAGCACTCAAGGCAAAGCCCTACGACGCAGTGCTCTGTCTTCTCACGGACCCGATCGATGCCGAGGTGCTTGATGCAGCACCAAACGCGAAGATCTTCTCAAACTACGCGGTTGGCTTCAATAACATAAATCTCGAAGAGGCAAAGAAGCGTAACGTGATGATCACGAACACCCCTGGCGTACTCACTCACACCGTTGCTGAGCACGCGGTAGGTCTCATGCTCTCACTCACGTCACGTATCGCTGAAGGCGATCGCTTTATGCGTGCAGGAAAGTACCATGGCTGGGCTCCTATGATGCTCCTCGGTACCGACCTTAAAGGGAAGACGTTTGGTCTTCTCGGCGCAGGGCGCATCGGATACGACGCAGCAGTGATCGTGAAGAACGGTCTTGGGATGAATGTCATTTACTACGACATCAAACAGAATCCAGAGATCGAGACACTCGGCGCTACCTTCCGTGCGTCAGTTGAGGAAGTACTCAAGGAGGCTGATGTTGTTTCGGTGCATGTGCCACTTCTCGATTCCACTCGTCACCTCATCAATGCGGAACGACTTGCGCTCATGAAGAAGACTGCTTACATCGTGAACACGTCGCGCGGTCCCGTGATCGACGAGGCGGCACTCGTCGATGCGCTGAAGAGCGGCACGATCGCTGGTGCAGGTCTGGACGTCTATGAAAATGAACCACAAATGGCACCGGGTCTTGCAGAGTGTGAGAATGCGGTCATCACCCCACATATTGCCTCAGCAACCAACGAAACACGTGGCGAGATGGCCCGTCTCGCGGCGCAGGCAGTACTCGACGCACTAGCTGGTAAGGAGCCAGAGCATCTGGTGAAGTAGGAAACACACTAGTTAGAGTTACTGTTAGACCACCACTTGATTAAATACATTTTTCTGGTACGCTAATTGCCTATGACGCTTTCACTTACCGCAACCCCCCGCGAAGCAAGGGGGAAACAGAACGCCTCACTCCGTGAGTCAGGCACGATTCCTGCTGTGGTCTACGGACCAAAGCTCGAGTCGCAGTCTATCTCGCTGAATGCCGGAGAGTTCTCAAAGGCACTTAAGGAAGCTGGTGAATCAACCATCATCAAGCTTACCGGTATCGGCAAAGATGCCGAAGTGCTCATTCACGATGTTGACATTGATCCAGTGAGCGGTGAGATCCGCCACGCGGACCTCTACGCGATCGAGGGAGACAAGGTGCTCCACCTCGAGGTGACTCTTGAGTTCGTCGGTGAGTCACCAGCGGTCAAGCAGGGCGCTGTCATCACTAAGGTGCTCCATGATCTCGAGATCGAAGTGCTTCCAAAGGATATCCCTCAGCACATCACCGTTGATATCTCGAGCTTGGTGAACGTTGACGACGCTATTCACGTCAAAGACATAGTGCTTCCACCGGGTGTAAAGACCAAAGTTGATCCAGAGAGCATCGTTGCTATCGCTTCAGAGGTTGAAGAAGAGACAGAGGAGGCGCCACAGGCAATCGATATGGCAGCGATCGAGGTTGAGAAGAAAGGTAAGACTGAGACCGAAGAGGCTGCTGAATAACGAACATATTCAAAAAATGCAAAGCGCCGCCCCTACAGGGGCGGCGCTTTAAGTATTCTCCACCACCATCTAAACCTGTTATACTACAGTATATTATACACAAATGACGCTGCCGACGAACG
>JAYQPD010000021.1:0-7190 GCA_038145135.1 bacterium | reverse complement strand
TCCTAAAAACCCAAAATAAAAAAAAAACCCAACCCCCCCCCCTTAGCGGGGGGCCGCTTTCTGTATTCTCCTCCACCATCTAAACCTGTTATACTATCCTCACTATGCGCATTTCGCGTCACGTTCTGTTTTTTGTGCTTGGGTGTGTTGTTGGCGCGTCAGTGTGTGGTGCGATCGTGCCCCGTACTGTGGTGCATGCCGAAGAAACGAAAGAAGAGCGTAAGGCACGCCTTGAAGCTGAACTCCGAGAAGTAGAGGCGCAGATCGCGAACCAGCAGCAGCTCGTAGAGCAGAAACAGGGGGAACGGCAAACCCTTGAACGTGACATCTCCATCCTCGACGCAAAGATCACCAAGGCACAGCTCGGTATCAAGGCGCGGACGATCGAGATCCAGAAACTCGGCACCCAGATCGGCGATAAGCAGATCGTGATAAACGAGCTCACCGATCGACAGGATCGCCAGAAGCAATCACTCGCGCAACTTCTCCGCAAATCAAATGAGATGGATGACTTCACGCTTGCGGAGGTCATGCTCGGCAATACGAACCTCTCGAAGTTTTTCGAGGACGCTGACCAGTTTGATGTCATAAAGAAGTCACTTCGTGAGACATATGATGAGCTCACCGAGATCAAAGGCATCACCCACGAACAAAAATCGTCACTCGAAGATAAACAGTCGAGCGAAGTTGAATTGAAACGTCTCCAGGAACTTGAGAAAAAGGATCTCGACTCCTCAGAGGCAGAGAAGTCACGTATTCTCAAGGTGACGAAGGGTGAGGAATCAAAGTACCAAGCGCTTCTCAAAGAGCAACAGAAAACAGCAGCGCAGATCCGCGCGATGCTCTTCGAACTCCGTGACTCGACCGCGATCCCATTCCCTGAGGCGGTACGACTCGCAAAGTATGCGGGCGGTAAGACAGGTGTTCGGCCGGCACTCATCATGGGTATCCTGACCCAGGAGACCTCGCTCGGTGCAAACCTTGGTGTGCCAGGTGTGTGGTCTAAGGACATGCATCCGACACGCGACCAACCTATCTTTAAGGTCATCATGGCTACGTTAGGGCTCGATCCAAACGCTATGCCAGTATCGCGCGCGCCTGGCTACGGCTACGGAGGTGCGATGGGTCCGTCGCAATTCATTCCCTCGACCTGGGCAATTTATGGCGGGTATAAAAAGGACGGCGCCGGCAACTGGTACTACAGTGCTGCTGATGACGTGATCCGCCAAATGAATGGCAAGAACTCTCCCTCAAATCCATACAACAACCAGGACGCCTTTATCGCGACGGGTCTCTTGATGCGCGACAACGGCGCATCGGCAGGCACCTATGCCGCAGAGCGCCTCGCGGCACTGCGCTACTTTGCAGGGTGGGGGAATGCCTCAAACCCAGCCTACGCCTTCTATGGTGATGGCGTGATGGGCCACGCTACTCGCATCCAAAAGGAGATCGACATCTTGGAGGGAGGATAGTCGCCGGATCATAAACAGGACGTACCTGTTCCGTGCGCAAGAAATCCTTACGGAGGCAAGGCCTCCGTAGTCACCAGTATGTGCGCCATTTGCCAAAATCGGACATATTTTGTATAGTAGCCGGGCTATTCATCCCGTTAGAAATAGCGGGTACGGGATGAACGACACCTCTACCCAGTGTCAGAATACTTACCTCTTTAACGGGGCAACGTGGTTATAATAGCGGCCGCACCCTATTTCTAACGTGATGAAAGCAGATATCCATCCAGAGAACTACCGCCAAGTCATCTTCCACGACAACTCGTCGGGGGCGCGTTTCTTGATCGGCTCTACAATCGAGACCGAGAAGACCGACACCTGGGAGGACGGCAAAGAGTACCCAGTAGCATATGTTGAGATCTCAAGTGTCTCGCACCCGTTCTACACTGGCACCGAGAAGGTGATGGACACCGCTGGTCGCGTCGAGAAGTTCAAGGCGCGCATGTCAAAGGCGGGAACCACGCGAAAGAAGAAGGCGTAGCGAACGACCTACAAAACCCTGCAACCCATGCAGGGTTTTTGTGTGAGAGGTGGGGCATAAAGTGGGGTACACTGTATATATGAATCCTGAAGTATTAGTTGAAGCACGAGAAAATCCAAAGACGCAGTTTCTAGCGTCGCAGTTTGATGTGCTCGAGAAAAGAGAGGGTGAGCTCGATGAGCTCATGAAAGATCCAGAGATGGCGGCGCTTGTCGAAGAAGAGCGACAGTCACTCATCGTGCAAAAGCAAGCGCATTACGAAGAGATCGCACGTATCTTGGAGGCGTCACGCGTTGAGGAGGCGAAGCCATACGGGGTGATCCTCGAGGTGCGTGCGGGAGCTGGTGGTGAGGAGGCAGCGCTCTTTGCGGAAGAGCTCGCTGCAATGTATGTTCGCTACGCAAATACGAAAGGGTGGTCATGCGTTGGTACCTCCGAATCACGCTCAGCACAGGGAGGATTTAAGGAGGCATCGTTTGAGATCATCTCCCCAGAGGCGTATGATGCACTCCGCTTCGAGACCGGTGTTCATCGTGTGCAGCGCATCCCCGTAACTGAGAAAGCAGGTCGCATACATACCTCGACTGCTTCGGTTGCTATCCTTCCTATGCGCAGGAAGCCATCGATCGAGGTCAATCCGGCAGATATCGAGATCGAATTTTCGCGCGCAGGTGGTGCTGGCGGACAGAACGTGAATAAGGTTGAGTCGGCGGTACGTCTGATACACAAACCGACCGGCATAGACGTTCGCTCCCAATCTGAGCGCAGTCAGCTCAAGAACCGTGAAAAGGCCATGTCGATATTGATCGCAAAGCTCGAAATGCTCCATGAGGAAGAGGAGGCTAAAAAGCACGCTGCGACCAGAAAAGAACAGATCGGGACCGGGGATCGCTCGGAGAAGATCCGAACGTATAACTTTCCTCAGAGCCGGATCACCGACCACCGGATCAAGGAGTCCTGGCACAACCTTGAGGGGGTCATGCAGGGGGACCTTGACGACATAATTCTTGCATTACAGCGCGCGAACGAGGCTATTGCAGGTTAACTACCTGTGTGGTATTGTGGCACGAACGCGGGAAACGCGTTTTTTATACGCTTTTCCGATCTTAATAACCGCTTAGAACGCATGAATACCAGCAACAACCTTATTGATCGACTTTTCGCGGCAGGCGCGCATTTTGGCTTTTCGAAGTCACGCCGCCATCCGTCTGTTCAGTCATACCTTTTTGGTACTAAGGCAGGGACCGATATCTTTGACCTTGAACGTACGAGTGAACTTCTCACCGATGCGGCGGAGTTTCTCCGCAAGCTTGGAGAGGAGGGTAAGACCGTACTCTTCGTCTCGACCAAGCCAGAGGTAGCTGATATTGTTCGCGCGCACGCGGACTCGGTCAACATGCCGTACGTCACCAATCGCTGGATCGGTGGGGTACTCACGAACTTCCAGGAGATCAGAAAGCGTCTTCAGCGCCTCGCAACCCTCAAGGAGCAGAAGGAAACAGGCGAACTTGAGCGCAAGTATACAAAGAAGGAGCGTGTCGTGATCGGTCGCGAAGTTGATAAGCTCGAGTATAACTTCGGCGGTGTTGCTCGTATCGAGCGCATCCCAGATGCCATTCTCGTTGTTGATCCTCGCCATGACCATGTAGCGGTCACTGAAGCAAATGAGGCAAAGGTACCCGTCGTCGGTATCATGTGTTCAGATTGCAACGTGGACCTCGTCACTAAGCCAGTTTTGGCAAATGACTCTCACCGCCAGAGTGTGACGGCAGTTCTTGGAGAGCTTGCACGTGCATACCAGGACGGCCGCACTCGTTACACTCCGAAACCAGCACAGCAGAAGCCTATCGAACACGGAGGTTCGTTCACACGAACACCACGTCGTGAAGCACGCGCGTAACGAACACTACGCGCCTCGTCGTTATTCGTTCTAGTTCAATATTCTTTGATATGGAGATCACATCAGAAGCAATCAAGTCACTTCGTGACCAGACCGGCATTTCAGTGATGCAGTGCAAGAAAGCACTCGAGGAAGCGGGTGGTGATATGGAGAAAGCACTCGTCATTCTTCGTAAGAAGGGAGGTGAAGCGGCGGCTAAAAAATCTGATCGCGCGCTCGGTGCCGGTGCTATCGGTGCTTATGTGCACTCTACCCATGAGGTTGCAGCACTCGTTATGCTCTCTTCTGAGACCGATTTCGTTGCAAAGAACGAAGAGTTTGTCGCACTCGCACGCGAGATCGCGATGCAGGTCGCAGCAACCAACCCAAAGGCACTCACTAAGGAGGAGATCCCTGAGGCAGATCTAGAAAAGGCTCGCGAGGTATTTGCAGCTGAAGTGAAGGATAAGCCAGCTGATATTCAGGAAAAGATCATTGAGGGTAAACTCGCATCGTACTTTAAGGAGCAGATCCTTCTCGAACAGGATTTCATCAAGGATCCAGAGCGCACCGTGCAAGATCTTATCAATGGTGCTATACAGAAATTCGGCGAGAAGATCGAGATTCGCTCATTCGCTCGGTATTCGGTAAAATAGGCACTATATGGGAGCATCCGCACACATTGCGTTTGCGAGTGGGTTATTCTCACTCTTTCTCATTGTGCTCTATAGTGTTGAAGCTCGCCGAGGCAATCGTTTTGGTGAACAGATACGCGCAGTATTTGACAGACTACTCCGTCGTCTCAAGGGACTCTTTCGGGAGTTCTTCCCTGAGATAAACAGTCATTTTCTTCAGGAGCTCTTTTACTACATGCTCCACATCACGCTCTCTCGCGTACTTTCTCTGGTACGCGGTATGGAGCGTTTTGTGCTCCGTGTTGTTCGCTTCAACCGCATGCAGGCACTTAAGTTGCGCGGGATACATAAGAAACCTGACGATGATCTGTCAGCTACTTCGGAAAATGGCCCCACGCACCTCTCTCAGATCGCAGAGCATAAAGAAGCGACGAAGCTTACACCGCGTGAGCAGGCGAAGCGGAAGGCGGCATCGCTTGAAGGGAAGCACTGATATTCACGACCAGATTCCTTCGCGGTGCTGAAAAAATATGATAAACTCTCGAAGTCTTTAATTAGACAGGAGAGGTTAAAAACCTGTAGAGATTGTTTGCTTGGAGCCGCCTTATCGTGGCTGGAGGAGTTCAAAGAGTGTGGTACACTCTTTGAAAGTTTTGTAAACCTGTAGAGATTGTTTTTTTGGAGCCACCTTAGCTCAGCTGGGTGGAGCAGAAATAGTCTGGTAGACTATTTCTGAGTTTTGAAAGCAATGAATATTTTGAGCCGCCTTAGCTCAGCTGGTTAGAGCAACGGTTTTGTAAACCGTAGGTCCTCGGTTCGAATCCGAGAGGCGGCTCAAAGTATTCATTCTTGTCTTCAACTTTCGCTCAGAAATAAAAGTGAACTTTTGCTTCATTCGCTCAAGTTGAAGTTAAACCGTAGGTCCTCGGTTCGATCCCGAGAGGTGGCTCCAAGTAAACAATCTCACTTTCATCGCTTACTCGGGAATACAAACAAGTTTGTATTCCGCTCGCACGCTCGAAAGACAGGTCCTCGGTTCGAATCCGAGTATTTTTTGCGTCGACGCCGTGTTTTCATACTTTGTTTGACATATCCGCGAGCGGTGTCAAACCACATATTTTCGCTTTTAACAAAGCCAAAAGAGGGCTATACTCCTCTTGTATGAGTCAAGAGCAAGAGCTCCTGCCGTACGCACGCCGTCCTGATTTCAAGGTGGGACGTGCAACAGAGCTCTCGGGAAAACCGAGGCGTTTTTATCGTGTCTTAGAGATACTGCCCGGGACCGCGTCCTGGATCACCCTTATTGGGGTGCTCCTCCTCTCGAACTACGCTCCGTTCATTGCTGCGTATTTCATTATTGCGTTCTCGATCTATTGGGTGCTCAAAACTGCATTTCTCTCGTACCACCTCCGGTACAACTGGAAACGGCTTCGACACCACCTTACCTTGCCGTGGGGCCAGCTCGTTGAGCGCTTCGAATACGGTCATCTCTATCATGTGGTGATCTTGCCATTCTATATGGAGTCTGAAGAGGTGGTGAATGACACCATTACATCTATTTATAAAGCGAACTACGACAAGAAGAACATCATTGTGGTGCTGGCAACCGAAGAACGTGCGGGCGATCATGGTGTAGAGATCGCTGAACGTATGCGCGCGAAGTGGAAGGATGTCTTCGGATACTTCCTGGTTACGAAGCATCCTAAGGATGTTCCCGGCGAGATGGCGGGGAAGGGATCGAACGCGACATGGGCAGCAGAAAAAGTGAGGACACACATTCTTGATCCGCACGGTATCTTATACAATCACACGCTCGTTTCTATTTTTGATATCGACACCGTCCTCTACCCAGAGTACTTTAACTGTCTCATCTGGCACTTCATGACTGCGGCGCGCCCCCTTAAGTCCTCGTTCCAGCCGGTGCCGATATTCAATAATAATATCTGGGAGGCACCTGCGGTCGCGCGTGTCGTTGCGATGTCGTCTACCTTTTGGGAGATGGTGCAACAGGAGCGTCCGGAGCGCATGGCAACCTTCTCTTCGCACGCCGTGTCGTTTCAGGCACTCTACGAAGTGGGCTACTGGCAGACGAATATGGTAAGCGAGGATTCTCGTATCTTCTGGAACCTCTTCATTGCAAACAATGGTGAGTATGATGTCATACCACTGTCGTATCCAGTATCCATGGATGCGAACATGGCGCCATCGTTCTGGGGAACGATGAAGAATATCTATAAGCAGCACCGAAGGTGGACCTATGGGGTAGAGAATTTTGTCTACATCATCTACCACTTCACTCAAAACAAAAAAATACCGCTTCGCAAACGTATCGCGATCGGACTCCAACAAGCCGAGGGGTATTGGTCGTTGGTGACCAATCCGATCATGCTCTTCATTCTCGGATGGGCGCCGATCTTTCTTGGCACCAAGGAGTTTCATCAGACGGTACTCTCATACAACCTCCCGATCATCGTGCGCGACCTTCTCATCCTTGCGATGTTTGGCCTTGTGATCTCATCCTTCATTTCACTTACCCTGCTTCCTACGAGACCTAAGGAGAAAAGCCCACTCCTGTATGTGGTGCTCGCGGTACAATGGATCTTGGTACCTATCACTATGATCGTCTTTTCTGCTCTCCCAGGACTTGATGCGCAAACACGTCTTATGTTTGGTCGTTACATGGG
>JAYQPD010000020.1:0-17252 GCA_038145135.1 bacterium | reverse complement strand
GTATCGCCAGCATGGCGATGCTTTCGTACGATCAGTTCTTGTGCCACCCCGAGCACATTGGATACGGTGAAATAGAGTGCCACCGCCGCAGAGATACTGTACGCGAAAAAGAAGATCATGACCGGCATCACGTACCGCATCTGCATCTGCATACTGCGGGCAAAATCATCCTTGAAGGAAGCTGGCGTGCCCTCCGTCCGCTTCGGCACCGCAGGGAAGGTGAGGTGCGCTTGAAAGAACTGTGTGACACCAGCAAGAAGTGCGAGGGGGAGACTTTTGGCAGCCATATCGACGATACCAAAGAACAACATGGATGCTTGTTCAGGTACGGTAATAAAGCTATACAGTACTTCAGTATTGATATCGGGGAGTTTTACTCCACCACCACTCGCCACTGAGAAGTAGAGCGCTATGACGATCGGTATCTGGATGAAGAGGAGGAGGATTGAAGAAAACGGCTTGATCCCTGCTTTTGCGTAGAGATCCATCATCGCACGGGCGAGGCCCTCGCGGTCGTCCTTGTATTCCTCCCTTATCCGTGCCAGCTCAGGTTCGATCTCACGCATAGCTCGCTGAGTACGGGTAGCTGAGAGGGAGAGTGGGAGGAGGCCTGTCTTTACCACAATAGTGAGAAGGATGATAGCTAATCCCACATCACCTCCCGGCACCACGTCAATGAGAAACACCAGGCCGTTATAGATAGGATCAAAGAAGAAAGAGTGCCAAATGGTTGTGAACATATCGGGGTATTATAGCGCGGCATTACATAGATTATTCGTCATATCCTCAACAATATCCCGAAATGTGGCTTTACTTAGCTCTTTTTTAGCAACACAGACCACCTGGACCTGAGGCGCCAGCGAGTGAAACGCGCTGTAAGTACGGCGGCGGAGGGTGTGGCGGTCAACTGCACTACTAGCAACCTTCTTTGAGACCACCACAGCAGCCATAGGGTGGGGGGATGGTGCGTGTATATACGTGAAGAGGCGCCCGTGTTTCCGTGCGCCCTTCTTCATCATTTTTTCGATGTCGTCCCGCGAAATACGGGCACGTTTCGGAAGCATGGTTATACACTCAACTTCGCGCGCCCGCGGCGACGGCGGGTTGCAAGCACCTTGCGGCCACCAGCTGTTTTGGTGCGAGTCAAAAAGCCATGTGTGGTAGCACGCTTGCGCTTCTTGGGTTGATAGGTTCTTTTAGGCATGTCATGGAGAATACACTAAAATTTGAGCATATTCAATACATGATAGGGAAGTGATCTAGGGAGAGGCCAGAACCCCCCTCAACACCTACTGTTGATATACATTGTGGTAACCCACAAGTTATCCGATCATTCTCCACAGACTATACACAGACTGTTGTGTATAAGTGAAAAATATCTCGTAATTACGTTCTTTAGTTTACAGTATCGTTTGCGAGAGTATAATTGCAGTCACATCACACTATTTGTTCTATGAGTAATGTTCACAACGTCACACTTGGTACCACACGAACTGAACACATTGATATCAAGGCACTTTGGGACAACTCACTTGTAAACATCGAACTCTCGATCTCGCCAGCAAACTTCAAGACGTGGTTTCGCGACACACATATCGTCGGAATAGAGGATGGCACCGCGACTGTTGGTGTCCCCTCAGTGTTTGTGAAGGATTGGCTCGCAGACAAATTCAGTGCACTTATACTTAAAACACTCCGAGCACTTTCTCCGCATGTACGCAGTGTTGAATTCTCGGTCGTACAACGAAGCGATAAGAAAACGGATAAGCCTAAGAATCAAACCGTCAACGCGTCCCTCCCACTCGAGGAGTACTACATCAATAAGAGCGATAACCTTAATCCGCGCTATATTTTTGACACGTTTGTAGTTGGTCCCTTCAACCAACTTGCACATGCAGCAGCGCAGACAGTGGCGCAGAAACCTGGGATCGCATATAACCCACTCTTTATCTATGGCTCTACCGGACACGGAAAGACCCACCTCATTCAGGCTGTAGGAAACCACCTAAAGCGAATGGGGAAGAAGGTGTTCTATGTGACCAGTGAACGTTTTGCAGTTGACTACATGAACGCACTCCAGAGCGGCTCTGCAAATAGTTTCAAGGATAAGTACCGACAGTATGACGCGCTCATCATGGATGACATCCAGTTTCTTTCGAATAAAGAGAAAACACAAGAAGAGCTTTTCCACCTCTTTAACGCGATGCACGACAACAACAAGCAGATTGTGTTCTCATCTGATGTCCACCCAGCACTTATGCAGGGGATGGAGGAGCGTTTGCGCTCACGATTCTCACAGGGAATGATCGTTGATATTCCGAAACCTGACTTTGAGTCGCGTATTGCGATTCTGAAGTCAAAAGCAGCACAAAGTAGGATCATTCTCGCTGATGATGTGGTGGAACATCTTGCCACCACCATTGAGGGGAACATCCGTGAGCTTGAGGGGGCGCTCAACACCATCCTTTGCCAATCACAACTCCTCGGGAAGACACTCACCCTTGATGAGGTGCGCACCTTGATAAAGAACAGTACCCGCCCACGAAAAACCCTAGCGGTACAAGATGTTGTTGAGAAGATCGCAAGATTCTATTCAGTAGATCCTTCTTCGATCTATGAGAAAACACGTAAAAAGGAGGTGGTAAAACCACGTCAACTCATTATGTACATCCTCCGTGAGGACTTCCAGGTATCCTACCCAGCTATTGGGCAGAAACTTGGTGGTCGTGACCACACCACCGTCATTCACTCATGTGAGAAGATCAAGGAGGATATGAAACATGATAATGAGTTGGAGGAGGAGATTGGACAGATCCGCGCACTTTTGAAATAGGGTATCTATTCGAGGGGTGTGGGGAGAAGTGTGTGAATGATGTTGATAGGTGTAGGTGAAGGATGGGGAAATGTACTGATCGATGGTGTGGGTGGAAGGTGGGTAAAGAGGGTGTGATGGTAGGTATTGAGTAGAGACCGCACATCTATCCCCATCATGATCCACACAACTCCCAGTATATCCACAAAGGGATGGGGAGGTGGCGGCTATAAATAAGACTGTTAGTGAGCCGTAAAAACGAGATACCCACACATCCACACCCCTAATAATAGAAAAAGTTGAATTAAACAAAAAAGAAATTATGGAAGCTGTGTGTAAAAAAGAGGATATCGCAAAAGTGTTGGATATTGCTGTGCGGGTTGCCTCCAAGAACAGCACACTTCCCATACTGAGTACTATTCGTATTGAAGCTAAAGCGGGGGTGCTTGAGTTACGCGCAACCAATCTCGAGATCGGCCTCATCGCAGAGGTGCCATCTACAATCACCACAGAGGGGGTTGTAGCGGTGCCAGCCCAGATCCTCCTCCAAACCATCTCACTGATCTCATATCCATCACTCACCCTTAAAACAGAAGGTGATATCCTCTCCATCATCACTGATAGGTCGCGATCTAAACTCAAAACACTCCCCATCGACGATTTTCCAACCATTACCTCCGTTTCCGCAACCCCAGCTGCTATTGATGGCAAACTCCTCTCACTTGGTATTAAAAGTGTGGTGTTCGCAGCCTCTCAGTCATCCATCAAACCAGAGTTGGGTGCAGTGTATATTCACCAAAAGAAACAACACACCCTCACATTTGTCGCCACTGACTCATTTCGCCTTGCGGAGAAGACCATTAGTGCAAATGGTGTGGTACTTGAGCATGGACTCCTTATTCCACAGAAGAATGCACTTGAGATCGCGCGCACTATTGATGTGGTGAATGAACAACCCACCATCTCTTTTACTACCAATCAGATAAGTGTCTCGTTCCCATCACGTATTCAACTCATCTCACGGCTCATTGAAGGAACTTTCCCTGATTATGAACAGATCATCCCGAAAGAGTACCAAACACACTGCACACTCCTCTTGAAAGATCTGGAACACGCACTCCGGAAGACCAATATCTTTACCAACAAGTTCATGCAAGTGACGTTGGCGCTTGATCAAGATGCAGGCACTATCACCCTTGCCTCAGAGAATACAGAATCTGGTACTACAGAGGAGGAGATCCGGGCTGATATAGAAGGTGTGGGGCTTAAACTAAGCTTCAACCAACACTATCTTACTGACGCACTCCCCCACACCCCTTCGGATAGCCTCCTCGCCTCGTTTGGCGGCATAGGACGTCCTTTGGTCATCACTCCACATGGAGATACCACCTTCCGGTATCTAGTGATGCCTATGAATAAATAACTATCGGTTCCTAACGTAGTATCTGGAACGCAAAAGTATCGGTGGTATGCGACATCACACCTCTTCATCAATCAAAGATCTTCTCTCGCGATACACCACACTCCTTCGTGCACCCCAAAAGACTGTTGTTGAGGAGGTGGTGAAAGCCTATCGCACGCTTGGTATTTTGTGTGAGAGTACTGATCTTTCATACACACCAAGCACCAAAACTTTGGTTATAAAAGCCTCGGGTCCCAAAAAAACAGAGATGCTTCTCCGGAAAGAGAGTTTACGACCACTTCTTCTCAAAACATTAAGCGAGCGGGATGTGCCACACCACATCATCTAGAGTTATTCTGACCATCAAACCCACAATTACCCAGATGTCAAAAGTGACCTAGTTGCGGTTTCGGTTTGATTTCTTATCCTCTTTTTTTGTATCAACACTTTCTGTGTCGGTATTTTCTGCTGCAGTGGTAGATGCTTGGAATGAGATGAGGGTGTTTGCCCATGCACGCACAGGGTATTCCCAGTACTTATACTGTGAGTCCGCTCCTGGGTTGGTGGGATAGTCACCGCGTGGATCAGACTTATTCACGTACTGAAGAATGTTATGAATACCCCCAAGTGCTGCGGCCACATCAGGTGTACTACTTCCAATAGTCGCCTGATTAAGCCATACCCCCCTAAGAATCGGCTTAAGGTCGCTCGGTAGAGTGTCGGGTTGTGCGAAGTGTTCTTCAGGACGCTTCGCGAGCGCGAATTCCATGAACTCGTGCCACATCGGCGACACAATGTATCCCGCCACCTGTTTTGCCATTGAACGATTATCGTTATTCCCAGCCCATGCACCAACGGCAATGTTGGGGGTATACCCCAAGATCCAGGTGTCGCGGTAGTCGTTTGTCGTACCGGTCTTTGCTGCAACATCCTTCCCATCAAAGTAGAGTGGTGAGTTCCATCCATAGGATGGGGCACGTGCTGTGTTGTCTGAGAGTACATCGGAGATCTCGAGGGCAACCTGACGATCTACCACCTCTGTACCATCTGAATCTTCATACTTCTCCATAACGTTCCCATGAGCGTCTTCGATCTTGAGGATGCCGGTGACATCATGCTTCTTACCTTCATTCGCAAACACACCGTACGCACTTACCATGTCGATGAGTTTCACCTCACCTCCACCAAGCACCAAAGTGAGGCCATACTGGTCTTTGTTGGTGAGGGTGGTGATGCCGAGGTCGCGTGCAAACTTGATGGCCTCAGAAACTCCCACAAGGTAAAGGGCTTTTACAGCTGGTACGTTGCGAGATTGAGCAAGTGCATCACGGAAACTGATCGGGCCAAGGAATTTATTATCGTAATTGACCGGTGCGTAGCAGTTGCCCTCAGTTTCAAGATAATCAACACTACACGCAGTCGAGAACTGGGTCTTTAGATCGAACACGATAGTGCTTGGAGTGTATCCATTTCGAAATGCTGCAGCATACACAAACGGTTTGAATGATGAACCTGGTTGACGCTCAGCGAGTGCAATATTGAAGTTGCCGTCGATCTCTTCATCGAAGTAGTCGCGCGAACCGACCATGGTGAGTATTTGGCCTGTCTTCGGGTCAACAGCAACAATGGCAGCGTTCTCAGCGTTATACACCTCTTTATTCTTGAGTGCCCACTTCTTGGCGAGTTCCTCACCCTTCTCTTGAAGGTCGTAGTCGATGGTGGAGGTTACCTTGAATCCGCGCTCAGCGAGCGATTCCTCACCATACTTTTGTGCGAGATAGTCCCTGATATAGAAGACAAAGTGAGGTGCCCGGATACCGGTCGATGACTGGGTGCGCCAGGTCACCACCTCATTTTTTGCTCCTTCATATTCCTCATCAGTGATGAAGTCGTGTTTGCGCATTTGAGCCAATACCTGATTTTTTCTGTTCTCGAGGTCATCACGGTGTGTACCGTACGGTGAGTAGTAGGTGGGCGCCTGAGGGAGGGCGGCGAGGTATGCAGCCTCAGCGAGCGATACGTCAGAAGCACTCTTCCCGAAGAACGCCTGACTTGCTTCTTCGACGCCATAGAGGGTGCCCCCATACGGGCTTTCGTTCAGGTAGTGGGAGAGGATCTCCTCTTTTGAAAGTTGTCGTTCCAATTTGATCGCAAGGATCGCCTCTTTGATCTTTCTGGTGAGGGTCTTATCGCGCTCCAGTACGGAGTTCTTGATCACTTGCTGTGTAATGGTCGATCCACCTTGTCCTGTGATGTCTCCACCGAGCAGATTGGAGAGTGCGGCGCGTAAAATGGCGAGTGGGCGCACGCCATGGTGCTCAAAGAAGGTGTCGTCCTCGATCGCGACGGTAGCATTCTTTATGTGGCGAGAGATGTTCTCATAGGGGATGATGGTGCGCTTCACATCCTGGTGAAGGTCGTAGAGGAGGATCTCACCGGTGCGGTCGTAGATCTTGGTCGACTGCAACACTCGGCGCTGCTCGAATGAGGATAGGTCGGGTATCTCGAGGGTGGATATCCATAGGAGAAGGAGTCCACTTATCACGAGGCCGACGGTCATACCGATCACAATGAGATCGATCGCGATCTCCTTGAGGTGGCGGCGTATAAATGACTTTGAGCGCATAATCATACCAATAGTAGCATGGGTCATATCACATCCCTGCACCGCTGACAATCCAAACGGCCGTCCTCGCACCAAGCAATACCAGCTTAGGATTCGGGATGTGTTCTGTGGTACAGTGTCGGGGTATGGCGCGCAAAGCACGGGTAATCACTGACGAAAAAAAAGTAGATGAGCTCCTCACGCGAGGGGTGGCTGAGGTGGTTGTGGCCGCAGACCTTAGGAAGAAGCTCTTAAGTGGCACACAGCTCCGCATCAAGCTTGGGATCGACCCAACAAGCCCAAACCTGCATATTGGTCGGGCGGTATCGCTCCTCAAGATGCGTGACCTAGAGGAACTTGGACACCAGGTGGTACTCATAGTGGGTGATTTTACTGGCGTGATCGGCGATACCTCGGATAAGGACAGTGAACGCCCCATGCTCGACAAGAAGACGATCGATCAAAACAAGAAGAGCTACTTTGCGCAGATCGGGAAGCTCATAAATACGGACAAGGCGGAACTCCGCTACAACTCAGAGTGGCTTTCAAAACTCAAGTATGCAGATATTGGTACGCACGCAGACTGTTTTTCTGTCGCCGACTTCATTGCGCGTGATAACATTGCACGACGTTTGAAAGCAGGGAAGCGTGTTTCGCTTCGTGAGGTACTCTACCCGCTCATGCAGGGGTATGACAGTGTGGCTATCAAAGCAGATGTGGAGCTCGGTGGAACCGACCAGAAATTCAACCTTCTTGCTGGGCGTGCGCTCCAGGAGCGCTTCGGACAGGAGCCTCAGAACATCCTGATGAATCCCCTGATCAACGGGTTAGACGGGCGTAAAATGAGTTCGTCATGGGGTAACACCGTAAACCTCACTGCAGAGCCAAACGATATGTACGGCAAAGTGATGAGTATGGCAGATACATCGATCGTTGAGTATCTCATGCTCTGTACCCGCATGCCACTTGCTGAGGTGGATGCCATCTCTAAGGCACTCGAAAGTGGCGCGAATCCTAAGGAGGCGAAGATGCGTCTCGCGCGTGAGATCGTGACCCTCTACCACGGAGCAAAAGCAGGAGTGGGGGCTGAGCAAGCATTTACCAGTACGTTCAGTGAAGGAAAGGTTCCCGATAACATCCCTGAGGTAAAGGTTTCTGAGGATCTCCCAGAGGTTTTGGTGAACGAAAAACTTGCTGCGTCTAAGGGGGAGCTTGCACGCCTCATCAAGGCTGGTGCGGTGCGAAATGCAGAGACAGGTGAAAAGCTCATGACACTCAAACTCACGATCACCAAGCCAACAGTACTTCGCATCGGCAAGCGTGTGTTTGTACGTATCGTTCCAAAGAAAAAATAGGAACACCAATGGAGCAAAACAAAACGCGCTCGAGATCGAGCGCGTTTTATGTTTGAAATGTGTTACATGTGATCGACGTCATCGTGACGGTCGAACGCTACGTCTTCCTCATCATCCTCTTCCTCTTCATCATCCGCGTCATCTTCTTCTACATCTGACTCAGGTGCGCTGTCATCATCTTCGCTGAAATCATCTTCCATCTCATCGAGCATGTCGTCGTCTATGCTCGCATCTTCATCCTCCATTTCTGCATCTTCGTCATCGTCACGATAGTTCATGGTGAACATGTGTGGTCTTTTTTACTTACTGCTCGTAATTACGCATTGTTGTACCAGAGCTGGAAACGGTCTGCAAATCCCAAAGTGGATAAGTTAGCCCGGTACGGTTTTTGGGCATGCTCTAGGCCGTAAAACGCTCGGTTACCAAACAGGTGAGGGCGGCCGCGATGGCGTCATATTCGTCGTCGAGCGCCTTTTTTGGCATACCCACGACAAGCCGGTGGAGCATAGCTTCCACCTGGTTCTTCGCACTCTTCCCATACCCGGTCGCTGCGATCTTGATCGCCTGTGGTGAGTACTCATATATAACGAGATCGTGGCTCTTTGCCACAAAGAGTGCTACACCCCGAGCCTCCGCGACACTGAGCGCGGTCTTAACATTCTTGTTGAAGAACAGCTGCTCGAGTGCGAGACAGCCGGGATTGTGTGTGGTGATCGCGCGAGATAATTCGGTGCCGACCTTAAGAAATCGTTCCGGTAATGGATCTTTCTTATCCGTGGTGACGCAAGTGGAGTACAGAAGTGTTTCTTTTCCATTTTGACGTTCCATCACCGCGATGCCGAAACGGTCATACCCTGGATCGATACCGATAACTCTCATACTGAGTATTGTATGTAGGACGACTGAATGGTGCTAAAGCTGAATTCAAATTCTTTATTCTGTTGCAGAACTTTGGCAAGAATCGAAAAGTGTGTCTTCAAAACTTCAAATTTCAAGGCGTCAAACCGAGGTATGTGAGGCGTATATGCACATACGTTGAACATGCTGAGGTGTAGACAACGTCGAAATTGGAGGTTTTGGAACATACTTTATTCAATCTCGTCTGCGCTGGTGTATACATCCTGCACATCGTCGTGATCCTCGAGTGCTTCGACAAGATCGGCGAGTTTCTCACCGTCTTCGTCAGAGAGTGCAAGTGGGGTGGTTGGTACGTATCTCCCTTCGTGTTTCATAAACGCCCACGCAGCGCTTCCTGGGGTTCCCATCGCGTAGCCGAGCTTGGTGAAGATGTGGCGCACCTCAGGACTCGTGCGGTTGTTGTTGTCGGTAAGCGCGGTGACGATGATGGCTGTACCGCCGGGGCCAAATGCTTCAAAGGTCACCTCAGTCATCTCACCGCCACCCCCCGCACCTTTTTGGAGTGCGCGCTCGATGTTGTCGCTTGGCATTGAGTCGGCTTTCGCACGCTCGACCGCGGCACGTACCGTTGCTGCGTTCACGTCGCCGCCAGCTTTCTTCACCTCGTTAGCGATAAGAGATGCGTGCTTACCAAAGATCTTACTCTTCTTTCCGTCGAGCGCTTCTTTCTTCCGCTTGATCTTTGACCATTTATTATGTCCTGACATATCGTGTGAGTGTAGAACAACTATGTGCCGGTATCAACTACCAACCAACCTCTGTGCGGCATCGTGTTCAGCTAACGTGGCCTCGTGGAACATGTCTGTTTCAGCGTACTCCACATTAGTGTAGATCGCATCGTGGAGGGACCTTGGCACTAAATGATAGTGCACATGTCTAACTGTGAGACGACTCTCTTTCATGAAGGGTCTGCAATGCTGTCTCAGATCGCATCCACCGTATAAAGCTACGAGTTTTGGTTGGAGTTGATTTACAAGCGTAAATATGTCCGTACGCTCTGTGTCAGTAAGCTCCCATGGTAACTCTACATGGCGCTTCGGAATGACGAGCAGATGATTCTCCACCTTAAGGGGATTAGAAAGCAGCACATACGCTGTTTCATTTGAAATCAGAATGCGTTCCTCACTGTGACAGAATGGACATTGGTGCATACGTTATGTACTGATATCAAGGTGGTCATAGGCTGCCTCGGTTGCGGTACGGCCGCGCTGGGTACGTTCGATAAGACCGAGACGGAGGAGGTGAGGTTCAAGCACGTCCTCTATGGTCGCCTCCTCCTCGGAGAGCGCGGCCGCGAGGGTGTTGAGGCCGACGGGGCCGCCCCGATACTTTAAAATGATGACGCGGAGCAGCTCGCGGTCGAGTGAGTGAAGCCCCATCTCATCGATATCGAGAAGTTCAAAAGTTTTAGCGATCGTTTCATCAGTGATCGCGCTGCCTTCGAGCTGGGCAAGGTCGCGGCAGCGCTTCAGGAGATAGTTCGCGGTGCGCGGTGTGGCGCGTGAACGCTTCGCGATGGCGCGAAGTGCATTTTCTGGCGCCTCGATCCCAAGTACACCTGCCGAGCGTTTCAAAATGGTCACGATCTCATCGTCGGTGTAGTACTCAAGTCGGAAGGTGCCGCCCGAGAAGCGTGAGCGGAGCGGAGCGGAAAGCATGGCGATACGGGTGGTTGCAGCGACCAGGGTAAATGGGGGAAGATCAAGCTGCACGGTTCGCGCCGACGGCCCCTTTCCGATGATGAGATCGAGTACTCCTGATTCCATAGCAGGGTAGAGCACCTCCTCAACTGACTTTGAAAGGCGATGGATCTCGTCGATGAAGAGGACATCTCCTGGCGAAAGGTTGGTGAGTATCGACGCCAGGTCGCCAACGCGCTCGATAGCAGGCCCTGAGGTGGTGCGCATACTAGTGCCGAGGGTGTGGGCGATCAGGTTTGCGAGGGTTGTCTTTCCAAGGCCAGGTGGACCATAAAGGAGTACGTGTTCTGCTGAATGACCACGCTCCTTTGCGGCAGTGAGCAAAATACGCAGGTTTTCTTTGATTTTTTGCTGGCCAATATACTCGTCCCAGCTCTTGGGGCGGAGTGTTTGGTCGAGAGAGCCGGACGCCCCATGCGTATAGGCAAAATTCTCCGCTGACTGGTGGTCACTATTGGGGGTGGGGGAAGCGCTTGACATAAAAACTAATTCATGCTAATATAGCAGTCAATTGTTCTTCGCCCGTATTTTACCACGTGGCGTCTCCGCTCTCGGGACATTCGTCCCTAACATCACCCCATATCCAGCACATGACTCTCTCAACAACACTGGGTGTTGTAGCGAGGGTGTTTTGGTTCTCGCTTCGGCGATGCTACTGTGGCATGCCTTAGCACAACAGTCACTTTTCATGATTGAGAAGGTTTGTTGAGAGAGTCATTTGTTGGAAAGCGGAAAGAACAACGTATGAAAAAGACCCTGTGCCGACTATAGCACAGGGTCTTTTTCGCACCATATTGACCGAAGTTTAAATTTGTTCGCGATTCTGTACGATATCGTTATCCGATATGCAAGTCGATAATCCGGCGCAGTTCATCGAGCGAGGTGACGCCCTCGAGTACTTTGATGATACCGTCTTCCTGCATCGTGGGGATCCCTTGCGGTAGGGCAGCCTGAATTATGGTCTTTTCTCGCGGGTCTTCGATCACTGCGTCAGATACCGCTTTGTCGACACGTATTGCTTCGCAGATACCGACACGTCCTGAAAAACCGGTGCCGTTACATTGTTCACATCCCACTGCATCGTAGACTGTTGATGTGTCGGTCAATTCAATCCCTTCGATCTTTCGTGAATAGAGCGCACTCATGAGTGCGTATTCTTCTGGTGTCACCGGACGTGCCTTTTTACATACTGGGCAGAGGATGCGCACAAGGCGTTGACCGAGAACCAAGTTGACTGCACTACCCACTGTCTCACGATCAATACCGAGATCAAGAAGTCGAGGGAATGCACCCGCGGCACTGTTGGTGTGAAGTGTAGAGAGTACGAGGTGGCCAGTTTGTGCGGCATGCATTGCGGTCTCAGCTACTTCCCGGTCACGGATCTCACCAACCAGAATGACGTCGGGGTCTTGGCGGAGGATCGCACGAAGCCCCTCCGCGAAGCTGTAGTGCGGGGTGACCTGCGTCTGGACGACCCCTTCGATCTTGTATTCAACCGGGTCCTCAAGTGTGATGATCTTCACCTCGGGGGTATGGATATGTCGAAGCACTGCATAGAGTGTGGTGGTCTTACCTGATCCAGTGGGGCCGGTCGTGACGATCATGCCGTTTGGCCGCGCAATCTCTTCTTCTAGGACAGCGCGCAGAATCGCGTTCATGCCGAGTTCATCGAGCGAACGTGCTGCAGAAGAAGGGTCGAGAAGACGCATAACGATCGATTCTCCATACGCGCCTGGGATGATCGAGGAACGGATATCGAGTTCGGTACCGTCGTGTGCGATGGTGAAACGGCCGTCTTGTGCCTCGTCGCTTTTATTCAATTTAAGCCCAGAGAGGAGTTTTAGGCGAGAATCGAGCAGCTTGTAGAGATCGGTCGGTATGTCGAGAATATCGATGAGTACACCATCGAGGCGGAAGCGGAGGCGCACCGCCTTTTCTTCAGGTTCAATGTGAACGTCGGACGCGCCAAGTGCTATTGCACTTCCGAGGATCACCTCAAGTACTTCCGACACCTGATGTGCGCGGTCTGAGTGTGCGAGTTCTTTGATACGTGTTGCGGCATCTTCGAGTGTCTTGGTGCGGCCAGAGATCTCACCGACCTGCTTCTCAACGAACGAGAGTACGCCACGCTCGCTTGCCTCCGCGTGCTTAATGTCGTGGTAGCGCTCCCAGGCATATGCGAGACTCTCAGTCGATACTACATACGGGGTGACAACGTACCCGGCAGTCACGAGTGTGGCGAGCAACTCCTTTGTCTTTGGGTTATTAGGGTTTCGTACTGCGACACTGATACGGTTTCCTGCGCGTTCGAATATTGCTGCTCCCGAGTCGCGTGCAATATTTTCTGGGATAAGGCGGAGTGCCTCGATGTTGATGGTGGTACCGTGAAGGTTTGTATAGGCGTGACCGAATTTAGCAGCAAGTGCACGCATAAGCCCCTCCTCCTCCTGTTTTCGGAGTTCACCAAGCTTGTCGTCAACCGTACTATCGTCAAATTGTGGCATAGTGAAATGGTAGCATGGGTCAGGTCGGTTTGGTGGTACAATGCCCCCACACCTCTCTAGCTATGGATACGGTAACCACTCATTCTTTGGACGAGATGCAGGCGTTTGCCCACACGTTCATGTCTTCGCTTCACCCTCACGCGCATGCCACAGTACTAGCGTTGACCGGAGACCTGGGAGCAGGAAAGACCAGCTTCACCCAAGCACTTTCAAGAGAGCTTGGGGTAACCTCAACGGTGACCAGTCCTACATTTGTGGTACTGAAAAAATATGAAACAGAGCACGCACAGTTTCAAACACTCATCCACATCGACGCGTACCGGATAGAGAGTGCTGTTGAACTTCAGATACTTGGTATTGAGTCACTGTTACAGGATCCCTCGCATCTCATCGTGATCGAGTGGGCAGAGCGAGTTGCCGATCTTATTCCAGAGGATGCCATACGTATGACCTTTACCCACGGCGATGGCGATACTCGAATCGTGACCTATGGCGAATACTAATTCAAAAAAGAAAAAGGAAGTACGTGAGCGTTTAGTGCTCCTTGATACCCATGCGATCTTGCACCGCGCATTTCATGCTCTTCCCGATTTCACGTCACCAAAAGGAGAGCCGACCGGTGCACTCTATGGTCTCGTGGCAATGCTCATTTCGCTTATCAATGACCTGAAGCCCGACTACATCGCAGCATGCTTCGACCTACCGGGTGCGACGCACCGCCACGAGGCCTTTGATGGTTACAAGGGAACCCGGGAAAAAACAGATGATAGTCTTGTGGAGCAGATCAATCGCTCGCGGGACATATTCGAAGCGTTTGGTATTCCCGTATATGCGATGCCCGGTTTCGAAGCAGACGATCTTCTTGGTACGCTCGCTGAACGTGCGAAGAAAGATGTTGATGTCATTATCGCGTCCGGTGATATGGACACTCTCCAACTTGTCGACAAGAACAAGGTGACGGTCTACACGCTCCGAAAGGGAATTAAAGACACCGTGCTCTACGACGAAGCGTCAGTTATGGCGCGGTTTGGCTTTGGTCCCGAGCTTATCCCTGACTACAAAGGACTTCGTGGCGACCCATCAGACAATATTCCCGGCATCAAAGGTATTGGTGAAAAGACCGCCGTCGAGCTCATAACGAAGTTTGGCAGCATAGAGGCTATCTACAAGACACTGAGGAAGAACCGAGAGACACTCCTCAAAGCAGGTATTCGCGAACGCATCGTCGGACTTCTTGAAGCAGGAGAGGAGGAGGCATTGTTCTCGAAGGCACTCGCCACCATTCATCGCGATGTGCCAGTCACTTTTGCGCTCCCCAAGGCAGGATGGCGCGAGACGATCGAACAGGAGAAGGTCTTCTCGCTCTTTACCGAACTTGGGTTCCGCACACTCGGCAATCGCATGCGAGAACTCCTTGGCGTGAAAGCAGAAGAGGTTGTGGAGAATGC
This sequence comes from bacterium, assembly GCA_038145135.1. Taxonomy (GTDB): domain Bacteria; phylum Patescibacteriota; class Minisyncoccia; order Phycocordibacterales; family UBA918; genus JAYQPD01. Next base: position 2,508 of record JAYQPD010000020.1, on the reverse strand, counting down.
GCTCGTGGAGGAGGCTATCGATGGAGAGCGGGTCGAACGTATCGCACTCGCGCTTTGGCTCCTCGAGTCTGACATCACCAACCCGGGGCTTTCTGAGATCCTTGAGTACGGACGCTCAGAAAAGAAAATGACGTTCGACGCGACCGAAGCGTTCATTATGAAGCGGCTTGATGAAGAAGGACTCCGTGACATTTACGAGAATATCGAGCTACCGCTTCGTGATGTGCTCAAGGATATGTCGAAACGTGGCATTATGCTCGATGTTCAGTATCTCGGAGAACTCTCAAAGATATTTCATGAGGAACTTGCCGGTATCGAGTCGGCGATCATCACACACGCAGGCCATGAGTTCAATATCAATTCACCGCGGCAGCTCGGCGAAGTTCTCTTTGACGAGCTTGGACTTGGCGGTACCAAGCAAAAACGCACAGCAACCGGTCAGCGTACCACCAAAGAGTCTGAACTCGAGAAGCTTAAAGACGAACACCCGATCATTCCTAATATCCTGCGGTACCGCGAACTACAGAAGCTTCTCTCTACGTACGTCGACAATCTTCCGCATATGGTGGGTGAGGACGGACGTGTACATACCACCTTCTTGCAGTCTGGAGCGGTGACCGGTCGCATGGCAACCACGAACCCGAGCCTCCAGAACATTCCAGTGAAGACCGAAGAAGGGAAGCGTATCCGCCGCGCGTTCATTGCACCAAAGAAATTTGAACTCCTCTCGATCGACTACTCGCAAATCGAACTTCGCATCGCCGCAATGCTCTCAGGAGATCGGAAACTTATTGAGATATTTAAAGAAGGGCAGGATGTACACGCGGCGGTCGCAGCACAGGTCTTTAATGTACGTGAGGGTGAGGTGACACCCGACATGCGTCGCCGCGCAAAGGTGATCAATTTCGGTATTCTCTACGGTATGGGGGTGAACGCCCTCCGCCAAAACTTGGGTGAGGACACCACACGCGCTGATGCACAGGAATTCCTCAATGCCTACTTCCACACATTCACGCGTCTTGCCGAGTATCTTGAAGAGACCAAGGCGTATGCACGCAAGCACGGTCACACTAAGACCTACTTTGGGCGCATGCGACACTTTGCAGGTATCAAATCATCGATCCCCTACATTAAAGCAGCGGCTGAACGTATGGCGATCAATGCACCGATCCAGGGGACCCAGGCAGATATCATTCGTATCGCCATGGTGCGTATCGCGAATGAACTAAAGTCGAGTACGTGGAATGGTGAGGTCGGCATGCTCCTTCAAGTGCATGACGAACTCCTCTTCGAAGTTGAGAACACACGAGTGGAGGATGTGGTACCGGTCCTTAAGGGGATCATGGAGAGTATTTTGACTGAAAAGGAGACCAGTGGGGTACCGATCATAACCGAAGCAGCGGTTGGACAGAACTGGGGTGAGTTAAAGAGAATCTAGTAATGCTCTACGTCTACTATGGAACCGATACTATAAAGGTACGCACGAGTGCGTTTCAGCGTCTTAATGAGTTGGCTGATGGTACCCCGGTACACACCTTCACAGCAGACGAGTACGAAGTGGGTGCACTCACTTCGATCTCACAGAGCACTTCACTTTGGGGTGGCACCGAGACGATCCTGTTCGATACGCTGTCAGACGAACCAGCGGCATTCGAGGAATTTGTTGAGCATATTGAAGCGCTTGCACGCTCACCTCACGCGATCGTGGTCATCGAGGGTGCGCTCACCAAGGAGGTCGTGAACGCACTCAAAGAGCATCAGGCGACTGGAGTTGAGTACAAAGCGGTCGCAGGTGAACGCTTCAATCCATTTGCGATGGCTGACGCGCTCGCGAAGCGCGACAAGAAATCCCTCTGGCTCCTGCTCACTCGTGCGCGCGACGCCGGTCTTTCACCCGAGGAGATTATCGGCACCCTCTTCTGGCAACTCAAGGCACTTCGCCTTGCGAAGATAGCCAAGACTGCCTCTGAGGCAGGTATGAAGGATTTTCCTTTTAACAAAGCACGGTCTGCGGCACGAAGTTTTACTGACCAGGATCTTTTCGATCTCTCGGAATCGCTCGTCACGCTCTATCATGAAGGTCACCTCGGTACCGACATAGACCTCGCCCTCGAGAAATGGGTCCTGGAGGTCTAAGTGCCGTTTCTTTCGTCGAATGTCGTCACAGATAAATTCCCTGACAGGAATTTTCCGTGACCACGTTTCGCGGTCGCAGAGCGACATCGCCTTCTTACAGAAGCTGTACACCTTGTCGATAGTTCATATCGCAAAGCTCATGAACTATCGGGCAAGGTCTTGCGAAATGCTCCCAGCATTTCTCACGGCTCGGACATACACGAAAGACCTGGCGCAGGCCAGGTCTTTTATCTGTCCTCACGAGTTACTAACTATTTTCAATCACTACGTTCTGAAAATAGTAAGTGCTCGCGAGCCCGCCTCGCCATCACAAAACGATATGGCTGCGGCTCGGACCCACGCAAAAAGCATGGCGCAGGCCATGCTTTTTGT
>JAYQPD010000019.1:0-18322 GCA_038145135.1 bacterium | reverse complement strand
ATTCGAAGATCCCTGAGTTTATCGCACGGAGCGAAGCGAGTACGATACGAAGGGTGTACCGTTCGTGTAACGAAAGCATCCCTCCGTCTCCACATCCAAATACAAACAGAATGGCCCGCTTTCGCGGGCCATTCTGTTTTGGAGTGGAGCGAGAGAGTGAAGTGTTGCGATAAGCAGCCGCTCGTTCGCTTGTTGGCACGTCCTTTTCCACCCGCACCAACACACCTTTCCACGATATGCTCCAGTACCTTCCTCACCATAGTTCACGATCGGGTCGCGCTCTCTCAGTGAGTGGTCCTTAGGATGTGCATCCGGAGATGTAGCATCCTGAAGGTATATTCCCAGCCCATCATTCGATGAGCCTCTTTATTGTATTTTTTGTACATACGCAGTCAAATGGGGTGTAAATTATTGGCAGTATTCATCCACACAGAGATCGACAAATCATGCTGTATTTTATTGCTGAATTCGTTACCCACTTTTTTCTCCACCAGAAAAGCACATGTTATGCACTTGATTTTCCACCCTCTATGCACATATTGTCCCCAGGTTATCCACGAAATTGCCCCAAAATAGGTGTTTTGACAGCTTGACTGGTACGCGAGAAAGTAGAAGGGAATCGAACGGAGACATATTCATACGCCAATAAGTCTCTGCCGATTCGTAAATGCTCTACGTTGTGCGAGAAAGGCCCGCCTCACGGCGGGCCTTTCTTTGTACGTGACGTTTTGACAGTGGGGGCTTTCTCTATTTTGTCTTCAGGTGCACGTAGATGTCTTCAAGTGCGCGTACTGCGTCGCCAGAAGAGATATTGTTCTGGTGATACTTCACGTTCGTACAGTCACCTGCAGCCCAGACGCCTGGCGTTTCTGTCTGCTGGGTCCATGGATCGATCTTGATGCGTTTGTAGTCATCGAGTGCAACGAGGTCACCGAGGAACTCAGTATTTGGAATAAGGCCGATCTCAACAAAGATGCCGCCGACTGCAAGCTCTTTCTCCTCATTGCTTACTGCGTCCTTCCATTTGATACCTGAGACAAATTTATCTCCGACAACTTCTGTGGGCACCGCATTAGTGACGATGGTCATGTTCGGGTGTTGACTGACCTTCTCGACGGTCACAGGATCTGCCCTAAACTCAGTCGAACGATTGAGAAGAGTCACACTCTTGGTATATGCGAGGAGTTGAGCAGCCGTCTCAAATGCAGCATTACCTCCGCCGATCACCACGACATCTTGCCCTGCAAAGAGCGGACCATCGCAGGTTGCGCAGTAGGTGAGACCCTTGTGGTCAAGATTCGCAGCACCAGGGACGTCGAGCTTTCTGCGTGCAGAACCTGAGGTAATAAGTACTGCCTTAGCCTCAACCGACTCACCGTTTGAGAGGGTAGCACTGAAACCGTTGTCTGTTTTCTTTACCTCTGTCACGCGAAGACCGCTTTTGATATCCACTACATCTGCTGCGTATGTTCGAAGATGTGTTTCGAGCGATTTTGCGAGATCTGCACCAGAGATAGCTGGGAATCCGATCCAGTTTTGGATCTCAGCTGAGACAATGCTCTGACCACCCCACTCCTCAGTAACAAATACTGTCTTTAGTTGCTTGCGCGATGCGTAGACACCTGCTGATACACCCCCTGGGCCGCCACCGATGATAAGAAGATCGTGCATATTATGAATGTAATTATGTGTAGGACATAATACCATACAAAAACTACCCAATATTTTGGGTAGTTTTGATTCAATGAATCTGGAGTGCCAGCGCTTTGCCAAAGCTGTAAGCTTACTGCGGCGCAAAAACGCAGGAACGCTCCCTACTTTCAAGGGAGTGAGAGAAACACAAAGTCATGCTTTGTGTTTCCGAACGAGTGCAGAAAGGAAACTTTGTTTACAGGAGCAGTACACCTTGTGGCTACTTTTCTTGCTACGCAGAAAAGATAGCTCACACGGTCCGCGGTGCCGCTTCCGGCGCCAAAGTAGAAGTAAAAAGTGCGAGCAGAAGCTCGCACAATTTTCTACTTCAACTTCGAACGCCTTAGGAAGGCAGGCACAGGTCACAAGTCACTAACTATAATTGTTCGCTTCGCTCCAATTCTAGTAAGTGCTCGCGACCCCGGCTCGCGGTTCGTCGCCCTAGGAATAGGCTCCTCACATCGCTCCGCCCCGCAGTACCAGCGTTTTGCTAAAGCTGTAAGCTTACTTAAGCTTACTGCGGCGCAAAAACGCTGGTACTGGCGCAAATCACTAATTCACTACGTTCATAAGTGTTTGCTGCCCCGACTCGCGGCTTCTGGCTCTGTGAATGAGCCAGAAGCATCGCTCCGTCCCATAAAGCTGAAAAACAATCCGCAGGGATTGTTTTTCTTAACGCTTTATGCCCCATTGGGGCGCTGTTCCTGAAGGTTGTTTTTCGAAACTGGGGAAAAGATAGATTAATTATTTCAGTTTTGACCTACGGAGGAAAGCGGGAACAGCGCCCCAATCTTCATCGTCGTCGGAGTCGGAAGGTGGGATCGGCTTTGGTTCAGGTGGGGGAGTGGTCTTAGCAACCGCTGCAGGTTCTTCGCGAACCACGGGAGTTGCAGGCTCTTCCTTCGGCGCCTTTGGTGTAGTGAGTGAGTTGAAGATGCGACCACGTACCGTCTCCTCTTCACGCTCAGCACGATCAGATGGTGCTGTGAGTACAGTGCGCATTGAAGAGCTTCCGGATCCGGGCGAGTCAGGGAATCCAGTTGCAATAACCGTGACCTTTACCTCGTTCTTCTTGAGTTTCTCGTCACGACTTACACCGACGATGATACGCGCGTGTGGATCCACAGATTCGGTAATGATGCGCGCTGCATCATTGACCTCAAGCATACCGAGATCATCGCCACCAGCGATCGCAAAGAGTACACCCTTCGCGCCAGTGATAGAGACTTCAAGGAGAGGTGAGTTGATAGCGCTTCGCGCTGCCTCCTCTGCACGCTTTTCGCCAGAAGAAGTACCAACGCCCATGAGCGCTGAACCCGCATTCTCCATGACAGAGCGGATATCAGCGAAGTCGACGTTAATGATACCTGGCATGGTGATGAGGTCTGAGATACCCTCAACCGCTTGTTTCAAGATATCGTCACACATGCCAAACGCGCTCTTGATCGTAGTGTCCTTGCTCACGATCGCAAGGAGGCGATCGTTCGGGATGGTAATGAGTGCATCCACTTCTTTCTGGAGTTCAGAGATGCCCTGAAGTGCGAGACGCATACGCTCCTGACCCTCAAACGAGAACGGTTTGGTGACCACACCGATAGTCAGAGCACCGGTGTCGCGCGCGATCTTAGCAACCACTGGTGCCGCGCCGGTTCCGGTTCCGCCACCCATACCACAGGTGATGAAGACCATGTCCGAACCTTTGATGGCGTTTGCGATCTCTTCGCGTGTCTCTTCAGCAGCGCGACGCCCCATGTCAGGGTCGCCACCAGCACCAAGGCCGCGGGTAAGATTCTTTCCGATATGGATCTTTTTCTTTGAGAGTGAATGGTGGAGGTCTTGTGCATCGCTGTTGATCGCAATGAATTCAACTCCCTTCACTTTGGAGTTGATCATATGGTTGGTTGCGTTCTTTCCTGAACCACCGACACCGATGACACGAATGCGTGCGAACGACTCCACTTCTGGTTTGATCTGTTCCATATAAATAATGATGCGGCTCGTAATTACCTCCGAGTAGTGTCACCATCATACCAGACATCGAAATTCTGTCATCACGTTGACATTAGAGAAAAATCGTGCGTTTGCACGCGGTATATTTTTGTGTCAAAAGTTGATTTTCTACGGGAGAAACTGCTTGATCCAACGTATGAGTACGTTCCCGGTCTTCTTGGCGATACGGATACCGCTATCTTCAGTCGCTTCGGAAACACCCCACATGCAGAGGCCGTAGGCGACCGCCCACGATGCGTCGCGCACCTTTCCGTTAGTGCCTGGATCGAGGGTCGCAATACGTGAGGGGAGGCGGAGTGCAGCGCGCGCGAGGTCTTGTACGGTTGTGATACCCGACCCACCGCCAGTGATGATAATGCCAGCGGGTAGGAGGCCATCGCGCTTGATCTTCTTGAGGTGCGCATCGATCAACTCAAAGATATCGGTGAGACGTGCGGCAATGATCTCGTCGAGTTTGCGCTTTGAGTAGCTCGCGCCACCGCCACCGCGCTTGATACGCTCTGCTTCCTCAAGGGGTATCTTGAGACCGAGCGCGATATCGTTTGTGATATCGGTTGAGCCGATAGGAAACACCTTAAGTGATACGGGGTACCCATTTTCGAAGACTACGATAGAGACGGTCTCAGCACCAATGTTTGCAAGTACACAGCCAGCGCGTTTCTGTGCTTTGGTAAGCATGACCAAACTACTCGCGAGTGGTGAGGCCATTACGTCATCGACATGGATACCAAGTGACTCAACGGTGCGCACGAGATCGGTGAGATGTTGCTCAAAACAGGTGATGAACAAGGAATCAACCTCGAGCTTTGTTCCGCGCATGGCGTGGGGACGACCGAGCACCTTCTCACCATCGATAGCATAGGTGATCGGAATGGCATGGAGTATCTTCCGGTTTGGAATACGATCACCGATCCGCTCTTCACTGTCTTCGAGTGCCTTATCAACATCGACATCAGTGATCTCGGAGTCAGCACGTGAGGTGATGACCTCGCCATGGGACTGGATCTCATCGAGCCCGATACCGCTTATAGAGATATAGGCACGCTTGATGGCGGTGCCAGAAGCTTGTTCAGCTTGGAGGACGGCTTGCTCGACACTCTTCGCTACTTCCTGCTCACTCACGATGTAGCCGTGACGCATACCACGTGACTCTGCATACCCGGTACCGATGATCTGGGGAAGGGTGCGTTCACTACCACGTTTTGGTCCACGAACCACCACCACCTTCACTTGGTAGGTGCCGATATCAATACCAACTACAGTGTCGTGAGCCATACGCCGTTTTCAGAGTGCGGTCTACGACACACCAACACCGGAAGGATGTGCGGACCTTCCTAGGTAAGGTGGTATGCCTTCATGTAGCGCGCTTCTGCTTTGTCCATTGTAGCGCCATGATCGAGTCCTTTCAAATGAAGTAATCCGTGGATAAAGAGATATCCGATGTATCCACGCTCTGAAAGACCGAAGTTTTGTGCCTCTTTAGCTGCAATAGTTGGTGTTATGAAGATCTCGCCGACTTTTTTATCTATTGGAAATGAAAGTACATTCGGCACATAGGTTTTGTTGCGATATTGTGTGTTGAGTGTTCGTGCGCGCTTCTCGCCGACGAATACAAGCGAAACGACATACTGGGCACCCAGTATGTCGTTCTTGATCTGTTCGAAGGGGAGCGTTGGTAGAGCGCCCTTGTGCGTCGTTCGGGTTATTGAAAAGCCCGTACTCATTATCGTCCGCGCTTCCGTGGTGCGCGCTCAGCGATCTTACCGAGCTTTAGGAGTTCTTCGTAGACTGCCTTTCGCTTTAGGGTCTTGAGACGCTTTGTCTTGTTGACGTTTTCTGACTTAGTGCGGGCATGGTAGCGTCCACCGCGCACCTTAGGAATAACGCCTGCGCCCTGAACACGCTTAGTAAAGCGACGGATGAGATTTGCAGTACTCTCGCCACCTGTTTTTTCCACTTCTACGTTTATTGACATGAGCGTGAGAATATCACAAAACTACCACGTTCTGCAAGTAGGGTGAGGGCGAGTGGGTTATTTGCGTACGAGACGCTTCATGTGGCCCACTACCATGTGAGAGGGAACGCTCTCTTGTGAGCGCGACTTCATGTCACGAACGATAACCGTGTTCTCAACATACTCTTTCTGACCCACGATCAGTGAGTAGGGAACGTCGAGCGACTCTGCGCGTCTGAGTTGCTCAGAGAGTGAGTCTGACGCGAGTTCTTGGTATGCGGGGATCTCAGCACGCTTTAGGTCCTCAAGGAGGAGCAGTGACCGAAGTTTAGGGCCAAATCCGAGTTGGATCAAGAAGACGGAACGTGGATCATCTTCAGGCTTTGGGACGCGTGAAGGAACCTTGCGCGCGCGGAGTGTCATGACCGCACCGGTCGCGGGGATATTCTGTTTCGTGAGCCGCTTTACGAATTCGTCGTATCTGCCACCACGGATCGACAATGGCGCATCAGCAACCTCGCGTCCTTCTGCGCCAATCAGGCCGATAGAAAAGAGTGCATCAGAGTAGCAGAGGTGGTGTCCAATGAGTTGTGAGTCGATCTCGTAGGGGATCTCTGCCATATCGAGGAACTCTACGATCTCTCTGAAATGCCTCCGACTCTGATCAGAGAGGTGTTCGAGTGGGCTGGGAGCACGCAGTGCGAGCTCATGATCCTTCTCGATCAAATGATTGAGTGCTGAAAAAGCATGCTCCTTGAGGAGCTCTCGTCCTTGTGGAGAGAGTTCATCCATGCGCTTCTTGAAGAAATTCGTGAGTTCTCGCGTGTATCGATTCACTGATTCGCGGTCGCCGAGAGAATTGATGTGTACCACGTTGTCAGTGAGTCCGAGATCCATGAGGACTGAGCGCATGGTCTGGATGAGCAAGGTCTCTGCGATCGATTTATTGACCCCGAGCGCATGAAGGCCGAGCGCGATGTCGCCGGTGCGCGGCACTTCATCGATGGTGTAGAAGAAAGCCGGCCGTTGGGCGACGTGGAGGTTATTGTCGAAGTACGAGGAAATACCAGAAGTGAGGATACCGTAGAGGTTGTCGACCTTTCTGTCTGCAGCACTAATGCGTGCTGGCGCGGGTCGCTTGGGGTCTGCCTTGGTGCGCTTAGCCTTTACTTCATCGAGCGGGTCAAAACCAAAATGACGCGACGTCCGTGACGCCATCTTGATGAACTCAGTTGGCGAAGGTAGGTCGATATGCATAGCGCAACAGTGTAGTTAGTTGTTAATACCAGTGCTTCCCGGAAGGTATCCAGCTTCAGCAATAGGGAAGAGTCGCAAAAGGGCGCGGCCTACGATCAAGCGGTCTTGAAGGACACCCCACATGCGCGAGTCTGAACTGTTATCGCGGTTATCGCCCATGACAAAGTATTCGCCTGAACCGAGTACTTCAGTTGAGGAACTTTCGGAGGTCATGGGACCGCGGTAGGGCTCTTTGAGTACAAAACCATCAGGATGTTCCTTATTGTAGATGGTCACAATGTCGCCATTTATCGCGATCGTGTCTCCGGGTATGCCGATGATCCGCTTAATGAAGTATTTGGACGGATCACTCGGGTACTTAAAGATGATGACATCGTCTCGTGAGGGTTCGTGGAGCCGATATGATACCTGATCAACGATCAAGTACTCACCGTTATGGAATGTCGGTTCCATCGAGGCGCCAGAGACAATAAAAGGTTGCGCAATGAAGATCCTGATCGGAACAACAATGACGAGGGCGATGAAGGCGAAGCGTAGTATCTCTCCGAAGGTGCTCTCGTGCTTCGGCTCTTGGGTAGCCGGTGTGGTGTGAGCATGATCGAGAGGAGAGTGTTCCATGGGAATTTCCACTATTATATTCGGATGTGAGTGAGTACACAAGTTTTCGCATCAAAGATGGTTTCATGATCGAGTTGATGAACTCGCGGTAGGATGAAATGGGTGTGCAATGATACAATGGTCCCTGTTCGTATGGCTGAAACACACTCATTCATTGTTATTGGGTTAGGGAATCCTGGTGAGAGCTATCAGATGAACCGTCACAATACCGGAAGATTGATCCTCGAAAAGCTCGCCAACGAGCTCGATGTGTCCTTCATTCAAAGTGGGAAGTACAATGCACATATTGTCGAAGGTGAGATAGGTGCCACGCCATACACGATCGCGCTCCCGAACACCTACATGAACAAATCAGGGAGCAGTGTGCAAAAGCTGGTGACCTCTATGAAAGCCGCTGAACGACTTATTGTTGTCTATGACGATCTGGATCTCCCGTGGGGTACGGTACGGGTTGCATTCGAGCGCGGTTCAGGTGGTCATAATGGTATCGAGTCGATCATTAAAGCTTTGAAGACCAAGAAATTCATCCGCATTCGTGTCGGTGTCGCGCCTGTAACTCCGGAAGGGAAGGTGACTAAGCCGCGCGGAGAAGCCGCTGTGCTCAAGTACCTCATGAGTGACTTCACCAAAAAAGAACTTGGTGAGCTTGCGGCGATAAAGAAGACCGTTCTTGAGGCACTAACACTTATCATGACCAAGGGAAGACAGCAGGCGATGAATACAATAAATAGTATATGAAAAAGAGCAGCCCCATTCGGGGCTGCTCTTTTTCAGTATCTTTGAACTTATTTCGCGTCTGTTTTGAATGACAATGTCATGCGGTGCTCCTTTGGCTCGAAGAGAGTGATCTTGAATGGGTACTTCTTTCCAAGTTCGAGCGTGTTCTTGAGTTCTTCTTCATTTGCGAACTCTGAGATGTGCACGAGACCGGCAACACCTTCCTCGATCGAGGCAAGTGCGCCATGCTTGTTGTACTTGATGACGACACCCTCTACCATCTGGTCCTTCGCATACTTTGCTGAAGCTGCGACCCATGGATTCTCCTTGAGCTGTTTGATCGAGAGCGAGATCTTGTCGTCTTTCACTTCGATCACCTTGACCTGTACTTTGTCACCTACCTTAAAGAGTGAACGGGTGTTCTCAACGAGACCCCAGTCGATCTCTGAGATGTGCACGAGACCTTCGAGACCTTCTTCAAGGCGTACGAACACGCCGAAGTCGACAGCGCCGGTCACAGTACCCATAACGACATCACCAACTGCGTAGCGGCTGACCTTCTCTTCCTTCTCTACCTTCTCCTGGGGACCCTTCTCTGAGAAGATAAGCTTGTTCTCTTTCTGGTCTGCGGTGATGACAATGACAGAGAGTGGCTGACCGACGAGACCAAGGAGCTCTGAGAGGATCTTGTCCTTGTCACCGTCCTCGACACGTGGGTAGTGCTCAGCAGCGAGCTGGGACGCAGGGAGGAAGCCCTGGATACCCTGCCACTCGAGGATAAGGCCACCCTTGTTTGCCTCCTTCACAATGAGGGTAAGGACACGCTGCTCCTTCTGTGCAGCCTCTGCCTCGCTCCAGATGAGCGCCTGGCGTGCCTCCTTAAGCGAGAGCTCGATGTACCCATCACGGTTCTCAGTGTCGACCACTTTAGCAGCGATGGTGTCGCCCTGCGCCACCTTGCGGAGCACATCGCGCGCGTTCATATACTCGCGGCCGTAGATGATGCCGGTGCCCCATGGGTAGAGGTCGATGTATACCTTCGCGCGATCGAGGGCAACCACTTTGCCTTCAACGAGTTCGCCGATCTGTGGACGTGCAGGAGACTGTCCTACGTAGCCGTCCATCACGCTCGGTGTGTTAGTAATGTCTGCAGTATCAACTGCAGTAGCTGTTTGTTCACTCATGAAATTAAATAGAGGAATAGCGTTCCGGATACATCGTATGCAACAGTGTTCGCGTACCCGGGATTACGAAACCCCTCGAGACTGATAATGAACAGCGATACCTTACTATAAAAAAAGACCCTTGTCGAGAAAACGACAGGGTCGGGGATGGGGCGCGGAGACCTCGGGGCGGGAGGTGGGGCACGAGGTCTCCGCTGGATCCTGGCTGCGTGTGGAGTGGGGGGGACCGCGCAGGCGCAGGATTTGGAATAAGAACGTCTCGCGCTCACCCAAGGGTGTTGCGCGAGACAGTGGCAGGCAGCGTTTTGCAGGGGATTGGGGGGAGCTGCCTGGGGACTACCTATACTGTAGCATATATTTATGAATTGTGTAGTTTTCATTACAAAACAAAAAGGATCCCAAAGGGACCCTTAGATAAGAACAATGATGGCGCGTAGGCTTGTCATCACATACGCGGTGCTGCCTGTTAGGGCGCACTATTTTTGTCTCTGTGCCTATTCAGGCGAATTCGGTGACCCGAGAGCGAGGCTGTGCCGGACGAAGACAATCAGATCACTAATGTCCGTACACACTGTATCGACGAGTCCTGGGGGAGAAGGACAACCTGCTCTCGAGTCTGATGTGATCCCCCGTTAGTTTGCTCTGTTCCAGCCCGATCGTCAGTGAACGTTCCTGTGAAGGAGTGTCACCTTTCTGTGGATTTGCCCATGACGGGATTTCACACAGCACTGTATCGGGTCGAATGGCAATACACCTCCTTGTATCCGCGGCTGCGGTGTTGCGACTCGTCACATGTCGAATGGTGACGAAGTCATGGCCGAGAAACCATGGTGGAGCTCATGCTTGAGCGTACCAGTGAATGCGAGCCTTGAGGCTCGCAGGTGCCACACGTGAGCGAGGGCCTGACATAACGTCGTGGCATTCCCTCAGATGGGGAACCGTGCTCACTGTGGCAGGCCGTAGTGGCCGCCGGCGATGTAGGATTAATTACTCAGTGTCAGATGGAGCATTTTCATGCACACCTCCATGGTTGTTGGCGGGAATGGCAAGTGACCTGTAGCCTGCAGATCGATTTTCATTCCTCGTCCACACATCACCAGAACGGGTGTGCAGTACAGAGGTGGGCACTGCCACGACCGAGGTTAGGCCAAACGGCTTCGAACCCGGGTCGGAGCGGGAAGGTCTGTTTTGAAGAACGACCGTCGGAAACCCTCCCATAAGCGACGGTCCTAAGATTATATCACATTCATATTTTCTGTCAAGTAATGTTTAATGCAAAATACAAGAGAAGCAAATATGGCTTAAAATATAGGTATTTATTTAGTTCAGGAAGAAGGGAGGTGTGTGCCGGTACGTTGGTGTAGTTGTACGTACAGAGTGTGAATCGGCACGCGCCAAATAGAGAGTTGAATGTGGAGTTAAAGTCTGTTGCACGGTATACTGTACGCGCTATGGTAATCACGTATCACGGTGGACAGTGTTTTAAGGTGTCATTTGGTAACACCACACTCGCTTTTAACCCTATATCTAAGGATTCAGACAACTTCACTCCGGTCAAATTTGGTGCTGATGTCGCGTTTGTGACCGCGCACCATGAAGATTTCAATGGAGTGGCTCAGGTGACCTACGGTGACCGCGAACCGTTTGTGGTATCCGGCCCTGGTGAGTATGAGATCGGCGAAGTGACTGCGCGCGGGTTTGGCGTGAAGACGACCTACGATGGTGTGGAGTGCTACAACACCATCTACTACGCAACCCTCGAAGGGATCAACATGCTGTTTTTGGGGGTACTCTCAGACCCAAAGATCGATCCAAAGATACTTGAGGAATTTGGTGATATCGACATCATCTTCGTTCCAGTTGCCGGCGACGACGTGCTCGATCCAGCGCAAGCGGCACAGCTTGCGGTGAAGCTCGAGGCACACGCGATCATCCCCATGCAGTACGATAAGGAATCACTTAAAGTGTTCCTTAAAGAAGCGGGTGCAGAGGGCACTAAGCCAGAAGAGAAGCTCACGGTGAAGAAGAAGGACCTCTCAACAATGGAGGGGCAGGTAGTTGTGCTTTCGGTGTAGGGCATCTAAAGCACGAGCGTGTCTATTCGCTCTCAAAATACTTACCATGAAACGGGTCATTGAACGTCTCAGAAAAGAGCCGCGCGAAGTAAAGTCGCAGGTGGCGTTTGTGAGTGCGCTTGTGATCACCGTACTCATTGGTATTGTCTGGCTCACGACGCTCCCTGCTCGCTTTTCGGGCGTTGGTGGTGTGAGTGAGAAGTTTGATACAGCAAAACAGAACCTTGCTTCACTCACTGAGGGTGTGACGAGTGAGTCTCCCACTAACAAGCTGACCGCAGAGTCGACCATGGAAGATAAGCAAGCGGAACTTCAGGATCGTGTTGATGCCATGATCACCAACGTGCAAAATAAGAGTACCAAGGACACGGAAGATCAGACGGTGACGACGACTCCCGGATCTCCGACATCGACTGGCCAAAAAGTGATGATCGTGACGATTCCGAGTGCCTCAACTACACCCTCAAATGAGGACTGACCGTAGCTCTTAAGGAAGGAACGAACGGCGATTTTATGATAGTATATGCCCGTATTTATTTACTAATGAGTAGGTATTGAGCGCATGGCGAAAGGAAAGAAAGACAAACCCGAAAAGCATGACAACGCGGAAGAGACGACTCCCGATGTTGAGCGTGGCATTGTGATGCAGAGTATCACTGAAGAGATGCGTACCGCGTATCTCGACTACGCGATGTCGGTCATCACTTCGCGTGCACTTCCTGATGTGCGCGATGGTCTGAAGCCGGTACACCGCCGCATTCTCTACTCGATGCGTTTAAACGGACTCACCGCAACCGCGAAATTCAAGAAGTCGGCAACGGTAGTGGGAGATGTGCTTGGTAGTTTCCACCCACACGGTGACGTGGCGGTCTATGACGCTATGGTAAAGCTTGCACAAGACTTCACCACACGTTACCCGCTCGTGATCGGTCAGGGAAACTTCGGCTCGATCGACGGCGACTCTGCTGCTGCGTATCGTTACACAGAAGCAAAGATGTCGCGCGTCTCCGAAGAGCTTCTGCGCGATCTCGAGAAAGATACGGTCGATTGGCGACCAAACTTTGATGGCACGAAGAAGGAACCATCGGTCCTCCCTGGGCTTGCGCCGAACTTACTCCTTAACGGTACCCTGGGTATTGCTGTCGGTATGGCAACCAATATTCCTCCGCATAACTTACGTGAGGTCTCAGATGCCATAGGGCACTTGATCGAGGATCCCAAAGCGACCAACGAAGATCTCCTTCAGCACGTGAAGGGTCCCGATTTCCCGGGTGGCGCGGTCGCGTTCAATCAGAAAGATATCACCCATGCGTACACGAATGGCAAGGGAGGTGTTGTCGTGCGTGGTGAGGCGGAGATCGTGGAGGATAAGAAGGGTGCGTTCTCGATCATCATTACCTCGATACCATATCGCGTGAACAAGGCGGACCTTCTCATGAAGATGGCAGATCTCGTCCGCGACAAGAAGATCGAGGGTATCCGTGACCTGCGCGACGAATCTACTAAAGACATTCGGGTCGTCGTTGAACTCAAAAGTGGTGCACAACCTCAGACGGTGCTCAACAAACTCTACAAGCACACGCAGCTTGAAGACACCTTCCACTACAACATGCTCGCGCTCGTTGACGGCGTGCCGCAAACGCTCTCACTCAAGGCAATCCTTCAGGAGTACATCAAGCACCGTCGTGAGGTCGTCCGTCGCCGCACTGAGTACGATCTCGCGAAGGCGAAGGACCGTGAACATATACTCCTCGGTCTCAAGAAGGCGCTCGACATCATCGACAAGATCATCAAGACGATCCGTGCGTCAAAGGATGTGCCGGCTGCGCATGCTGCCTTGATGAAGGAATATAAGTTCTCTGACCGCCAGGCGACCGCTATCCTCGACATGCGTCTCCAGAAGCTCGCAAACCTCGAACGAAAGAAGATCGAGGATGAACTCAAGGCGATCCAGGAACTCATCGCAGAACTCGAGTCTATTTTGAAGAGTGAAAAGAAGATGCTCACCATTGTAAAGAAGGAGCTCTCTGATTTTGCGGAGAAGTATGGCGATGACCGCCGCACTCGCATCATGAAGGGCGGTGTGAAGACCCTCTCAGTCGAAGATCTCGTCGCTGATGAAGAGAGTGTGTTGGTGCTCACTCAGGGTGGGTATATCAAGCGCACGAACCCTACAGAGTATCGTACCCAGAAGCGCGGGGGCGTCGGTGTGGTTGACCTCAACACAAAAGAGGAGGATTTTGTGACGACACTCATCACCACCTCTGCGCATAGTGACCTACTCTTCTTCACTGACCGTGGCAAGGTTTACCAAACGAAGATGTATGACATTCCTGAAGGGAAGCGTGCAACGAAAGGAAAGTCCATCATGAACTTCCTTGCGCTCCAGGAAGGTGAACAGGTCACGTCGGTACTCCCGGTTCGAAAGGATGAGAAGGGGGTCGAGGACCGTTCACTTATGATGGTGACCAAAGACGGTACTGCAAAGAAGGTGGCGGCAAAGTCGTTTGCTGATGTACGCCGAAACGGCCTTATTGCCATCACGCTCGACACCAATGATTCGCTCGTAGCGGCACGCTTTGTCTCTAAGGGTGACGAAGTCGTCGTCATTACATCGAAGGGTCAGTCGATCCGCTTCAAGGAGGGCGATATCCGTGAGATGGGCCGTACCGCTGCTGGTGTGCGCGGTATGAAGCTCGGCAAAGGAGATAGGATCGTCGGCACCGGCGTGATTCCAAAGGGTGCAAAAGACATGGAGATCCTCGTCGTAATGGAGAATGGGTACGGTAAGACCACGCCAGCTAAGGAGTATAAGGTGCAAAACCGCGGTGGCTCGGGTATCAAGACCGCGCAGGTGACGGGGAAGACTGGTCCGGTGATCGGTGGTGAGGTGCTTGCGCCTGAGGATCGAAGTGAGGGTGAGCTTGTGGTGATGTCGAAGAAGGGTCAGGTGATCCGCCTTCCACTTAAAGAGGTGCCAACGCTTGGGCGACAGACACAAGGGGTCCGGGTGATGAAACTATATGAAGGAGACCGCATTGCTTCCTCAGTCTGTTTCTAAAGCATATTCCAAAACCTCCAACTGTTCTCAAGATCTATTGTATCTGTGAAGAAAAGCAGCGCGACCCTTTCGGGGTCGCGTTGCTTTTCTATCCTCACCCCAGCACACTGTTTGGCAGAGACAAGCGGTATACTAGTGAGTGATGGAGCAGTTTTTAGTGCCACACCAGGTGGTGAGCCATTTTCATCTGAGACAGGGAGACCGAGTTGCCGACTTCGGAGCTGGGAGCGGTCACTTCACCTACGCCATGGCTCACGCCGTGCACCCAGGAGGCCGTGTCTTTGCAGTTGAGATCCAAAAATCGCTCGCAGAGCGTATTACAAAAGAGGCGCATACAAAGAAGCTCTCTAATATAGAGATCATTTGGGGCGACCTTGAAGGGGCAAATGGGGTACGTATCGCTGACAGCTCACTCGATGCTGCGCTTCTTGCAAACACTCTCTTCCAGATCACTGATAAAGCTCGTGCGCTCAAGGAGATCGCACGCACCCTTCACATCGGCGGCAAGCTCATCATCATTGAGTGGTCTGAGTCGTATGGCGGTATGGGACCACAGCGCGACCACGTGGTACTCGAATCTGAAGCCAAGGCATACGCAGAACGCGCTGGTTTCTCATACGAACGTTCTATTCCGGCTGGAGCACATCACTATGGTTGTGTATTTCGAAAACAATAATTGATCTCTATGCGACCCTTTCAAATCATACTCATCGGCATCTTTGGAGCACTAGCGCTTGGGGGACTTATCATGTTCGCTGCATATCGCGTGTCGAATAACAACAATGACCCATTGGCTAACGGTGTGACGATATGGGGCACTTTTGATCAAAATGCGTTTGCCGAAGTGTTGAGTACGCTCTCTTCAAATGATGATCGGTGGTCGCGGGTGCGGTATGAACGAAAGGACCCTCGTACATTCTCAGAGGTGCTCGTCGAGAGTATCGCTGAAGGAACCGGCCCTGACCTTATATTGATCCCAAGCGAGCTCTTGATGGCGCAGCTCAATAAGCTCCAACCGATCTCATACCAGACCTATCCGCTTCGCACCTTCAAGGATACCTTTGTCGATGGAGCCGAGATTTTTGCACTCCCCGCAGGCATCTACGGTATTCCGCTTGCTGTCGATCCCCTCGTGATGTACTGGAATCGTAACGCGTTCTCGAGCGCAGGTTTGGCATACGCGCCACGCACCTGGGAAGAGTTGGTAGGTGTTTCTGCGCCAGCGATCACACGTCGCTCTAACGGCAACGATGTACAGAAAAGCACGATCGCGTTTGGGGAATACAGCAACGTACGACACGCTAAGGAGTCGATACTTATGCTCCTTCTCCAGGCGGGAAGTAAGCTCATCACCTTTGAAGAGACGAAGTTTGTGGTTGATCTGAACGTAGCACGCGGGAAGACCAACCTTCCTCCAGCAGATTACGCGCTTGGATTCTTTATGGAGTTCTCAAATCCGTCGCGTGTGACCTACAACTGGAATCGTGCACTCCCCGAGGATCGTGAGCTCTTCCTCTCGGAGTCACTCGCTCTCTACTTTGGATTCGGGAGTGAATTCCAGGGTCTACGGCGTAGTAACGCAAACCTCAATCTCGACATCATGGAGGTTCCTGAGCCTGCGAATGCGACAGACAAAGTGACCTATGGCTCCATCTATGCCTTCGCGATCCCTAAGAGTTCACACAACCTTCTTGGTGCGTATGAGACTGCAAGCACTATTGCTCTCGGGGACGCCGCTGACGTACTCTCGAGGAAGCAAGACATGGCACCGGCCCGTCGTGACCTTATTGCAAAGGGGAGTGGGAGTGCAGAAGGTGACGTCATCTACCGCTCTGCACTCATTTCACGCAGTTGGTGGGATCCAAAGCCAGAGACAAGTGATACAATTTTCAGGACCATGGTTGAAGATGTGAACGCAGGTCGATTAAAGGTTAGCGAAGCTATTGATGATGCATCATATAAACTCCAGCAAGCGTTTCGTTAAACAGATCGCGCCGACGCTGGCTGCTCTGTGTGTGATGTTGGTTATTGTGGCATGGACTGCGCATACCGTTGCTGCAGCTGGTAACCAAACGTCTAATCAAACACAGTATCCAACATCCTACCCTGCCGACTATCAAACATCTGCCTCAGGTAAGACCGATTTCGGCGGAACTGTATCGCTCGTGAATCCGCTCAAATCAGATTCGCTTGAACAATTTCTGCTCGACCTGATCCAGATCCTTATCATCTTTGCAGTACCGATCATTATCCTAATGATCATTTACTCTGGCTTCCTCTACGTCATGGCGCGAGGTAGTGAAGAGCAGGTCACTAAGGCAACCCGGAGTTTTACGTACGCTGTTGTGGGCGGACTTCTTATACTTGGCGCGGAGATCATCCTTAAGATCATTCAGGGTACGGTCAATCAACTCACCAACTCAACGTTATGATGCAGATCCGCGTGCAACAGATCTCCCTTCTCCTCCTCACCGTATTTCCAGGAGTGGTGTCAGCAGCTCCGCAAAACTTTCAGGAAGTGGTAGGGTTCATCACTGGTTTCATCGGTATTTTGGTACCGGTCGTTATTGCACTCACCTTCATTTACGTTCTCTGGGGCATCGTGCACTCATGGATCATAAAGGGTGGATCACAGGAGGGTGTTGACTCGGGGAAAATGGTCGTGGTCACTGGAATCATTGGACTTACGGTCATGGTGGGTATTTGGGGTATTGTGTCACTGGTCAAATCTGCCATTTTCTATTAGCGAGCACCCTCTGCAGTCATCCACAGGCACGCCCCCAAGTGGCTTGGTTTCCTATAGAATAGAGCATATAGGGGACGCGGGCGTATCAGCCTGTCTCTATAAGCAATAATTTGTTATTTATTTAATACACACTATGAGAAAGGCACTTATCACAGGACTTATCTACGCCCTCCCCGCACTTGCGTTCGCGCAGACGTTCGGCACCGGCGGTGGTCTGACCTCGTACCTGAAGAGTATCGTCAATTTTGCCAACAACGTCATCATACCGCTCATCATTGCGGCTGCGATCCTCTTCTTCATTTGGGGTATGTTCCAGTACTTTATCCTCGGCGGTGCAGATGAGGAAAAGCGAAGTAAGGGTAAGCAGCTTCTCATTTGGTCTGTGGTTGGTCTCGTACTCATGCTTTCGATACAGGGTATCGTGAACATGGCAAGCGGTGCGTTCGGCTTCGGCTCTTCATCATCGATCCAGACCCCACAGCTCCCTGGTTTCTAAACCACTTTGCAACTTAATCTCCTTAGTATGAAAAAGACACTCGCAACCCTCGCAGTGTATACACTCCCGGTGTTTGCTCTTGCGCAGACCGTTGATAGTGGCGGCGCTGCTGCTAAATATGTCGGCAGTATCGTAGATTTTCTCAACAAGGTCATCGTACCTGGAGTCATTGCTATCGCACTCTTTGTCTTCATCTGGGGTATGTTCCAGTACTTTATCCTCGGTGGAGCTGATGAGGAGAAGCGCAAGAAGGGGAAGCAGTTCGTCATGTGGTCCATTGCGGGCTTTGTCCTTATGCTCTCGATCCAAGGTATCGTGAATCTCGTCGCTAACTTTATGGATCTTCAGGGAGGAACGATCAAGGTGGATGTGAACCCATTTGGTCAAAACTAAGTATGGGGTCTTCTGCACAGGTAGCGTACGCTACGTCAGTGGTGACGCTTGTAAAGAACGTCATCATCTACCCGCTCGTCATGCTTATGATGTCGGTTGCTATGCTTGTGTTCCTGTGG
>JAYQPD010000018.1:0-20058 GCA_038145135.1 bacterium | reverse complement strand
CACCTGAATCACTCTGATATTTAGTAACTGTTACCTGGGTGCATACTGTCTTATTGGTACTACTGATGTCTAACTTAAATGTAACAGGATCACCAGAATCAATCTGACTGCCAAGAATAGTCGGCACAAGATCGATTTGGTTCATACAGGTGATCTTAAGGTCGTTATCAGTACTGTTACCAATATCAAACGGATGCTTTCCACTCTTTATGGTTTCGGCACGATCTGAAGTATCCCAGTATAGGGCACATTCCATACCGGCATCAGCTGCATAGAACGCAATCTCCGACTCTCGTCCAATATTTGAGAAAATATATTGTTTGAGTGTGACATTAGAAATTGAAAGACCCACAGCAAGTACTACTGATGCAATAAGTACTGAGATCAGAAGCGCAAATCCTCCTTTTGTCTGCGCAGCTGTTCTTTCTTTATGTAACAGAGAGTCTCTCATAAGAACTATGGTGCTGGGGTTAGGTAATCGTACTGATCAAACAGACGAGAGTATACCTCGAGCGACTTTGGTGTACCTCGAGAACTCCACTCTACAATGACGTATATGATCTTCTCATCTACCTGTCCGCCTGGTCGAATACGAATCCTTCTTGTGAATATCGTTGCGTTTCCTTTATCACTGTCGTGTGTGAATATACCGTGCTGACCATTACCAACCGTTTCTCCGCCTGAGGCCCTGAATAGTACACACTCCTCTGCTTGAGTACCATTATTACAGTTCTTGTATTTATTATCAGCGGGCGAACCACCGCTACTCGAGACCGATTCCACATCAATGCCACATCCCAAATTATTGCCTGAACCAGCGCCCGTACACGCTGCTGGTATATTTTCAACCCAATCATGAGCTGCAGGTCCTTGATAACTCTCAAGAGCATTAGTGTCACGAATCGCTCGTACCAGCTCAACCCCCTCTTGCGCAATGTAGAATGCGGTCATCTGTTCACGCGCATCGGTACTCAGTTTCAAGCCCTGAGACGCAATCGTCATAGGGCCAGCAATGGCTAAGAGAAGTATGGTGATAGCAACGAGTGCCTCAATGAGTGTGAATCCTGCTGTATTACTCTGTTTTAAACGAGATATCATACGTTATATATCGAGAATTCGCTGCGTAACTGTTGTCTCAACCTCGATCGGGGACGCTTCTTTGCTACCTGGGCGCGCAACGCCATTAAGCACGATGGTGACTGTTGGTTGCACATAGTCAGAGTCTCTCGTCGGCTTGGAGTTTGTCACAGTGAACTTTAGGTTTTCAACGTTAAAATCAGCTGAGGTGATGTCATACAGATCATCGTCTGCATCTCCAACTCTTTTGTTTCCACCCTTATCCACCGCACGTCTGATACTCCCCTTGGCAGTTAAGCTCAGTCTATTCAACCTTCCTTGATCGTCGAAAAAATAAATTAGGCTCTCACCATCACTACAATCTTTTGGCGTTCTTACCTCTGCCACTGTTCCGCTGCCGCAGTGATAGTTCACACCAGTCCTAATAAGGCGGGTCATGGTCTCAATAGAAAAGAATGCATTGTTTATGCTTGAGGAGATATTTTGTGCTTTTTTGTTTGCGTTCAAGATAGTGAGAAGTGAGCCAGTTGCAATAACGGTTACCACCACAAAGAGAGAGGTGGCGACCAAGACCTCAATAAGGGTGAATCCTCTACTTTTTGGGATTTTACGCTTCATACATCACTACAAAACCTCAATACGACTCGATTTATTAATGTGTATGACCTTTGTATTGGTACCGCGCGCAGATTTCACAACTATATACAGGTCATTCTCGAGCCCACCTCCATGTCGTAGTGTGGTATCAAGATGAGGTCGCTTGAACGAAGCTGTGCCAGTGGTTAAGCCACAATTAATTGGCTTTTTGTTAGCGCTGTCCCATGCGTGGCAAATATCGCTTATGCGTGCACCTCCTTGCAACACTACTGTCTTGATCTTTGGATCGACACCCTCTGTGTATTTTCCATCCGCTGTTTCTGTTGGATTTAAGCTTTGGTCATCGGCAAAGATGATGTAGCTATCTGTATCATCATCAAAGTAGATACCGTACGCATCTTGGTCTTGGTCGCTATTACGTGACACTGACATCGTGAGGACCTGCGCTTCACGGACATCGAGCGCTATCTCGTACGCAAGGTTATTGAGAAGGGTTGTGCTGTCAAAATTACGGTACTGTGCGATCACTACCGACGTCATCAATCCAATGATACCCAGCACAATGAGCATCTCGAGCACAGTAAAACCGCGCATAGTACTAGAGGACGAGCGATGCAAACCAGAGCATGGCATCATTGGTGAGTTCAAAAACATCGATATGCGCGTACTGAACCAGTGCATAACTTGCAATAAGGAAAGGTGCGAATGGCACCTCTGTCTTCATTGTAAGGGGTGTATGAAAGAAACGTAAGTACTGTTGTCCCCTTTCAAGCAACTTCTGCACACCAAGGAACGTGAGTGACATCACAGCCCCCACCCAGAACGCGACCACAACAAGTGAGAATACGTTTGAGATACCAACCGCGACCGCGAGTGGAATGGAAAGTTTGGCATCCCCAAGCCCGATCCAGCGCCCGCCAGAGATCTGCCAGAGTCCACCGAGAAACCCGAACGACCCAAGTGGCGCCAAGATAAGTGTCCACGCCGGGAGCATGAATGAACCGGTACTAAAACATGCGAGCAGTACTGCAACACCAGAGAGGGCAACCACGTACTCATCAGGAATAATGAGGTGCTCGATGTCGTACACAAAGACAATAAGAAGGAGTGCGAGGAAGACCAGCGTAAGTATGGTGGGGATGACCGGAAGCGAGAGCCAGAGTGTAAACGTAAAGAGAAGGCCAGTCGTAAGTTCGATCGTGAAGTAGCGTGGGCTAATACGCGCTCCACAATGCCGACACCGCCCAATAAGGGCGACATACGAGAGGAGCGGTACCAAGTCGAGTGCCGTGAGTCTATGACCACAGGACATACAGTGCGAATGCCCACCAAGCGAGCGCTTGGTGTGAGTGCGGAGTATCACCACATTCAGAAAACTACCCACAATGACCCCGAACAAAAACCCAATCAGTAACACCATATACTCAACCATATACCTATTATTCTAAACTCAAATAGTTTCCCATAGGGTTACCCTATGGGAAACTATTTTTCAGAATAGTCAAGCCATTCGAATAGTTCGGCAGCATGGCTACTCGCGGTCGTGAAGTACTGGGGGAAACGCTCAGGATTAATAATGCCCTTTTCAGCTCTATGTTGTCCCAGGTAATCTGGTAGGCTAGAGTGCGGATATTGAGATAATGTACTCTTTGAGACACCAGAGCCGTGCATTCGATCAGACCGAAATGGATTGAGATGTATATATGCAAATAAATACTTTAGGTACCGATCAGATTCAATAAACTTTGCTTTATAGGAACCTTCAAATAATGATCCGGTACGATCATATTTACGATTAAAGTATGCGGAATAACTGGTGCCAAGCTTATTCATAAACACTGATACACCCTTCTCCTTCGCGGGTGTGATAAGTAAATGAAAATGATTAGGCATAAGGCAATACGTGCCGATATGCACAAGTGGTTCGTCGCGCATAGTTACAAAAATATCTTCCTCCTCAATATCCCTGAGAACAAATGGCTCAGTACTATTCGCAAGGTAGAGAGTTGCTTTAAAACGTGAATAATCATTATCCGATCTAAAGATCTCTTGCTTACTATTACCGCGATTGTAGATGTGGTAATACTCATTCTCAACAAATGAATAGTATCGTGTTGCCATAAATCTATACTAGCATCAAAATATGTGTTCCCATAGGGTAACCCTATGGGAACACATTACTCGCCGTTCTGCCTTAGATACAACAAAACCCGCACTGAGGCGGGTTTTGTTGTGTTAGCAACCCGAGATTACACTGATTTACGTCGCTGGACACACAGTACCCGTACCAAGCGCGGTTGTACGTGTTCCAGAAAAACCAGTGCTATCTACACAGTAGTACCGAGGTGCCGCACCAGAATCAATGGTCTGTAGGTCATACTGCACAGCATAAACAGTTGGAAGTACTGTAGCAGTAGCATCATCAGTGTCATCATCATTACAGGTCCAACCAGCAGCAGTTCCCTGTGCAGTAACTGCTGTCTTTAGGGCACCTATGTTACCTGTACCCGTTGTAGCATTACAGAGATTGTTGAGGTATTTACCGCTTGAATCAACTCCAAGTTCCGCTTGTGCGCGAATTTGCGAAAGGCTTGAAATAGCTGATGCCGTCTTTCCCTTATTGCGTGCTGTTGAAAGTGAGGCGAGAACCACCGAGGCAAGGATGCCGATGATCGCGATCACGACGAGGAGCTCCATAAGCGTGAAGCCTCTCTTTGTATTTGTCTCCATAGTTATAAATTAAGAACGTTCTGAGAACCCATCTCGAATTAAACCGCCTGGCAAAGCTGTAGTGTATTGATACACAATTCACTACATCACTGCTTGGCCATACTCACCTGCGAACTCTGGCTGCAACATGTTTGTCGCTCGTCGTCAGAGGTGGCTATGCCTCCTCACGACGCGCATGTTTCGCTCAGACTTCGCATGCGATTGATGGCCATTTAATTTGAGATGGGCTCTGCGTTGTGATTAATGTGCTACCGACGTCTCGGTCAGCTTCCCCTATTATAAACGTATCAATTTTCCCAGGTGCGATGGGTGTGGACAAGTGTAATGTTCTACACACTCGTTGCTACGTTGTAGATAGGTACGAGAACCGCTGCGAGAAGGATGCCGACACCAAGACCGAGCGCAACGATCATTGCAGGTTCGATGAGACTCACGATCGTATCTACCGCACCATTCACCTCGCGTCGATAAAACTTCGCGAGAGTATCCAGAATTGACCCAAGACTACCAGACTCCTCACCCACTTTCATCATCTGGACCATTACGCCAGGAATATGCGGATGTTCAGCAAACGCATCTGAGACAGACATGCCTCCCTTCACACTCTCAATGACCTCATCGATGGTCTCTTGATATACACGGTTCTCCACAACCTCTGAGGTGATCTCAAGAGCCCCCACCATCGACACACCGCTTTGGAGCATAGTTGAAACGGTGTCACAAATGCGAGAGAGGTAGAGCTTTTTAAAGAGGTCCCCAATGAGTGGTGTGGCGAGGCGGAGCTCATCCATGGTGCGTGCACCTACCTCAGTCGTGGCAAAGCGCCAGAGGAAGAACGAACCAAGCGCAATGAAGAGAAGGATGAACGCTATGTACCCTGAGACGAAGTTTGAGATCCCCACGACGATCTTGGTGTAGAGCGGAATCTCCTGTCCGGAGTCAATAATGATCTGGCTGATGCGTGGTATCACCAGGGTCATCATAAGACCCATAACTGCGATGAAGGTCATAATGACGAAAGCAGGGTAGATCATGGCGTTGCGCGCCTTCGACATCACCTCATACGAACGGTCGAGGTAATCAGCGAGAAATTGGAACACTTCACTTAAACGGCCCGACTCTTCACCCGCCTTCACCATGGCGACATAGAATGGCGAGAACATCTCGTGATGAACGCTGAGCGCCTTAGAGATGGAGCTTCCTCCCTGGATGTCGTCAGCGACCTCAGTTAGGATCTTCTGCATGAGCGGATTATCCATCTCAGTCGCGAGAAGTCTAAAGATGCGAAGTGCAGAGACCTGTGCCTCAAAAAGGGTTGAGATCTGGCGCGAGAACATCACTACCTCTTTACTCGAGACGTGCTGGAGGAACGTGAACTCCTGACCAAGCATCTCTTGCACACCACCCTTCCCCGACGCTCCCGCGATCGGGTCGATCGCTGACACTACATAGCCACGTCGCTGAAGCGAGGTGATCGCCACGTCAATATTAGCAGCATCCACCGTGCCTTCCTTTTGTCCGCCAGATTGATCTGTTGCTTTATACTTAAAGAGCATACTACGTACTACTTACAGAAGGCGCTCAAGCCCCTTTGGGTTCAGAGAATGTGCGAAGGCGTTCTCGACGGTGATATCACCCTTGTGAACCAATTCAGAAAGTGAACGATTCATCTCGATCATGCCGTACTCTGCACCAGTCTCAATAACAGTCTGGATCTCGTGGCTGCGTCGCTCACGAATAAGGTTTGCGACAGCGTTGTTGTTAATGAGGAGCTCATACGCTGGTACGAGTCCGCCTGATATCTTTGGTATAAGACGCTGTGAGAAGATACCAAGAAGCGAGCCTGCGAGCTGAATGCGGATCTGATCTTGCTGACCTGCTGGGAACGTGTCGATGATACGATCGATGGTCTGTGCAGCGTTGTTGGTGTGAAGTGTTGAGAGCACCAGGTGGCCAGTCTCAGCAGCAGTTACCGCGGTACCGATGGTCTCTGGACCACGCATCTCACCAACCATGATCACGTCGACGTCCTGTCGAAATGCAGAGTGGAGTGCAGTGTGGAAATCTGCGGTATCGACACGCACCTCGCGCTGATCAATAAGTGATTTTTTCGGCTCATAGATGAACTCGATCGGATCCTCGATCGTCACGATATGCTCAGAGCGGTTAACGTTGATGAGCTCGATCATTGCCGCGAGAGTTGTCGACTTTCCTTGTCCAACCGGACCTACACAGAGAAAGAATCCCTGCGGACGCTCGGTGAAGGTCTCGATGATAGGTGGCAGATTGAGTTCAGCGACCATCTTAATGACGTTCGGAATGAGGCGAAGCGCGATCGAGATGCCGCCACGCTGGTAGAACCCATTTCCACGGAACCGAATGCCATCGCGATATTCATACGAGAAATCGATCTCTTTCTTGGTAGTAAACTCAGCAAATTGTATAGGATTGAGGAGTGCCTTGGTGAACTCAGTGACATCCTCTACGGAAAGGATCGGCTTTTTTAGCAGTGGAATGAGTGAGCCTGCAACACGGATCGTCGGGTGTGTGCCGACTGAAAAGTGAATGTCGGATCCATTCTCCTCGATCACGATGTCGATGATGTCTTCGAGTTCACGTGTGTAGTTCACTGCCATACTAAATGTATATAAAAATTTAATTGCCGTTCACGATCGACTCCACTTTTGCAACAACCTCACTTGGGATCATATGTGCCTTGACGATGTACCCTTCCGCTCCGGCTGCAGTTGCGGCATCTATATCGGACTGATCACCCTGATTTGACAATACGATCACTTTTGCTGCTGGTGAGAGGTTTTCCTTTTTTATGAGCTTTAAGAGATCCATGCCATTCATCCCGGGCAATACCATATCGAGCAGAATTGCGTCATACGATTCGCCACTCCTGAGTTTCTCAAGCGCTGACTCAACACTCTTGGCACTATCAACACCATGTCCCATACCGGTAAACTTCGCAGCATACATGTCTATTAAGAATGTGTCGTCATCTACAAGGAATATCTTCATACGCGACCATTATACCCCTAAAACCGCTACATCGTATTCGCGTTATCGACAGGCAACACATCAGGAGCCTCCATATCCTCGTCGATGGTCACCATATTTCCACCGCTACCGCCAAGGCCGTTCACCTCTTCAAAGGGTATCTCGTGACGAAGTGCCTTCATCAGTGCATCCTCATACATGGTGGTGAAACCCTTGTTACGTGCGGCGTGATAGAGCTCATCTTCAGACTTCCCCGCCAGGATCAGTTGCTCAA
Source organism: bacterium (assembly GCA_038145135.1). Classification (GTDB taxonomy): domain Bacteria; phylum Patescibacteriota; class Minisyncoccia; order Phycocordibacterales; family UBA918; genus JAYQPD01. The sequence goes on along the minus strand of JAYQPD010000018.1, from coordinate 12,374 downwards.
TGGTGTTATCTATCTCGAATGCCTCCATCACCGCAGTGCGGCCACGAGTGCCATTCGGGCACTCTGGAGACGACTGCACACGAAGTACACTCTCAAACGGTGGGAGGGTGTCCCGATATTCACTCGGCAATGTCTCAAACTGCTTTTCGTAGAGCATTTTGATCGAACCTTCGATCTTCTCCTCTTTTCCAGATGAGGGGCAGATCTTCCTGACAAGACGCTGCGCCATTGCAAGCGCGAGTGTCGGTGCAATAAGGTAAGGGTCGACACCCATGTCGATGAGGCGAGGTATTACTCCAACGGCGGTGTTGGTGTGGATGGTCGTGAGCACCAAGTGACCAGTTAGTGCTGCCTGGATGGCAAGCTGAGCTGTTTCCTTGTCGCGGATCTCACCCACCATGATGATGTCGGGGTCTTGGCGAAGGATCGAACGGAGTCCTGCCGCAAACGTATATCCGATCTCGGGACGGATCTGGGACTGCGAGACACCCTCGATAGAGTACTCTACAGGATCTTCAAGCGAGATAACGTTCTGACCCATACGATCGATCTCTTGGAGCATTGAGTAGAGGGTTGTCGATTTACCCGAGCCGGTCGGACCTGAGATAAGGATGATACCGTATGGCCGCTTAAGTGCTTTACGGATCTTTGCAAGATTATCATCACTTACTCCGAGGTCTTTAAAGGTGCGGACACCCTGATCAGGGTCAAGGATACGCATCACCACCTTCTCTCCGAAATACGTGGGGAGTGAAGACACACGAAAATCGATACGGTGCCCATCGATCGTCGCTGAAAAGCGGCCGTCTTGTGGTTTTCGTTTTTCGTCAAGACGGATCGACGAGAGGATCTTTATACGCGCCACAACCGCTGAGTGGACCTTCATAGGGAGCTCGAGCGACTTCACGAGTACGCCATCGACACGGAATCTGACACGGACCTTTTCACCAGTCGGCTCGATATGTATGTCTGACGCCTTTCCGTCAACCGCGTAACGAAGGATAGTCGCAACGATCCGAGTGATCGGCGCATCTTCCTTTACTCCCTCCGCTGATTCCTCCTGCTTGTCCTCCTGGTTCTCAATAAGTTCGACGGAGAGCTCTGATTCGAGCGCAGAAAGTGCCTGATTCACTTCTCCTGCAATATTCTCGTACATGGTCACCGCACGATTGAAATCTCGCTCAAGGATGACCACGAGCTTGTACGGAAGATTGTTCTTGGTTGAAATGAAGTTGAGTGCATCTACAGCATCAAGGTCATCAGGATCAACACTTCCCACTTCGAGCACCCCATCACGCACTTCAAGGGGTATCAACTTATAATGGCGGGCGGACTCTTCAGGGATGTACTGAAGTATGGAAGGATCGATCTTCTCTCCCTCTGCAAGTTCCCGCGCAGGCACCTTAAAGTAGGCACTGAGGGTCTCAAGAATACGCTTCGGTTCAATACCTGCACCAATAAGTGCAGCCTCTGTTGATACAGGTGCACCACCAGTCTCTGCATTCGACAAAACACCCTGAACCCGTGTGCTTTCTTCAGGGGTGATGACTTTATACTCTGTAAGTAATTCGAGTAGATTCATACCACGCTACACCGCTCGAATCCCGTACTGCTTTCGACGATCACTGGGACACCTTGAGGCCAGGGACCGGAGCAAAAGGATTTTCACGTCCCGCCTCCTCATCTACGATCTCAACACGCGGATCGGTTAGAGAAATAAACTCAGGATCCACAAATATATCTGAATTGAGATGAAGGTCGCGTAGCTCAGCAAGTTGATTCAAGAACTTTTGTTGAGCAACGAGTGCCTCACTATTTTGCTGCGTTACCAACCCCACATCCTCACCGCTGAAGAAAAGCTTCCACGCAAACCAAATGAGCGCTATGAACGTGACAAGGAAGAACGCATTTTTTATGAGTGAAGACATACGTTACAAGGTAGGATTCTTGAACTGATAGAGACTAATGGTCATCGCATAACTCGAATCAACTTCTCCCCCGCCTTGTGCCTCGCCATTCTGACCAGTGATCGAGAGCTCCGACACATCCATAAGTACCAGACTCTTTTCAAGCTCGGCGGTGAATGTCTTGAAATCCTCGTAGCTGCCAGTGACCGTGAACCCGATGGTGACCGGTTCATAGAGATCCTCGAGTTTCGCGGAAGCAATATCCGCTGAATCAGTGATCAGACTCCCGAGCTGTGCACCACCAGTGGAATCTGGATCGAGAGCAGGGTCATACGCTGGATCGTCGAATGTTGGGTCAGGGACATTTCGTGTAGCGGCAGCGGTTTCTTGTTCGTCATTGAAGATATTGTCCTTGCTCTGCTTTTGTACAGTGAGCCCCTGTAGGGTGAGTCGGTTGTTGTTAGCGATCTCATCGAGTGCCATGATCACTTCAACCTCATCGATACTATCCGGTACCAAGACCATAAGTCGCTCGAGGTCTGACTGGGGAATCGCTTTCTTTTCGTTGATCAGTTCTTGGATCCTAGTCTTTAATTCAGCTGCCTTGCTGAGCGCCGCATCATACCTACCGATCTCAGTGTCTATCTCTTTGTATTTGTTGAGGGTCGGCTTGATATAGGTCGCATAGAGTGTGATTGCGACAATGAGTGCAAGTAAAGGTGTGAGAAGTCGATACATAGGCTCGTTAGAACTGCTGGTCAGTTACATCAAGAGAATTGGTGTTTTCATCTGCACCATCGGGAGTGTCAAATAAACTGGTTGTGTCAAAAGTTGGTATGGGCGTCGCTGCATATGCGATCGAATCACGAGCAATATCCACATCTACAGAGAACTTCACGCTTTCGGTGGTGACCTTATCAAGATTCGCGAACACTACCCTCCTAAAGAGAGTCTCATCAGCATATCGCTGTGCTTGACGTGCAACGGTGTTGAAGCGTGGCGCCACACCTTCCATGCTCACACTGATACTGCCCGAGGGTCTCCGGGTGAATGTAAAGTTAGTGTACTGAACCTCCTCCTGTGTCGTGCTCTCTAACACTGAGAATAGCTTTGAAGGTGAAACGTGGGAGTCCAGGAGATGCTCTGCGACACGTATACGTGCGTCTAGAAGCTGCGCGCTTTGTATATCATCAGTATTGAAGAGTGTTTGCTGTTGTCTCAGTTCTTCCTGTCGTTGTGAGAGTGTGCGCTCATGTATCTGTTTGAGTGAAAACACACCTATCGACAAGATAAGTGAACCAAAAAAGACCACTACTGCAAAAAGTGAAAGAACATTGACTCGCCGCTTCCCTCTTCGTGGAGGAGTAGGGATTGAGACTCCGGGTTGCTGGCGCGGTATAAAAGATTGCTGAGGTGCAGGGTTCATCACTACAAGTATACGAAATGCAACCACACTCGTCGCTCATGTTCTGTGGACATCGACAACAACAGATGCTGGATATCACTTCATCGCACGCAGTGCGACACCGAGCGCAACAGAAAATGTCGGGCCAACTTCTTTCAAGACCTCATCTATGAATGCAGGATACTCAACTTTTGAAAACGGTGTTGCTTGAGAGACTGGCCGTGCGAGTGAAGCTTCAATGAAAGCCGATAGGCCGATCAGTGAAGAACCGCCTCCGGTCAAAAGGATCTTTTCCACATGACTCCCCTCTTCTGCTTCGTAGCGTTCTAAACGCATTTGGATCTCACGCATGATCTGCTCGATCACCGAAAGTTCAAGATCACGTACTTGTTCATCAGCATCAGGACCGATCCCTACACGACGCTTGAGCTCCTCTGCCTCATCAAAGGTTTGCACAGCAGTACCCACTAGTGCCTGTGTCACATCATGCCCTCCCTTTTGTACACGGTGTGTTTCGCGCATGATACCCATCTCAGCGATATACATTTTTGTGGAAGATGAGCCGAGGTCAAGGAGTAGTACAGAAGCGTCAGACTCATGCAGTGAAGAGCGGACCGCACCAAACGCCTCGATCTCACTCATACCTACCGCAATACCAGCGCTCTGAATCAATTTTTTGTATCGTTTCAGCGATTCATTGTGTGTCGCCGCCATAAGTACATCGATATGATCGATCGTAGCAAGGTCAGCGTGCGGCATATCAGGAAGCATGAACCAGTCGAGGGTGATCTCACTCATGGCGATCGGGATATATTTACGTGCCTCAACAGGCACCATCGACTGCAATTGGTTTGGGTCACGAGTGGGAAACCGCGCAACGACCATGAAGCTCGAGGTGTAAGGTACCGCAAAACTACTGACATGAGCCGTGACGCTCGCCTCGCGAAGTATGTCAGCAAGTGCCTCAGCCTGCTTCGTTGGATCGATCTGTCGTACCGCAGACCCGATCGGTGCACCGGCGTACGGGCCGAGCTGGAGCTCGCCATACGTAGTAAGCTGCGCACCGCGCTCACCGCGCACTAATTGGACGACCTTGAGTGAAGAGGAGCCGAAGTCAATACCTACGACGCCATCTTCAAACGAAGATGAGCTGCCCTTGTCGAACAGTTTTCCAAGCTGTTTGATCTGAAATGCCATAACGCATAAAAATTCTACCATGCGAGACTCACATGCTATCCTCAGCATATGCGAATAACAGCGATCGCTGCCTTGATGATCGATCTTCTCTTTCCACCTTCAAAGGAAGAGCTTCTCGTGCGTCAGCTGACCACACGCGAACTGACAACACTCCGAGAAGAGGTGGTCGTTGGTGGTGTGACAGCACTCCTCCCCTACCAAGACCCGCGGGTACGCGCACTCATACACCGGGCGAAGTACTCAAAAGATGCCCGTGCTATCGAGCTACTTGCCGATCTCCTTGCAGAAAAGCTCTCCAGTATGAGTACACCACACATACTTGTTCCCATACCGCTCTCACGGCGACGCAAGAATGCACGTGGCTATAACCAATCTGAAGTGATCGGGGTCCGTGCACTTCAACACTCTCCCCATACAATGATGGATTCCCTCCTCGTTCGGACACGCGACACCACTCCACAAACACAACTCTCCCGCACAGAGCGAAAAACCAATCTCGTCGGTGCATTTGCGGTGAATAATGACGTTGTACTCCCTAAGAACACTCCACTCATACTTTTCGATGACGTCACCACGACCGGTTCAACTCTCTTGGAAGCACAGCGTGTACTCAAACAAGCTGGACTCACCACCATTAGCCTGATCGCGCTGGCGCACTAACGTGCCAAAAAGGCGCTCCGTACGGAGCGCCTTTTTGTTTGTGTAGGTTACCCTACGAGAGATGGTTGCCGACAAGTTTGGTCATCTCGAACATTGAGACGGTCTTCTTGCCGCCGAACACTTTGAGGAGTGCAGCGTCAGCGTTGATGTTGCGCTTATTCTTTGGATCCTGGAGATCATTCTTTTTGATGTACTCCCAGATCTTCTTGGTCACCTCAGAGCGAGGCATAGGACCCTTACCTACAACTGCTGCGAGATCTTCGCTGATAGTCATCGGCTTCATGAACGCCGAGTTCGCCTTTGCTGCTTTAGCCATGTGTATTTAGTTAACTGATACCGTCATTACTCTCCTCCATCAGAGTACAGCCATTATTTTACGCTATTCAGAGGAGGAATACAGGGGGGAACGTGGGGGGTGTGGACAGCGTATTTTGGGCAAAACATAGAACCCGAGACATAAATATGGTATCGTAATGCGGCAATTTCCTTCCAAAAACACCCTTTTTGAGGCGAATAATAAGGAAATGAACAAAATCGAGGAGACGTGGCTCTGCAACATGAACTGCTTCATGTTGCAGGCGGTTTCCAAGAAATGGAAACTGGCCGATGTGGAGTAAGCTCCACAGGCCAGAGCGAGTTGGAGAACATATGGAGACGTGGCTGAGTTGGGAGAAACAGTGTGGGACACTGTTTCTCCGGGACCTACGGTCCCGCGGACGAACTTGTTCGACCCGAAGCCACGTCTCCTGAATGGAGCGAAGCAAAATGAAGGAGACGTGGCTGAGTTGGTCGAAAGCGCCTCACTGCTAACGAGGTAGGCCCGTTAAACGGCCTCGAGGGTTCGAATCCCTCCGTCTCCGCAGGTGCCAAAACCAGAGCGAAAGCTCTGGTTTTGTTGCATCCTGCGAGAGACGGAGGGATTCGAACAGCGGAGCCGGTACGTTCAGTATTTGTGGCAAGAACGAAGTGATTGCATACAAATACTAATCCTTTAGGGCAAACGACCGAAGGGAGTGCTTGTCGGCGAGCTGCGTCCAGCGTTCTTATGAGCGGAGCGAATTAGAAAAAGCGGGACGAACCCTATCTCCACAATATGCTGGGAGCATGTGCGTGAGGGATTCGAAGCTGCTGCGAGAATATTTTCCTACGTAGCAAGGAAAATATCCGCAGCGGATACTGATCGTGTAACGATCGAATCCTCAGCTCTGGTTTTGTTGCATCCTGCGAGAGACGGAGGGATCTAAACCTCACCAAAAACCACCGCTCCCGCGGTGGTTTTTTGGTGACTGCTCCTATTCTACTTATAGTAACTCCGCACCTCAAAGAGGATGTAAAAGCCAATAGTAGCTCCGATCAGAAGGCCAACAACATCGCTGTATCCTCCCATTACGATCGCAAAGAGCCCTCCTGCAACAGATACTACCTCCGAGTAAAAGGCCATACTCCACCCCTTACGCACCCGACTCTTAAGACCCGGGTACGCCATTAACAGCATGACAGAAGACGCAAGGCCAAACGCGAGATGAATAAGTGGTGTAAGCATCATGTGCCCAAGAGCGCCACCGAGGTACAGTGCTGACATCCCTACGCCACCGAACCCAAACATCGACAATATACCGAGTATACCGAATATAAGTGCTACCCATGGCGCAGCATCGACCAAAAACTTTCTTCCTCCTTCAGGTAAATGAGGAAACTTTTCAAACAGTGGCGCAAGCCACCCTTCGAGACCACTCATAGCCTCAGTTGCTTGTGACCTCATATCTGCACCCCCTCCTTGAGTAGTCGAAGCGTTACCTTCAGACTGCTGCTGTGAACCCTCGTTTTGATCCATAGTATCCATACTTGGATGTAATTAATATTATTGGATAACCAACAATCGACTTACCTACAAGTGTAGCGCACCCTCCACAGATACGCACCATCGTCACTTGCATAGTGAGCAAACGAATATCACAATGAGGTTATATGGATTGGGATCAAACGCTCACACTTATGCACATCATCGGCACCGTACTCGGTGTTGGTGGCGCAACATTCATTGAGGTCTATCTTATCAATGCACTGCGCGATGGAACCGTTTCTCCAGAAGAGACGACCATCATGCAAACAAGCTACAATATACTTCGTATTGGTTTTCTCTTACTCATCATCTCTGGATTCGGTTTCCTCATCCTTGGAAGACTTACCGAACACAATCAGTGGTTTTACTCACTTCAATTTTGGACCAAACTTGCTATCGTAGGAATTATTGGAATGAACGCGGCCCTCTTGCAGCTCCATCGCATGCCACTGATCTGGGGGAGCGCTATCGCCTTTACCTCATGGTATGCCGCACTCATCCTTGGAGTGCTTAGAAAATCGCACTTTCCCATCTATTGGGTCGTCGGGGTGTATCTGGTATCAATCGTGATTATCTACCTTATACTCCGCACACTCCATCGTCGTTACACACCTCACATGCCATCATGAATTCATTCACCACCCTCATGCTTGTCGCCCATGTTATCTTCGGTCTTTTCGGGGTGGCTGCGATCCATTTTGCATATATGCAGCTGATTAGGAGCCATCCCCCCTACCGCCTCGTTACCTGGTCTGCTTGGTCCTCAGTATTTCTCTTCTTTACCTCATGGATCACTGGCGCATACTACTATGTGGTGTACTACGGAGCATCAGTGAAACCCGTCATCCTCGCTGGGGATTACCCGTGGGCACACCAGTTCTTCATGGAAGCCAAAGAACACGTCTTCATACTCATTCCCTTTCTGGCCATCGTGTCAGCGCTCGGCGCACACGCGCTCGGTCACCATGAGACCTCTGAGCTCAAACGGGCGGTCTCTTGGACAATGCTCCTCACTATTCTGCTCGGCATTGGTGTTGCTGCCTCTGGCATCTTGATCTCGGGAGCTGTTCGATAAATTATTTACTATGACCATCAAAACACATCGTCTCTTGAACGCAACTGCTCTCGCCACGATCCTTGCGGTGCTACTTGTTGCACTTCTTACCATCATCGGTGAGGAGTACGCACCACTCAAAAACTGGCTCAAAAATACCTTCTCACATCATTGGCTTGGGAAGAGCGAGCTGTCGATTGCCCTCTTTGGTGTCACGACACTGCTCGTTTACTTCATTGGTAAAGACACCGTCTCGTCGGTCAAGATGGTATGGGCAGCACTAGTAGCAACCGTGTTGAGTGCTGGCGCAATGTGTATCTTCTTCGCACTCCACCTTTTGCATCTTGTATAACATACTTAAGATGCCTAACTGAGTACCGATGCGGTACAATGTGCGGATGAAAAACCCACCAATCCTTGAGGGTACGCATATTCCCGCTGTTGTCTTTAAGACGCGCATACATGATGAATCAGTGAAGCCAAATCCGTACCGATGGCAGGACGTAACCTCAGATGAGGTCTTTTCGGGAAAGAAGATCGTGCTGTTTGCCCTTCCTGGTGCCTTCACACCAACCTGTAGCTCGTTCCATTTGCCGGGATATGAGGCGCATTATGACGAACTCAAAGCGCTCGGAGTTGATGAGGTGTATTGTTTGGCGGTGAACGACGCATTTGTCATGTGGAACTGGATGAATGCCGAAGGGATCTCCAAGGTCAAATATCTCCCCGATGGTTCAGCAGCATTCACCAACGCACTGCAGATGAATGTGAAGAAAGACGACCTCGGATACGGAGAGCGATCCTGGCGCTACAGTATGTATGTGGAGGACGGTGTCATCAAGAAAGCCTTCATAGAGCAAGGTATGCAGGATAACTGCCCCGACGACCCATTCATGGTGTCTGATGCCGAGACCATGCTCACCTATCTCAAGTCACTATAATGAAAATATTGATCGCCTCTGATAGTCACGACAACTGGGAGAAACTCTCTCGAGCTGTCACCGTGGGGAACGAACACAACTGCGAGGTGCTCCTGTTTGCTGGCGACCTTATCTCACCTCCCGGCATTGATGTGCTGCGACAATTTTCCGGACAGGTACATCTCGTACTCGGAAATAACGAGGGAGAACTTGTGGCACTGACGCGGGTATGTGACAGCGCGCCTAGTGTCACACTTCACGGAAACTTAAATGGCGGCACGATGGAAGAGACATTTGGTGGACTGCGTTTCTACATGAACCACTACCCGCTCAACGCCGAACACGCTGCACACACCGGCTCATACGATGTGGTCGTCTTTGGACATACGCATGAGTACCATGAAGATCACCTCGTGAACGGCACAATTCTCTTAAATCCAGGTGAGGTGCAGGGATACCGAACCGGCACCTCATCGGTCGTATTGTTTGATACCGACACGCGACACATTGAGCGGATCGATCTGTAAAGCCCACATGTACTATGAAAAAACTTCTCAGCGTGAATATTGAGGGCGACCGCCACTTGGCACGCGTAACCCCTTTTATCGCAGAGGAGAATCCGGATGTCATCTGTCTTCAAGAAGTATTCAGAAGCGACCTACAGGATATTGTGGGTTCTGAATACCAAGTGGAGTTCATGCCCGCCTGTCTCAAACCTAAAGAAGGAGGGATCATGGACGAATGGGGCATCGCAATTGCCTCACGTGAACCTGCGTGGCGAGTCATCCGTGAGTACTACTATCAACCCGCCACGACATTGGTGCCTGTTGATGATACTTCCCTGGAGACAAAAAGAAAGAGCTATCGTCAAGGCGTGCTTGGTATATCGGTGACCGACCAGGAACAGGAATTTTTCATCTTCACCACTCACTTCACCTGGACACCAAATGGATTCTCTAACGAGAATCAGTTTCGCGATATGGAACGCCTTCTTACGTTCATGAACGAGCAGGGTCCCCATGTACTCTGCGGTGATTTCAATATTCCTCGCAAGCAAAATGATGTATACCCACTCTTGGCGAGAGTATATACCGACCACATTCCTTCTACGTACACTACCAGTATGTTCCTGCCGCTCCATCGCCAGAAGAACCATCCGATAGAAGCAAAACGCATTGTTGAGTTCATGGTTGATTACATCCTCTCAACCCCCAATACATTCTCCATTACTGATGTTGCCCTCCGCGGAAATGTAAGTGACCATTATGCGGTGGTCGCACAGGTTGAAAAATTGTCCTGAGGATGCATACTATGAATATGAACAACAACATGAAACTTCTCATTACCGGTGGCGCGGTCGTGATCGCAGTGTTTGTAGGAGGATGGTACCTCGGTACACACTCGACCGATCAGGTTGTTACCGTGGAACAAGAAAACTCAATCGCAACCGACTCTGAGCCCACTGAGGACAGTGTACCAGTACCTTCTGAAGAGATCGCTTCTGAGGAGGTGCGGGACGCTGCCCTATCAGAAGACACTGCCACTACTCCTGCAAAAACTGCCCCTACTACTCCAGCACCGGTCACTAAGACCATCACCTATACACCACCAGTGACCACTACCACACCGAAACCAAAACTCGCACTCGTTACTTACGACGGCCGTGGCTTCTCACCTAAAAAACTCACCATCCTCAAGGGTGACACCGTGCGCTTCCTCAACATATCAAGCGATGGAATGTGGGTCGTAACCAACATTCATCCTACACACAAGTCATACCCGGTAAAGACAACCAAATCGTGCTCGGGCACCATCTTCGATATGTGTAAAGAGGTACAGAATGGTCAATACTGGGACTTTACCTTTGACCGTGAAGGTACTTTTGGGTACCACAATGAAATAAAGCCCGTAATGGATGGCTCGATTGAAGTGAACCTCGTAGGCGAAAAACCAGCAACCGGTGGAGATTACTAAACGTAGTCCTGTAGAAAAATAAAATGCCGTGAGTTTCTATCAAGAAACTCACGGCATTGTGTTATCGGTCATACCGCTGGAAGATGAGTGTTGCGTTGGTACCACCAAACCCGAAGGAGTTGGATAGTACGTACTCAAAATTCTGTACACGCGCGTTGCTCATGACATGGTCAACGCCCTCGCACGCCAGATCTAGATTCTCCAGAGTCAACGCACGGGTTGGAAGCACCAGTCCTCGCCGTACCATCTCGATCGAAAGTACTGATTCAATAGCGCCAGCCGCTCCGAGAAGGTGGCCGATCCAGGATTTTGTGGATGAGACAAGGATGTCTCCCGCAAATGAGCCTGACCACTTTTTGATGCCATCGAGCTCGATCGCGTCCGCAGCAGTACCCGTACCATGAGTATTCACATACCCAATCTGCTCTGGGAAGAGATCTGCCATATCAAGCGCCAACTGTGCTGCGCGGTAGCCTCCCTGCACATCAGGTGCGGTGATGGCACCACCTTGAACACCATCCATGGTTGAGGCGTACCCCACCAACTCAGCGAGTATGGTAGCGCCGCGTGCGCGCGCATGGTCCAGAGCCTCGAGCACGAGCATTGCCGCACCCTCACCCATAACGAACCCATCACGCCCCGCTTGATACGGTCGCGAATCGGTACCCATGGCATGTTGAGCCGCAAACGAAGCGATACCGAAAGGTGTGATAGCCGCCTCAGCGCCACCGACAAGCATCTGGTCTGCACGGTCGAGTTTGATCTGATCGGCACCATGCATGATGGCGTGAGCAGATGCCGCACAGGCGGTACAGTGCACAAATCCCGGTCCCTTGAGTCCGAAATGATTTGCGATCTGGCCAGCAAAGATGTTGGGGAGCTCACCGAGATTTGCAAAAGGTGACAACTTACCACCTTTTTCTCCCTTGATAAGTCGCACATCAGATTCGAAACCAGTAGTGAGACCACCGTCGCCGGTGCCAACTGACACTCCGAAACGTTCACGGTCGTGAGGGAGCTTCTTGAATGCGGACAAGAGCGCCTCAGACGCAGCGTGTCGTGCAAAGAGCTGGTGGCGATCATATCGCTTCAATTCCTTTGCGTACTCGCTCCCCATTCGTTCAATGAGCTCATCGTCAGTGTACGGCACGGCCGCCGCCACGCGGCCAGTGGTCTGCTTGTAGAGAGACGAATCGAAATGAGTGCGCTGGTCAATGGCAGAAATATGATTCGAACCGCCCTCGATCGCGTCAAAGATCTCGCCTACAGAGTTTCCGTGGGAGCAGATCGCTCCCATACCCGTTACTACAACACGTCGCATCTGGTCCTCCATCGTGTTAACGTTCAGTCCACAGACTGTTGTACGTGAGTTGCAGCGCAAAGTAAAGGGCCGGCAATGACTATGTCATTGCCG